>JBDSTA010000044.1:0-7171 GCA_039928475.1 Gemmatimonadaceae bacterium | reverse complement strand
TCCTCACAGTGGCGAAATAACCAACCGGCCACTGCAGGCTCTCGAAGTGAAGCCAAAACAGCAGAAATGGCGCTGCAAGCAGCGACGCAGCGTCAAGCGCGAACAGGTAGCGGTTGCGCCAGAAAGGGGGCGCCTTTTCTCGATTCAAAGGGTGCTCTTGAAATCCGTTCTTCCGGTTGGAACAGGCAAGCGTTGCGAAGCCCAGGGACGACAGGACATTCAATCTAGCTGCCGGCTCGACTGCCGCCACGAATCGGATTGAAGTCGCAGCGCGTGCAGGGCTTCGGAGGCCCTAGACCGCCAGCTCCAGCTCCACCCCCCGCTCGGCGATGTCCGGGTTCAGGTAGCAGTGAAGGCCGCAGCGCACCAGCCCCGCCCGCGAGAAGATCGCCCTGTATTTCGCCTTGCTCCGGGCATGCCAGCCCGTGAGATCGCCCTCCATTTCGTCCCCGGTGGTGTAGGCCTCCAGAAACGCCACACCGCCGAGCCGCCGGGCAATCTCGGCCACGCCCCGCTCCACCGCCGGCGTCGACACATACTGAAGCACGTCCGCGCAGACGATCAGGTCGTACTTCCCCTTGAGTCCCAGCGTCGGCACGTCCTCGAACCGTCCCAGCCTGATGTTCCGCCGCTTCCCATGACGTCGCACCACGTACTCACTTGGATCGAATCCCAGGTACTGCGCCTGCGGCCGCATCCGTTTCAACTCCGCCCGCCACGCCCCTTCCCCCGCTCCGATATCCAGCACCGTACGAACCTTGCGCCGGAGGAAGTATTCCGTAATTCCCATCACCATGCGCACCTTCCGCCGCACCGAGTCCGGGGTATGAACTCTCGTACGCGGATCGTGATACCACTTGGCGAAGTACGCTTCATCGTATTCCTTACCGCCGGACGCGGGAGACGACATGCAGAGAATCACGGTGAAAGTGCGGAGCCGGGCCACTTGGCTCCTCCTGGGCGCCCTGGCCTTCGGCGGCGCGTGTAGTCGAAATACCCCCCAGGACACGGCGGCGGAACCCGTCCCGGTCACGTCGATCAAGGTCGAGAACCAGGCCTTCCTCGACATGACGATCTACGTCTACCGCAGCTCGCAACGTATCCGGCTCGGTGTCGCGACGGGAAACTCCACGGCAAAGTTCATCATTCCCGCCTCGCTCCTGTTCGGATCGACGCCGCTGCGCTTCCAGGCGGACCCTATCGGCCGCAACCGGCAGCCCATCTCGCAGGAGATCTCGGTGAGCCCCGGCGACGAGGTCCAACTGATCATCCCGCCAGGTACATAAACACCTGTTGTCTCCTCCCTGACCCGCACCTAAGTTTCGGTATCTGTTCGGGGACGGGGAGGGGACGGGATGGATGTCGCGGAAAAGCTGGCCGTACTCGCCGACGCGGCGAAGTACGATGCGTCGTGCGCGAGCAGCGGCTCGAAGGGTCGACGCTCGAAGGACGGCACGGGAATCGGATCCACTGAAGGCATGGGCATCTGCCACAGCTACACGCCGGACGGACGGTGCGTGTCGCTGCTCAAGATCCTCCTCACGAACTACTGCCAGTACGACTGCCTGTACTGCATCAACCGCCGCTCGAGCGACGTGCGCCGAGCGCGGTTCTCCGCCGACGAAGTCGTACAGCTCACGCTCGACTTCTACCGGCGCAACTACATCGAGGGACTCTTCCTCTCCTCGGGCATCTTCAAGTCGCCCGACGATACGATGGCGGAGCTCGTGCGCGTGGCGCGCACGCTGCGCACCACGTACTCGTTTCACGGCTACATCCACCTCAAGTCCATCCCGCTCGCCTCGCCCGAGCTGATCGACGAGGCGGGCCGCTGGGCGGATCGCCTGAGCATCAACGTCGAGCTGCCCACGCAGGGCGACCTAGATCGCCTCGCGCCCGAGAAGGACCTCGTCGCCATCCGGCGCTCCATGACGACGATCGGCGACACGATCCTCGCCACGCGCGCGGAGACGAAGGCGGCGGTGCGCTTGGCGCGCGACGCCGGCACGCCCCTGCTCCGCCCCGCACTGCCGCGCGGCGCGACGTCGGCGATCTTCGCGCCCGCGGGACAGAGCACGCAGCTCATCGTCGGCGCGACGCCGGCGTCCGACGCCACGATCCTCGCGACGTCCACCGACCTGTACGCGACGCACCGCCTGCGCCGCGTGTACTACTCGGCCTTCAGCCCCATCCCCGATTCGCCGGGGGTGTTGCCGAGCATGTCGCCGCCGCTCGTGCGCGAGCACCGGCTGTATCAGGCGGACTGGCTCATGCGCTTCTACGGCTTTCGCTCCGACGAGCTCACGACGGCCGCTGCGCCCAACCTCGACCTCGAGCTCGACCCAAAGCTCGCGTGGGCGATGCGCAATCGCGCGCTCTTTCCTGTGGACGTGAACGCCGCGCCCAAGGCGATGCTCCTGCGCATTCCGGGCATCGGCGCACGGAGCGTGGAGCGCATGCTCGCCGCGCGGCGCTGGCATCGCCTGCGCCTCGCGGACCTCGTGCGACTTCGCGTGGCGAGCTCGCGCGCGATGCCGTTCGTCATCACCGCCGACCACAACCCCGACGCGCGGCTCATCGACACGGTGAACCTGCGCGACCGGCTGCTGCGCCGGCACTCGCAGCTCGACCTCTTCGCGTCCGCGGCGCGCTCGGCGACGACGGGCGAGCTGTAGACCATGCGGGAGCTGCGCTTCGATGGCACGTTCGCCGGGTGGCGCACGGTCGCGCGCGCGGCGCTCGGCGCGTCGCTCCCACCGGCCGACGTCGTGTGGCGCACGGATGATGACGCGCAGTCGTCGTTGCTCGCGTGCGCTGACGACCTGGTTCGCGCGAGCGCCGCGACGGTCGCAGTGCCGCGCGCGTTCTTCGCGCTCGCGGCCGACGTGTCGTGCCACCGCGACGCGTCGCGATGGGATACGCTGTATCGCGCGCTCTGGCGCATCACGCACGGCGAGCGCGAGCTGCTCCAGGTCTACGTGGACGACGACGTGCATCGCCTGTTCGCGATGTCGAAGGCGGTGCGGCGCGAGGGGCACAAGCTGCGCGCGTTCGTGCGCTTTCGCCGCGTCGAGGACGACGAGGGCGAGCGCTACGTGGCGTGGTTCGAGCCCGAGCAGGACGTGGTGGAGCGCGAGGCGCCCTTCTTCGCGCGCCGCTTCCCCGCCATGCGGTGGTCGATCCTCACACCACGCGTGGCGGCGCACTGGGATGGCGCGTCGGTGCGCTTCCTGCCCGGCGTGCCTCGCGCCTGCGCTCCCGAAGGCGACGCACTCGAGGCGCTCTGGCGCACGTACTACGCGAGCACGTTCAACCCCGCGCGACCGAAGCCGAAGATGATGCGCTCGGAAATGCCGGTGCGCTACTGGAAGTACCTACCCGAGGCGTCGCTGATCGCGCCACTGTTGCGCGATGCGCCGGGGCGGGTGCGTTCGATGATAGCCGCGCGAGGCGCGGCGATTCCCGCGGATCTTTCACGGGCGATTCGTGCGGATTCACCTGTCGTGGATGCGGGGATCTCCGGGGCGCGAGCTCGAAGTGCGGCGGCGCGGATGCGGTCGGCGGAATTCGGATTTCCTGGTGGATCGTGCATCGACGGCGCGAACGTGCTCGCGGGCACCGCGAGCTGGACGGATCCCACGATGACGGCGGCAGGCGTGTTCTATCCCGTGGACGTGCGATCGGCCGAAGGGCGGCTCGCATACTATGCGTCGCAACATTCGCTCGTGGAGGTGGACGCGACGTACTACGCGATGCCCTCGGCGCGCGTCGCGGCGCTGTGGGCCGAGCGGACGCCGGCGGGCTTCGTGTTCGACGTGAAGGCGCATGCGCTGATGACCGGGCACGCGACGAGCGTCGCGCGGTTGCCCGCGGACATTCGCGAGGCGCTGCCAGGCGCATTGCGCGGCGCGCGCGAGGTGCGCACGCGCGAGCTCCCCTCCGAATTGGTCAACGTGATCTGGGAACGCTTTCTCGCAGCGCTCGAGCCGCTGCGCACGGCGGGCAAGCTCGGCGCGTTGCTGCTCCAGATGCCGCGCGATTTCACGCCGTCGAGCGCGAACGAGGCGGCGATCGCGGCGCTGCGCGAGCGTGCGGGAGACGAAGTGTGCGCGGTGGAGCTGCGACATGCGAGCTGGGTGACGGACGCTGCCCGGCGCGAGCGCACGCTCGACCTGCTGCGCGCGCACGACCTCGCCTTCGTGATGGTGGATGCGCCGCCGGGCTTCGAGACGTCGATGCCCGCGATGACGGCGGTGACGAGCGAGCGGCTCGCGATGGTGCGGATGCACGGGCGGCGACGCGAGACGTGGGAGCGGCCTGTCGAGGTGGTGAGCGAGCGGTATCGCTATCTCTACGACGCGGCGGAGCTGACGGAGTGGGTGCCGAGGATCATCGACGTCGCGCAGCGCACGCAGGGCGTGCACGTGGTGATGAACAACTGCCACTCCAACTACGGCACGTGTGGTGTGGACGAGATCACGGCGATGCTGGTGGAGGCGGACGCAGAGCGCCGTCGCATGTACCGCGAGCGGCGCGTGATCGTGGACTGATCAGCTCGCGTTCGTCTCGCTGAGCGAGAGGTCGACCATGTAGCCCTCGTTGAGGTAGGGCACGACGACGTGGAAGTGGTCGGTCTTCTCGAGGCGGCGCAGCACGGCGCGCATGCGGTCGGACTGCTCGACGATGGCCTTGAGCCGCTCGCGCTGGTCGTCGTCGAGCGACTCCTCCTCCGCCAGCAGCTCGGCGTTGAGCATCACGCTCGCGAGCGCGTTGTTCATCTCGTGACGCAGGCCGAGTGCGAGCTGCTGCATGGCCTGGGTACGCCGGTCGCGGGCGCCAAGGCGCTCACGCCGCAGTGCGACGAGCGACACGCCGACGAGGAGGAGCGTGAGCACGAGCAGGCCGCGGAGCGACCAGCTCTGCGCGCGCCGCACGATGCTCGGGATGAGCGTGGGCTCGCCGGCAGCCTTGATGAAGGACTCGACGTCGAAGCCACCGGCGGCCGTGCTGAGGACGACGCGCTCGCCGTTCGCCGAGGCGTTGAACGTGCCGCCGGCGGACTGCCAGAGCACATGGCCGGCGCGATCGGTGATGCGCATCGCGAGGAGCGAGTCGTTGGCGACTTCGCCCGGCCGCACCTGCGTCGTGTCGTAGTTCCATCGCGCGCCGGCGAACGACGTCGGGAGCAGCGGCGTCTCGCGGAACACGCGGCCGGCGATGGCTGCGACGCCGGCGGATCGCGTGTACGTGAAGCCGTACACGCTGGTGGCCGTCCCCGTGCGATCGAACAGCCGCGCAAAGGCGACACTGTACGGCGTGCCGCGCTGGATGACGACGAGGATGTCGGTGGGGTTCGAGCGCGGCGCGACGGGACCGAGCTTGCGCAGGGTGTCCGCGATGGCGGCGGCGAGCGAGTCGCGCACGGCGCCGCGTCCCTCGATGGCGCCGGTGCGGACGTCGACGCGGAAGTAGCCGAGGCCGGAGTCCGGCGCCGCGGGAAAGCTGGCGAAGTATTCGTCGCCGCGCTGGACGACCTCGCCCAGTGAAGGAGCGGCGACGTCGCGGCCGGAGCTGCCGGTGACGGGAGCGAGGATGGCGGCGCGCTGCTCGGAGAACCGGCGGAGGACCTCGGCGCCCATCATGCGGCCGGCGTAGCCGGTGTAGTCGCGGAGGGTGTGCGCGGTGGCGCTCTCGAGGGCCTTCTCGGCGCGGCGGGCCTCGAGGGTGACGAGCGCGAGGACGCCGGCGGTCGCCAGGACGGTGGCGGCGACGAAGGCCAGGCGGCGGTTTGAATGGAGCTCGTGGTGTTTCAAGATGTGAAAACTTATGAATCCTGGCTGGTAGGGGAAAGGTGCGTTTTGGAGACCGCGCCTTCGGCGCTGAGAGACCGCGCGGGCCTGCGGCCGCGCTATGAGACCGCACGCCTTCGGCGTGCTGTGAGCCAGCGGTTCGCGGTTCAAACCATGGCGTTCTGGGGGATGTCACATGCCTGAGACTCAACCCCACCTACGGTGAACCGCATGTCGCTCACGTTTCGCGTTCCGGCCCTGCTCCTTGTCGTGTTGCCGTTCTGTGCCTCGGCACAGACGCTCGTGGGGAGGTCGGAGGCCGTGTACAACTGGAAGGGCGCTGTGCCGGCCAAGGCGCTGCTCACGGTGAAGAACTTCAATGGTCCCATCGACGTGCGCCCTGCCGAGGGGACGCAGGCGTCCATGCGCGCGGAGAAGCACACCGAGCGTGGTGGATCGGTGGAGGATGTCGCGTTCGAGATCCAGCAGGGGAGTGGCGGCGATGTCGTCATCTGTGCGACGTACCGCCGCAACAACCCGTGCGACGACCGGCGAGGCTGGAGCCGCGACGACGACGATGACCGCTGGGGGCGCAGCGTCACCGTCTCGATGACGGTCTATGTGCCGAAGGGCGTCGAGGTGAAGATCGCGACGGGCAATGGCGCGGTGTCGGTGGAGCGGGTGGGGGACGTCCAGGCGTCGACGGGCAACGGGCGCGTGCGCGTGGAGAACACGGACGGCGTGGTGCGCGTGAGCACGGGCAACGGCGACGTGGAGGTGCGGAGCGCGCGGGCGCAGGTGCGGGTGAGCACGGGCAATGGCCGTGTGTCGGTGTCCACGACGGAAGGCCCGGTGGAGGCGCGCACGGGGAATGGCGACATCGACGTCGTGATGTCGAAGCTGCGGGCGACGGACGACATGACCTTCTCGACGGGGAGCGGCGCTGTGCGGATCACGCTGCCCACGGGCTACAACGGGGACCTGGAAGCGACGACGGGCAACGGGGAGATCCAGTCGGACTTCGACCTGAAGGTGGAGGGGCGGATGAACCCGCGGCACATTCGCGCGACGATCGGCAGCGGCGGGCCGAGGCTTCGGTTGTCGACGGGGAATGGCAGGCTGGAGCTGCGGCGAGGTTCGTGAAAAACAGGAAGGCCCGCGGCGATTGGCGCGGGCCTTCCTGCTTTTCAGACCGCTCGCCTGCGGCGTTGCTGAGAGATCGCGACGCCTTCGGCGTCGCTGTGAGACCGCGCGCTACGCGCGCTGTGAGCAGGCGAGCTCGGATCCGTCAGGCGGCGAGCCTGCCGTCGGGCACCCAGATCGGGCGGCTGCGGATGGCGCCGACGCACTGGAAGCGGGCGGGCGGGAAGCCCGTCACTCCG
>JBDSTA010000043.1:0-7161 GCA_039928475.1 Gemmatimonadaceae bacterium | reverse complement strand
GCACCTTCGCCGCAGCGCGGGCGGACCGCATGGAGCACGGCTGTTGGGCGACGACCGTCGAGGACGTGCGCGGGCCGTGCGTGTTCGGCGACCGCAATTCCGCGACGACCATCGCCCTCCTCGGCGACTCGCACGCAGAACATTGGCTCGGCGGGCTCGATCGCGCAGGTCGCGAGCACGGCTGGAAGATCGATGCGATGGTGAAGGGCGGCTGTCCCGTGGCGGACATGCCGTCCATGATGCACGCGCGCCTCAAGCGCTACTACCACGAGTGCACGCGCTACCGCGAGGCGATGCTGAAGCGCATCATCGCGATGCGTCCAAGGGCGGTGATCCTCTCGAGCTGGGATCACTACATCCCACCCGATGGCACGGGCGACGACTGGCAGGTGACCCCCGACATGTGGCGCACTGGCCTGCGGCGCACCTACGAGCGGCTGGCCGCGGCGCACATCCCGATCATCGCGATCCGCGGCACGCCGCGGACTTGGTTCGATGTGCCGTCGTGCCTGTCGCGGCGCGACGCGGCGCTGCCCTTCGCCGGCGACTGCTTCTATGCGCGCGCCAACGCGATGTCGCCCGCGGCCGTGAAGGCGCAGGACGATGCTGCGAAGGGGCTTCCCGTGCGGTTCGTGGACATGAACGACCTCATCTGCGCCGCGCCGCGCTGCGCGCCGGTGCGGAATGGCGTGGTCGTCTTCACGGACGACAACCACCTCACGGCCAGCTTCACCCGCTCTCTCGGCCCCGCCCTCGGCGCGCGCCTGAGCCCGCTTATCGCTCCGGCAGAGCCCGCGGCACACAACCCGCAATAGTAGGCCGCGACCAGCCCACATAGCGCCTGTCGCGGAGCCTGACCAATGAGTGAGAAGCAGCAGCCCACTCTCGACCTTTCCCCTCTCGAGAACGACTACACGATCGTTGGCGAGGGGCGGGCGTCGAGCACGTCGCGGAACTTCACCGCCACCCGGAAGGATGCGGGGAGCAAGCGGCGCGACGACCTCACGGGCGTGCAGATCAACGTCGTCAGCACCCCGAAGGGCGACGAGGGCAACGCGGTCGCGCACGTGGCGGCGGACACGAAGCTGCTGTCGCGCATGCAGCATCGCCGGCTCATCCCGGTCATCGAGGGACGCTGGCTCGGCAACGACGCCTTCGCGGTGGTCACGCAGCGCATCAACGACGCGACGCTCGCCGACAAGCTCGCGAGCCGCGAGACGTTCACCAACCCGCGCGTCGCCGCGATCCTGCGCGAGGTGAACGGGCTTCTCGAGTGGGCGCGCGAGCAGAATGTCGTGCATCGCCACGTCACGCCGGGGGACATCTACCTGGAGCCGAAGACGGATCGCGTTCGCGTGCGCTTCGGCGTCGCGCCCATCAGCCGCCTCCAGACGCTTGATGCCGAGACGGAAGATGCGCGCACCATCGTGCGTCTCGCGCTGGCGATGCTCACGGGCGTCGAAGACCCGAAGGTGTTCGAGTCGCAGAGCCTCCTCGACCTGCGATCCGACCTGCCGAAGCGGCTGTGCGAGGCGACGACCGAGCTCCTCGACGAATCGCGTGGACACACGGCTTCCGAGATCACGTCGTACCTCTCGATGATCGGCATGGCCGATCCGCTCTTCCTCGGCGAGGAAGAGGAGAAGCGCATTCGCGCCGACGTCCTCGAGGAACAGCGCGTCGAGCGCGAGAAGCTCGCGAACGAGCGTGCGGACTTCGAGCGCCAGATGGCCGAGCAGCGCGCCACGTTCGAGAAGAGCATGTCCGACGAGCGGGCGAAGTTCGACAAGGCGCTCACAGCGGAGCGCGAGAAGCTGGAGAAGGAGCGCGCCGAGCTCACGCGTGCCGTCGCATCGGAGCGCGACAAGCACCAGCGCGCCATTCGCGAGGAGCGCGCCTCGCTCGAGGCGCGGCGCACGGAGCTCGAGCGCGTGGTCGCCGAGCAGCGCGCGCAGATGGAGAAGACCGCGACGGAGGATCGCCGCGCGATCGAGAAGCTGCGCTCGGAGCTCAAGCATGCGGGCGAGGTCGAGATCGAGCGCAAGCGTGAGGCGGCGCTCGCCGAGGTGGACGACGCCGAGTCCACGCTCGACGACGAGATCTATGCCGCGCCGGGGTTCGTTCCGCCCACGATCCTGCCGCTCGAGGACATGGTCTTCGACGACGACACGGAGCTGATGCGCGACGAGCGCTTCGAGGTCGAGCCGATCGACACGCGGGTGGACCTGCCGGTGCTGTACGAGGAGGAGGAGCCCGTCGTCGCAACGGCGGACGTCCCGCCCGTGAAGGCGCCGTCCGCGCCGACACCGGGTGGCAGGAAGAAGTGGATCGTTCCGGTAAGTGTTGCGGTGATCGTGGCGGCCATCGGCGGCTCGGCGATCGTGCTGGGCAGCCGTAGCACGCCCACGCAGCCCGTGGTGACTCCTGTGCCGGCGAAGGCTGTCGCAGCGGCACCCGCACCTGTGCCGGCCGCGCTGCCCCCTTCGCTCGTGCCACTGCCGCCGACGTCCGTGCAGGATTCGTCGGCCGGCAGCATCGCGGCGCGCACGGACTCCCTCGGCCTGGCCGCACCGGTGGTGCCGAAGCCCAAGCCGAAGCCGAAGCCCAGGCCGGTCGATTCCGCGGCCACCGTGCAGCCGAAGACCTTCGGCGACAGCCTCTTCAACATTCCGACGAGGAAGGCGCGGGCCGATACCGTGGTGAAGCCGGACACGGGGCCGTAACCGGACGGTCGTCCTCGGGCATTCGCGGCGCGAGCCGGCCTGCTTCATATTGGTCGGGTCTCCGCCCCGCCCATCCCGCCCGAGGAACGACCCATGGTCTTCGTCTACGTCATCGGCGCCGCCATAGCCGCATTCCTGGGCTACGTGGCGACGCGCCCCGGTGATTTCCGGATCCAGCGCAGCCTCCGGATCAACGCTACGCCCGAGCGCATCTATCCGCACATCGCCGACTTCCACAAGTGGACGGCGTGGTCGCCGTGGGAGAACATCGATCCCGCGCTCACGCGCACGTACAGCGGAGCCGAGAGTGGCGTTGGCGCGGCGTACGCGTGGCAGGGCAACAAGAAGGTGGGGGAAGGCAGCATGGAGATCACGAAGGCGTCGGCGCCGCATGACCTCACCATCAAGCTCGACTTCCTGAAGCCATTCGAGGCGCACAACACCACGCAGTTCACGCTCGCGCCAAGTGGCGGCGCCACGGACGTCACGTGGGCGATGTACGGGCCGAGCGCGTTCATGTCGAAGATGATGGGCGTGTTCTTCAACATGGAGAAGTTCGTCGGCGGGGATTTCGAGAAGGGACTCGCCGGCCTCAAGACCGTCGCGGAGGCATAGGTGGCCTTCGGCCGGCTCCTCCTCGCCATCGTCGCCGGGTACGCGATCTTCGTCGTCGCCGCGCTGGCGCTGTTCTCCGGTACGGGACACGATCCGCATGCGGCGCAGCCGATGATATTCATGATCTTGGCGGTGGCGGTCGGCATGCTGTCGGCAGCGGCTGGGGGCTATGTGTCGGCGCTGGTGTACGGCCAGCCGAAGATCACGGCGCCGCGCGGGCTGGCCTTCCTCATCGCAATCTTCGCGGCGGTGTCGCTCGTGACGTCGCGCGGCGCGGGCTGGTCGCAGTGGTCTGCGATGCTGTTCATGGCGCCCGCGGCGCTCGCGGGCGGGGTGTTGTGGCTGAAGCGGCGGGGGTGAGCGCGGGCGGCGAGCGCGCGGGCGCCGAACGCATCATGTCGCTCGACGTGATGCGCGGCATCGTCATGGTCCTCATGGCGATCGATCACGTTCGCGTGTACGCGGCCGTTCCTGCCGGCGGGCCGGCACCGGGTGTGTTCTTCACGCGGTGGATCACGCACTTCGTCGCGCCCTGGTTCTGCTTTCTCGCCGGGACAGGCGCGTTCCTGCACGGGCGCAAGCTCGGCGACATGCGCGCACTGTCGCGCTACCTCGCGCTGCGCGGCGCGTTGCTTGTGCTGCTGGAGCTCACGATCCTTCGCGTGTCGTGGACGTTCAACCTCGACTTCGCGAACTACAACATCGCGGGCGTCATCTGGATGCTCGGCTGGTGCATGGTGATGCTTGCGGCGCTGGTGCGACTGCCGGTGAAGGTCGTCGGCTGGGGCGGCGTCGCGATGATCGCGCTCCAGCAGGTCTTCCAGCCGATCACGAGCGCATTGCCGCAGTGGCTCGCGAGCATCCTCTACCAGGGCGGGGAGACGAGGCTTGGGCCCGGCGGACCGCCGCTGCTCATTCTTTATGTCCTGATTCCCTGGATCGGCGTGATGGCAGCTGGCTATGGATTCGGCGCGCTGCTCACGCGGCCGCCCGATGCGCGGCGCCGCCTCTTCCTGCGCGCGGGCCTCGGCATGACGGCGGTGTTCATCGTCGTTGCCACGCTCGCTGCGGTGATGCGCCCCGGTGACGGACAGGTGCCGCTGTTCGCCCGCATCCTCGGCCAGCAGAAGTATCCGCCGTCGCAGCTCTTCCTCCTGATGACGCTCGGGCCGATGATCGCGCTGTTGCCGTGGGCGGAGCAGGTGAGCGGCAAGGTGCGCGACGTGCTCTCCACGTTCGGTCGCGTGCCGATGTTCTACTACCTGCTGCACATTCCGCTCATCCACGCACTCGCGCTGGTGGTGTCGCTCGTGCGCGAGGGACGCGTGGACACGTGGCTGTTCTCGAACTTTCCATTGGCGCCGCCTGCCGCGCCGGCGGGGTACCGTTGGAGCCTTGCGTTACTGTACCTCGTGTGGCTCATCGCCGTAGCGCTGCTGTACGTGCCCTGCCGGTGGTATGCGCGCGTGAAGTCGCGCTCTCCCCAGGGCTGGCTGCGCTACCTCTAGCATGCTCAAGGCTGCGCGGCGTGTATCACGACATGGTGCGGCGGCAGGTGGAGTCGCAGCGTGAAGGTGTAGAGGAAATCCTCCGGTGACGCAGTAGCTTCCAGACAACCCTTTCAGGCATCTCATGAAGAAGCTCGTATTGCTCCTGGCCCTGGCCGCCGGCTGCGCCACGCTCGACGCCGCGGAAACCGACGTCGCCCGCTGGGAGCGCATGGCGAAGGAAGTCACAATCGTGCGCGACGACTGGGGTATCGCCCACGTCTATGGCAAGACCGACGCGAACGTCGTCTTCGGCGTGATGTACGCGCAGGCCGAGGACGACTTCAACCGCGTCGAGACCAACTACATCAACTCGCAGGGGCGGCTCGCCGAGGCGGAGGGTGAGGCCGAAGTGTACCGCGACCTGCGGATGAAGCTCTTCATCGACCCCGACAGCATGAAGGCGCAGTACAAGCGGAGCCCGGCCTTCCTCCAGAAGCTGATGAACGCCTATGCGGACGGCCTCAACTTCTACCTCTACAAGCATCCCGGGGTGAAGCCGCGCGTCATCACGAAGTTCGAGCCGTGGATGGCGCTCACGTTCAGCGAGGGAAGCATCGGCGGCGACATCGAGCGCGTGTCCACGCGCGACCTCGAGGCGTTCTACGGCGCGAAGTCGACTGCGGCGCCCGTGCCCGACAAGGACGAGGTCCTCGAGCAGCTGTACCGCGAGCCGAGTGGCTCGAACGGATTCGCGATCGCGCCATCGAACACGGCGAACAGGCACGCGATCCTGTGGATCAACCCGCACACGTCGTTCTTCTTCCGCTCCGAGGCGCAGATGGTGAGCGAGGAAGGGCTGAACGCCTACGGCGCGCTCACGTGGGGCCAGTTCTTCATCTACCAGGGCTTCAACGACAAGGCGGGCTGGATGCACACGACCAGCAACGCCGATGACGCCGATGAATACCTGGAGACGATGGTCCAGCGCGGCGACAAGTGGTTCTACAGGTACGGCAACGCCGAGCGTCCGGTGATCGCGCAGAAGATCGTGGTGCCGTTCAGGACGGCGAGCGGCATGTCGCGCCGCGAGTTCACCGTCTATCGCACGCACCACGGACCGATCGTTCGCCAGATGGACGGCAAGTGGGTCGCCGTGAAGATCATGCAGGAGCCCGTGAAGGCGCTCACGCAGTCGTACACGCGCACCAAGGCGAAGAACTACGCGCAGTTCCGGAAGTCGATGGACCTGCACACCAACTCGTCCAACAACACGATCTTCGCGGACGCGGAGGGCAACATCGCGTACTTCCACGCGAACTTCATCCCGCGTCGCGACACGAAGTTCGACTGGACGAAGCCGGTGGACGGCAGCGATCCCGCTACGGAGTGGAAGGGGCTCCTCAGCGTGGGCGACAGCCCGAACCTGCTCAACCCGAAGAGCGGCTGGCTGTACAACACGAACAACTGGCCGTGGAGCGCATCGGGTGAGAGCAGCCCGAAGCGCGACAGCTTCCCCGCGTACGTGGAGTCCGGCAGCGAGAACGCGCGTGGCATCCACGCGATCCGCGTGCTGGGTGCGAAGAAGGACTTCACGCCGCTCACCGTGCGCGACGCGGCCTTCGACAGCTACCAGCCCACCTTTGCGCAGCTCATCCCGGCGCTCGTGCGCGCGTACGACGAGACGGCGAACGGCAGCGTGGTGAAGATGAACGTGGCGGAGCAGGTGGAGCTGCTGCGCCGCTGGGACTACCGGTGGTCAGCGAGCTCCGTCGAGACGTCGCTCGCCATCTACTGGGCGGACGAGCTGGCGCGGCAGGTGGGCATGGACGCGAGAAAGGCCGGGCTGCCCATCGATGACTACATGGCCGAGCGCACGAGCCTCGACGATCGCCTCCGGGCGCTGCGCGCGGCCGCCGACAAGCTCACTGCCGATTTCGGGTCGTGGAAGACGCCGTGGGGCGACATCAACCGCTTCCAGCGTCTCACGGGCGACATCGTCCAGCCCTTCGATGATGCGGGGCCCAGCATCCCGGTGCCGTTCACGTCGGCGCGCTGGGGGTCGCTGGCGTCGTTCGGCGCGCGCACCTACCGCAACACGAAGAAGATGTACGGCACGAGCGGCAACAGCTTCGTCGCGGTCGTGGAGTTCGGCGACAGCGTTCGGGCGAAGGCGGTGTCGGCGGGCGGCGAGAATGGGGATCCCAGGTCGCCGCACTTCAATGACCAGGCGGCGCGCTATGCCTCGGGCCAGCTGCGCGACGTCTATTTCTATCGCTCGCAGCTGAAGGGTCACACCGAGCGGGAGTACCATCCGGGCTCGTGAAACCGGCCTG
>JBDSTA010000042.1:0-12924 GCA_039928475.1 Gemmatimonadaceae bacterium | reverse complement strand
GGCGCATGGAGATCCACGTCGAGGAATTCCTGATCGACGACCTGCTGCGCGACACCGTGTCGACAGCGGTGCCGCTCGCCTCGCGCGGCGGCAACAGGATCGTCCTCGAGGGTGCCGGTAGCCTGGGCACGATGCATGGCGATGCGGTACGCACGCGGCAGATCCTGCTCAACCTGCTGTCGAACGCCGCGAAGTTCACGGAAGGCGGCACCATCACCGTGGTTGCGAGCCGCGGCGACGGCTGGCTGCGCGTCAAGGTGCGCGACACGGGCATCGGGATGACGCCGTCGCAGCAGGAGAAGCTGTTCCGGCCGTTCACGCAGGTGGACGACTCGTCCACGCGAAAGTACGAGGGCACGGGCCTCGGCCTCACGATCACGAAGCGCTACACCGAGATGCTCGGCGGCTCGATCACGGTGTCGAGCGAGGCCGGCGTTGGCACCACGTTCGACGTCCGGCTCCCCATCGGCAGCACGGCCACGCAACCGCGCAGCACCGGCGCGCTCCAGGTGATGGACCTGTGATGCCGAACGACCGGGAAACCGCGGCGTTCGATGCGCAGCCGCACGTGCACCCCACGGTGCGGCTCGACTTCCTCGTCCGCATCACGACGTATCCGTTCTTCGTCGTGCTCTACCTCGTGCACATCTGGCCGAGGGGCGTGTCGCGATGGGTGCTCGTCCTGTTCGGCTTCCACCTCGTGTTCCCGCTCATCGCGCGGTTCATCGCGACGCGGAGCCGCGACAGCAAGGCGGCGGAGCTGCGCAACCTGCTCGTGGACTCGGTGATCATCGGGTCCTACGTCCCGCTCTCCGGCTTCAGCATCTGGCCGAACATGGCGGGCCTCATCGGCGTGCACTCGGGCAACCTGAGCGTCGGCGGATGGCGCTTCGCGCTCAAGGGACTCGTCGCGACCGGTATCGGCGTGCTGATCGTGTCGGCACTGCTCGGCACGGTCACGGTGAACCTCACCGGCGCGTCGCTCCTCACCGAGGTGCTGGGCATCGGGATGATCCTGGTGTACGTCACGGTGTTCAGCATGCACTCGCACACGCAGTCGCAGCGGAACGTGCAGAACCTCCGTCGCATTCGCGAGCAGAGTGCGCAGATCGCCGAGAAGAGCCAGCTCGTGGAAGTGTCCCGCGACGCCGCCGAGGCCGCGAACGCGGCGAAGAGCACGTTCCTCGCGAACATGAGCCATGAGCTCCGTACGCCGCTGAATGCGATCATCGGCTACGGCGAGATGCTCATCGAGGAGGCGGAGGATTCGCATGCGGAGGCGCTCGTACCCGACCTCGAAAAGATCACCACGTCGGGAAAGCAGCTGCTCTCGCTGATCAACGACGTGCTGGACCTCTCGAAGATCGAGGCGGGGCGCATGGAGCTCTACCTCGAGACGTTCCTCGTGTCCGACCTGGTGGCGAGCGTGACCACGACGATCCGGCCGCTGGTGCAGAAGGGCGGCAACGTGTTCGAGTCCGAGGTGGAGGAAGGGCTCGGGACGATTCGCGCCGACCTCACCCGGCTCCGCCAGGTGCTGCTCAACCTGCTCTCGAACGCCAGCAAGTTCACATCGGGGGGGCGCATCGCGCTGCGCGCCTATCGCGATTCGGATGACGAGGTGGTGTTCGTCGTCTCGGACTCGGGAATCGGCATGACGGAGGATCAGCTCGCGCGGTTGTTCCAGCCGTTCACGCAGGCGGATGCGTCCACGACGCGGAAGTATGGCGGAACGGGGCTCGGGCTCACCATCACGAAGCACTTCATCGAGATGATGGGCGGCAGCATCGCGGTGGAGAGTGTGGCGGAGAGCGGGACGTCATTCACGGTGCGAGTGCCGTCCGAGGTGACGGCACTCCTCTACACGAACGAGCATCCCGTACCCGTGATGCCGCACGGGGCCTGAAGCGCAACCGCTTACGGTCGCCGTGCCCGCACTGGCACCGATGCCGGAGTGGGCGGCGTGACAACGGGATTCTCCGTCACCAACCGCAGGGCCTCCTGCACCGCCCGCTCGAGCTGCGGATCGCGACCGCGCATCACCGCCTGTGACGCCTGCATCACCTCGATGTCCGGCGGAACGCCCACACCCTCCGCGATGTACAGCCCGTTCGGGCCGAACACCGCCTGCGCCGGCGCCGTGATGCTCCCGCCGTCCACCAGCGGATACGGCGACGCCGCGTTCACCAGGCCGCCCCACGTGCGCGTGCCCACGAGCGGGCCGACCTTCATCTCGTGGAACACCCACGGGAAGTAATCGCCGCCTGAACCGGCGAGCTCGTTCGTCACGAGCACCTTCGGGCCCCAGATGCCCGACGCCGGCAGCCGCACCGACTTCGCGCCAGGCACATAGTCCGTCACGCCGCCGATCGGGCGGCGGCTCATGATGCCGACCATGTAGTCGTCGAGCAGGCCGCCGCCGTTGAAGCGCTCGTCGATCACCGCGCCCTTCCGGTCCTGCTGCGCGAAATAATAACGGTCGAACGCCGTGATCGCGGGCGCACTCGTGTTCGGGACCCACACATACGCGAGCGTGCCGTGTGACAACGAGTCCACGCGACGACGGTTGTCCTCGATCCACGCGCGCTGCCGCAGCTGCGCCTCGTTGCGCACGGGCACCACCGTCACCGACCACGCACCCTCCCCACTCGCACGCTCGGCGAGCTTGAGCACGGTCTGCCGCTCGGCCGTGCCGTCGAGCGCCTTCCAGGGCTCGTCAGCCGTGGTGAGCGGGACGCCGTTCACCTCGAGCACGTAGTCGCCCACGCGCGCCTTCACTCCGGGCGCGTCGAGCGGTGCGCGAAGGCCGGGGTTCCAGCTCTCGCTCGTGAAGATGCGCGCGATCTTCCACTTGTCACCGTCCGCCACGAGGTTCGCGCCGAGCGCGCCGACGCGCGATGAGTCGAGCGAGGGAAAGTCGCCGCCGCCCACGAACGAATGGCCGACGGACAGCTCGCCGCCGAGCACGTCGAGCATGTAGGTGAGGTCCGAGCGGTGCTCGATGTACGGCACGAGCGGATCGTAGCGCTTGCGCACGGCGGCCCAGTCGGCGCCGTGCAGCTTCGGGTCGAAGAAGAAGTCGCGCTCGATGCGCCACGCCTCGTCGAAGATCTGCTTCCACTCGGCCTTCGGCTCCACCTGCGTGCTGAGCGCGAGGCGAAGGGCGCCGTCGCCCGGCTTGGGTGGCGCATCGGTGCCGACGACGGCCCAGTTCTGGCCCTGCTGCCACATGAGCTTCTTGCCATCCTTGCTCGCGCTCACGCGCGTGACGCCGGCCATGAACACCTCGGACTTCCGCTTGGCCATGTCCCACTTGTGCAGCGTCGTCGCCGGCTGGTTGTCGATACGCTCGGCGACGAACAGCGTTCCGGGCTGGCCGGGAACCAGCGCGGCGTAGTCGCGCACCGGCAGGGGCAGGTTGATGATACGGCGATCGAACCGATCGAAGTCGATCTGTACGACGACAGGCCGCCGCGCCGAATCCGCCGGCGGCGCTTTCGCCTCACTCGCTGCTGGTGCAGCGGGTCGCGGCGCCGCGGGCATGGTGTCGCGCGCCTTTTCCTCGTCGCTCTCGGGGACGAACGGCGTCGGCTCGTCCGCACGCAGCAGCGCGACGTACACGCCCGACGTGTTCTTCCGCGTGAGGCTGCCGAGGTCCGCCCAGCCGCTCTGCACACCGAGGTCGGTGCTCGCGAGGAAGTACATCCACTTGCCGTTGCGGTCCCACACGGGCTCCACTGCATCGGCGAGCGCGTCGGTGAGCACGTGCTTCGTGCCATCCGCGCGCGACCAGACGACGACGCGATGAAACTGGTTGGGGAACTGCTTCGAGTAGGCGAGCCAGCGCGAGTCCGGCGACCAGTGCGGCCGCATGCCGCCGCGATCGCTCGCGGCGCCGCCAGTGTCCGCGACGGAGATCTGCCCGCTCGCGACGTCCACGATGCGGATGCGCGCCTTGTTGTCCACAAAGGCGATCGTCCTGCCATCCGGCGACCACTCGGGGCTCCACGCGAACTTCGCGTCGGCGATCGCGATGGCGCGCGGCGTGCCGATGCCGTCGCCGTTGCCGATGAGGAGGCTGTAGCCCTCGCCCGCGTCCGAGAACCACGCGACCCGCTGCCCGTCGGGCGACCACATGGGCGCGCGGTCAGCGTTGCCGGAGGAGTGCGTGAGGTTGCGCGCGTCGCCCTTCTCCACGGGAATCGTGAAGATCTCACCGCGCGACTCGAACACCGCGCGCTTGGCATTGGGGCCGAGGGCCGCGGCGGAGATCGTGCGCGTGACGTCGGTCCAGTGCGGCATGGCCCACGGGAAGTCGCCGCGCGCCTCGATGGCGAGACGCTTCGGCTCGCCCTTGCCCGGCTCCATCGTGTAGAGATAGCCGTCGTACTCGAAGACGAGCGTGCCGTCGCGCCCGTCGAGCGTCTTGACGTCGTCCTTGTAATGCGTGAGCTGCTTCAGCGCCTTCGTGCTCACGTCGTACGACCAGACGTTCGTCGCCCAGTCGCGATCCGAGAGGAAGTAGATCGTGCCGCCAATCCACACGGGATGGATGTCCATCGTGCGCTCGTTGGGGAGCGCGACCTCGCTGCCGTCGGCGACGTTCGTGATGGTGAGCGGCGTGTTCTGTCCGCCGCGGTAGCTGCGGAACTCCACGTCCCAGCGGTCCACGCGATCGACGACGACGCTGCGTCCATCGGGCGAGAAGCTGCCGCGTAATCCCATGTACGGAGGGAGCTGCTTCGCGGGCCCGCCATTCACCGGGATCGTCCAGAGCTTCGCATACGTGCTCGGCGCCGAGACGCGCCCGGAAGAGAAGAGGATCTGTGTGCCGTCCGGGCTCCAGCCGCGCGCCTGCTCGCCCGCCGGACTCCAGGTGAGTCGTCGCGGATCGCCGCCGCCGATGCCGACGACGTACACCGCGTTGACGCCGGAACGGTTGGACGTGAAGGCGATCCATTTTCCGTCCGGCGAGATGTGCGGGTCGCGCTCGACGGCGGGGGTGCTGGTGAGTCGTCGTGCGTCGCCGCCGGACCGGCTCACGGACCACAGGTCGCCCGCGTGGGCGAACACGATCTCGCTGGGGCCGAGGCTGGGTTCGCGGAGGAGGCGCGTGCCCTGGCCGTTGGCGGAGGCGACGGCGAGGCTCGAGAGGAGGGCGACGGTGCGGAGGCGCATGCGGGCGGGTTGTGGGTGAGCAAACGTCCGCGCACGATCGCCCATTGGCAAGCGGTAAGCTGCGCCCGCGGCCGCGGCTGGATACGTTTCGCTTGCTCGATCGTAGTGACGACCTTCCACGAAGAGAGACGACACGACGTGATTTCCCCCACCCCGGTAGTGCTCGAAGGCAACGGCATTCGTCTCGAGCCACTTGGCGCCGAGCATGCGGATGGGCTCACCGGCGCCGCGAGCGACGGCAACCTGTGGGAGCTGTGGTACACGTCGGTGCCGAGGCCCGAAGAAGTGGCGAAGTACATCGCCGAGGCGCTCGCGGGACAGGAGGCCGGCACGATGCTGCCATGGGTCGTGCGCGACATCGCGTCAGGTACGATCGTCGGCACGACGCGTTATCACGACATCGTGCGCAACATCGACCGCGTGGAGATCGGCTGGACATGGTACGGGGCGAGCCGCCAGCGCAGCCACGTGAACACCACGTGCAAGCTGCTCATCCTCACGCACTCGTTCGAGACGGTCGGCTGCAAGGTCGTCGGGCTGCGCACCGACAACTTCAACTTCCGCTCGCAGCGCGCCATCGAGGGCATCGGCGCGAAGAAGGACGGCGTGATCCGCCATCACCTGGCCCGGCGCGACGGCACGGTGCGCGACAGCGTGATGTTCAGCATCCTCGAGCAGGAGTGGCCCGACGTGAAGCGGCACCTCGCGCTGAGGCTCGCGCGACACGTCCCGGCGTGACGCAGCCGCGCGACGACCTGCGCGCCGAGTTCGGCGGGATCGACATCTACCTGTTCGACCAGCTGCATCGCGGGCGCATCGCTAGCGGCATGCGCGTGCTCGACGCCGGCTGCGGCGGGGGGCGCAACCTCGTCTACCTGCTGCGACGCGGCTTCGCCGTGTCGGGCGTGGACGCCAGTGCCGACGCGGTCGTCTCCGTGCGGCGACTCGCCGCCGAGCTGGGTCGCGAGCTGCCGGCCGGTGCCTTTCGCGCTGAGCCCGTTGAAGCGATGTCGTTCGGCGACGCGTCCTTCGACGTCGTCATCAGCAGCGCCGTGCTGCACTTCGCGCGCGACGAAGCGCACTGGCACGCGATGCTTGGCGAGATGTGGCGCGTGCTCGCGCCGGGCGGACTGCTGTTCGCCCGGCTCGCGACGACGATCGGCCACGAGTCGCGCGTCACGCCGCTCGGCGGACGCCGCTACGTGATGCCCGATGGCGAGTCGCGCTTCCTCGTGGACGAACAGTTCGTCATGCGCGCCACGCACGACCTCGGCGGCGCGCTCCTCGATCCACTCAAGACGAGCGTCGTGCAGGACGCTCGCTCGATGATGACCTGGGTGCTGCGGAAGCCCTGAGTCCTACGGCGCCACGACCTGGAGCTCGACGCGCGACGCGTGCGCCGGCGTGCGCCAGATGCTGTGCGTCTGCGCCTTGAAGTCCGACGCCTTCGCCTCGAAGATGTTCGCCACCCACGTCTGCGGATTCCGGTCGATGATCGGGAACCACGAGCTCTGCACCTGCACCATGATCCGGTGCCCCTTCTGGAAGCGATAGCTCTGCGTGTGCAGGTCGATCGTGAAGGGCGTCACCGCGTTCGGCACGAGCGCCACCGGCTTCTCGAATGACTTGTGGAAGCGGCCACGGAAGACGTCGTTCGCGATCATGAACTCGTAACCGCCGAGCTTCGGCGTCGCGTCGATCTTCTCCGGATACTCGTCGATCAGCTTCACCACCCAGTCCGCGTCCTGCCCGGTCGTGCTCGCGAACAGCTTCGCCGTGATCTCGCCCGCGAGGACGACGTCTTCCGTCAGCACATCGCTCTCGTACGTCAGCACGTCCGGCCGATCCTTCACGAACCGCTGGTCCTCGAGCAGCCACGTGGGCCAGCCGGAACCCTTTGGATAGTACGTCGGCTCGATGGGACGCTGCCGGTACGGCACCGGATGCGCCGGGTCGCTCAGGTAGCTGTCGTGCGTCGTCGCGGCGTTCGCCGGTGGAGGCGTGAACGACAGCTTCCCTCCAGCCTGGAAGTACAGCGCCTTCGTCGTCGCGCTGCGCACGGGCCACGAGTCGTATGTGCGCCACGTGTTGCTGCCACCCTCGAACACCGTGGCCTCGGGCTGCGCGAGCGTGCCCTTGTCCTTCAGGTAGTGCGCGAAGAACGGCGCCTGGAGCTTCTGCCGAAAGTATTCGCCAGTGGGAGAACCGAAGTCGATGTTGCCGAGCTTCTGCCCGGTGCCCGAGTTCCATCCGCCGTGGCGCCAGGGGCCGATGACGAGAAAGCTCTGGTTGGCCTGGTCCTTCGGCTCGAGCTCGCGATAGATGGTGACGGGCCCATAGAAATCCTCCTGGTCCCACCAGCCCGCGACGTTGAGCGTCGGCACCGTGACGCGTGTGAGGTACGGCTTCATCGCCTGGCGCTGCCAGAAGCCGTCGTAGTTCGGGTGCGCGGCGAAGTCCGTCCACGTCGGCAGCTTCTTGTCCTTCAGCACCTTCGACTGGATGTTCGACAGCGGCCCGACGTCGAGATACCAGTCGTAGGTGTCGTAGCGATCGAAGTCGAAGTCGGAATTCTCGCGCGTGGCCTCGGTGAGCCATGCGTACTCGAAGCCGTAGCTCAGGCGAAACGCGCCGTTGTGATGGAAGTCGTCGCCCATCCACATGTCCGCCGGCGACGCCTGCGGACTCACGGCGCGCAGCGCGGGATGTGCGCCGAGCATGCCCATCGCACTGGTCCAACCGTCGTAGCTCACACCGAGCATGCCGACGCGCCCGTTGTTCGCGGGTACGTGAGCCAGCAGCCAGTCAATGGAATCGTTGGTGTCCGTACTCTCGTCGATGGCCTGGTTCGGCGAATCCACCGGACGCGGCGGCCGCTGCATCACGAACGTCCCCTCGCTCCTGTACCGCCCGCGGATGTCCTCGAAGACGAAGATGTAGCCCTCCTCGGCGAGGTCCTTGTACGAGCCGGTCAGGGAGCCGCCCGCGCCCGCGACGCCGTACGGCGTACGTCGCATGAGGAAGGGCAGCGGCTCCGCAGCATTCTTCGGGTGCCAGATCTCGACGTGGAGCTTCACGCCGTCGCGCATGGCGATATCTGCCGACGAATGCTCGTACGTGGCAGGATCGTACTTCTGCGCGCCGAGTGATGACGCAAGCAGGATCGTGGCGAGGAGCGCGGAGAGGTGTTTCATCGCGAGATCGTTGTGAGGTTGGTCCGGTTGTGCCGCCATTCGTCGCTCGTCTGCCCCCAGATGTCCACGTGGTCGCTCTCGTAGGGCGGCGGCAACCTGCCCGGCCCGCGATTCACGGAGCCGAGGCGCTCGGCGAGCCGCTGCGACGGCGCGTTGTCGGGGTGGATGCTGTGGATGATGTCCGTCCAGCCGAGCGTGTCGACGGCGTAGTCCATGGTCGCTCGCGCGGCCTCGAGCGCGTAGCCCCTGCCCCATGCGTCCGGATGCAGCGACCAGCCCACCTCCGTGCCGGGCCAGCCGTACGGCTGCCATGGGCCCACGCGGCCGATCCAGAGTCCGCTGGCCTTGTCCACGACGGAGAACATCCCCGCGCCCGTGAGCTGCCACGAGCCCGCGATGGACATCATGCTCCGCCACACCACCGACTTCGGCTGCACGCCGCCGATGTAGCGCGCGGCATCCTCGCTGGCCATGAGCTCGGCCCACCGGTCGAGGTCCTCGAGCTTCGGCTGCCGCAACAGGAGACGTTCGGTCTCGATCATGACGCCAAGGTAACGCTTCCGCGTGACGGCTGCGCCGGAGCGGGGGTAGTTGTGATTGACACCCACCTTCGCCCACCCGGCACATGCCTTCGTATCGCCTGCTGCTCGCGCTCCTGATCGGGGCGACGTCTTCTGCATTCGCCCAATCGAATGACGCCGCGGTGAACGCGGACCTCGACAAGCTCCGCAACGCGACGCGCGCGTTCCAGGACCTCGACTCGGCGGTCGCCGCCGGGTATCCGCGCACCGTGGCGGACTGCCTCATCCACGAGCACCACGGCGCGATGGGCTATCACCACGTGAACCGCGGATACCTCACGGCGACGCCGGTGGTGGAGAAGCCGCAGATCCTGTTGTACGAGCGAATGCCGGATGGCGCGTACAAGCTGAATGGTGTGGAGTTCATCGTGCCATACAGGCTCTACGCGCGGGACTCGGTTCCGCCGGTGTTGTTCGGGCGGAAGCTCGCGCACGAGGACAACCTCAACATCTGGTATCTCCACGTATGGGCATTCTCCGGGAATGCCGATGGTATCTTTGCGAACTTCAATCCTGGCGTCTCATGTGGGACGGCGGGGAAGGTGTATACGCCGTTCTCGAAGGACCCGTGATCGGCTCTCGGCACGAGCCAACTACGCACGCTGAATGACGCAGGCTTCGCCAACGCAGAAGAACGCAGGAACAGCAGAACTGCTGGGCTCCTTGCCTTTGTGATTGCAGCGTATCTCTGCGCCCGCGCAGCCTGCGTCGCGCGCGAAGCGCGCACAGCGTGCGCAGTGGCAGTTCACGCTCCCTCGGCCCTCACGAGGATCGGGTGCTTCATACATATTCTGCCCCTCACATCCGCCCCGACCTCAATGAAGCTCGCCCGACTTACCCTGCTCGCCGCGCTCGCCGCCGCCGGGTGCCAGAAGCCCGACGCCGCCCCCGCCGCGACCACTAACGAGCCCGTCCCTGCCGAAGCCGTCGCGGCAATCGACACCGCGACGGTCATGCAGCACATCCGCGTCCTCTCCGCGGACTCGCTCCTCGGCCGCCAGCCCGGCTCACTCGGCGAAGATCGCACCGTCGCCTACCTCGAAGGACAGTTCAAGGCGATGGGCCTCGCGCCCGGCAACACCGACGGCTCGTACATCCAGAAGGTGCCACTCGTCGGCATCACCGTGAAGAACTCGCCCACGCTCACCTTCGCGAAGGGCGCGACGACGAAGGCGCTCAAGTGGCGCGACGACTTCGTGGCGTGGACGAAGCACGTGGAGCCGGGCACGTCGCTCGACAAGTCGGAGCTCGTGTTCGTCGGCTACGGTGTCGAGGCGCCCGAGTACAAGTGGGATGACTTCAAGGGCATCGACGTCGCCGGCAAGACGCTCGTCATGCTCGTCAACGACCCGCCCCTCGCGGACACCGCGCAGTTCGGCGGCAACCGCATGACCTACTACGGCCGCTGGACGTACAAGTACGAGCAGGGCCAGAAGCACAAGGCGGCGGGCGTCCTCCTCGTCCACGAGACCGAGCGCGCCGGCTACCCGTTCACCGTCGTGCAGGGCAAGACGGCCGAGCAGTTCGACCTCGTCACGCCCGACAAGAACATGACGCGCTCGAACGTCGAGGGCTGGATCACGCTCGACCAGGCGAAGGCGCTGTTCACGATGGCCGGCCAGAACTTCGACTCACTCAAGGCGAAGGCCGCTACCCCCGCGTTCGCGCCTGTGGCGCTCGGCGTCACCGCGAGCGTGAAGATCGAGAACACGCTGCGCACGATCGACTCGCGCAACGTCGTCGCCAAGCTCGAGGGCAGCGATGCCGCGCTCAAGGACCAGTACGTCATCTACACCGCGCACTGGGATCACTTCGGCGTCGGCACGAAGGTGAACGGCGACTCCATCTACAACGGCGCGGCCGACAACGCGAGCGGCACGGCTGGCCTGCTCACGATGGCGAAGGCGTTCAAGGCGATGAAGACCGCGCCGAAGCGCTCGATCCTCTTCCTGTCGGTCACCGCCGAGGAGCAGGGGCTGCTCGGCTCGCAGTACTACGCGGTGACGCCTATCTATCCACTCGCGAAGACGCTCGCGAACATCAACATGGACGGCCTGAACCAGTGGGGTCCCACGAGCGACGTCACGGTCATCGGGCTCGGCAACTCGGAGCTCGACGACTACGCGACCGCTGCCGCGGCGGAACAGAAGCGCACGCTGCGCCCCGACGCCGAGCCCGAGAAGGGCTTCTACTACCGCTCCGACCACTTCAACTTCGCGAAGCAGGGCGTGCCCGCGTTCGATCCGGAGGCGGGTGTGGAGTTCATCGGCAAGCCCGCGGGTTACGGCAAGCAGAAGCGCGACGAGTACACGGAGCACGACTACCACCAGCCGCAGGACGAGATCAAGCCGGGCTGGGACATGACGGGCGCCGTGCAGGACCTCGACCTCTTCCTCACGATGGGCTATCGCATCGCGAACGCGACGAAGATGCCCGAGTGGCGCGCCGGCAACGAGTTCCGCGCCGCGCGAGAGAAGATGATGAAGCCCTGAGTTGCGCTCACGCGGCAACACCGAGGAGGACTACCTCCTTCGCGTCATCAAGCAGGCTGCCGACGCCATTCGCCTGCTGCGCCACCGGCTGATGGGCACCACCAGCTCCATCGACGGCGTGCGGGCAGGCGCAGCGACCGCGATCGGTGCGCTGCTCGGCCCGCGCGCCTCGCTCATCGACAAGCTCGACGCAAGCTCGGCGGCGCAGCTCGTCGGGCATCCCGACACGGTGGATCTCTGGGCGGACCTCCTCGAGGTAGACGCCGAGGCGGCCGAGCGCGACGGTGATGTGAGCGGCGCGGCGCTGGAGCGGCAGCGCGTGAGGGAGCTCCGCGCTGCGGTCATCGCCATCTGGGGTCCGCGGCAGGACCCCTGATGGCGCTCAGGTCCCTTCGAAGTCGATGAACCCGTGGCGCGCGTCCGTGCTCAACAGGCGCACGCTCACGCGTTCGCCCACGTCCATGCCCTTCTCGCCGCGCATCACGCGTCCTTCCGCCGGCGGTGACAGCAGGCGCACGTACGTGCCGTCCTTGTTCACCCCCGTGACGATCGCGTCGAACGTGTCGCCCACGCGGTCCGCGAGCAGCAGCGCCGCCGCAGCCTTGCGCGCGATGCGCTCCACCTTGTTCGCCGCGTTCTCGCGCTCCGTGCAGTGCTTCGCGATCACGTCGAGCTCCTCGTCGCTGTACGGCGCCGGCGTCCCCGCGATCGCGGCCTTCACCAGCCGCTGCGTCACGAGGTCCGCGTAGCGGCGATTCGGGGCCGTCGCGTGCGAGTAGTCGTTCGCCGCGAGCCCGAAATGTCCCTGGTCGTCTGTCGGACCTGGCTTGTCCAGCACGTACTCGCCGGGACCGAGCAGCTTTACGATACTCAGCGAGAGATCGGCGAAGCGCATCGGGTCGTCCGCACGTCGCTCGCCGAGGAATGCCGAGAGCGCCTTCGGGTCCGGCTCGGCGGGCAGCGTCGCGCCGTACTTCGCCGCGATGTCCACGATGCGGTTCCACCGCTTCGGCTCGTGCACCACGCGCCGGATCGCCGAACGGTTCTTCTCCGCGAGATACTTCGCGATCGCGACGTTCGCCGCGATCATGAAGTCCTCGATGAGGTCGCGCGCGCGATTCTTTCGCGTGACGGAGATCGACGTCACCTTGCCGTTCTCCCCGACCGCCGTCGCCTCCACGGTGTCGAACTCGAGCGCGCCCGCGTCGCGACGCACCTTCTTGAGCAGCGTCGCTGCGCGGTCCTGCATCCAGATCTGCTGCTCGAGCCCGCGCACGTCCGATACGTCCTTCGGACGCGGGCCGCGCCCCTCGAGCCATGCGCCGATCGAGTCGTAGGCGAGCTTGGCGCGATTCTGCGCGATGGCGCGGTAGACGTCGTGTGACGTCACCGTCCCATTCGGCGCGATCACGAGCTCGATCACGAGGACGATCCGCTCCTCGCCCTCGTTGAGCGACGTCGCGCCCGTCGAGATCTCCG
>JBDSTA010000041.1:0-3483 GCA_039928475.1 Gemmatimonadaceae bacterium | reverse complement strand
CTGGCCGAGGGTGACGTGGCGCGCGCGGAACGGCTGTTCGACTACGGCGTGGAGCTCGGCACGGCGCACGACGCGTATGGCGCGGCGTGGCTCGTGGCGACGTGCGCGCCGTTGCTCGCCCAACTGTCGCCCTCCGCCCGGCCCCGCATCATGAACGTCGCGCGCGACTATGCGCGCAGGGCCGAAACGATGGGTTCCGCGCCACTCTCGGCGCGCTTCTCCGCGTTGCTGGGTGATGTCCGCCTCGCCGCGTCGAACGACGAGGGAACGCCGATGCAGGCGCTGGTGGGTTGATCGGTTTCTCTTTCTTCACGGAGAGCGGCATGACGCGTATGGCACGCCTCATTCTTCCCCTTGGCTGTCTGACTGCAGTACTCATGGCATGTCGGGGCACCGAGGGGCCAACGAGTCCATCCATCCCGGATGCGACGTTCGCGAGGAGCGGCATCAGCAGCGCGTGGGGACGCGCGGGAGACAGTGAAGACACGGTGGTGACGCTCAAGCGGCTGGAGCCGCTGGCGCAATCGTATTCGGTGTCCGCCGTGATCGGCCCGCGTGGCGGGTCACTGACGATACCCGAGGCCGGCGGTACGGTGGTCTTCCCCGCGGGCGCACTCGCGACGCCGACGACCATCACGATGACGACCCGGAGGGGACGTGACATCGCCTACGACTTCGCGCCGCACCTCCAGTTTCCCGTGCCAGTGCTGGTGCAGCAGGACCTCCACGGGACGTTCGCGGAAACGCATCCCTCGATGCTCGCGCGCCTCGGCGGCGCGTACTTCGAGGATGACCTCGACGCGAGCTTTGTCGATCAGGGCAAGCGGCTCGCGCGGGTGAAGGAGGTGCGCGCCGGCTCCGTGGATCGCAGGCGCATGCTCCTCGTCTTCAGCGTCAATCATTTTTCGGGCTACCTCGCGTCATCGGGACGACAACTGCACGCCGACGAGCTTCTCTGATCACGGAACGGCCCTCATGACACGCGAACGACGACCGGCGGGCACGCTCGGTGAAGCACGACGCTTCATCGAGCGGGGGCGAAGTGCGGAACGTACCGGCGCCGCCAACAAGGCCCTGGGCTGGTACGATCGCGCGCTCGCTTCCCTGGCCAAGCTGCCACCAGGCGCCGAGCTCGCCGATGTGCTCCGATGGAAGGGCACCGTGCACCGCGAGTGCGGTGACACGGCGGAGGCGGACAAGCTGTACGCCGAGAGTGCCGACGTGGCTGGCACGGTGGGATACGAGCTCGGCTCGGCGCATGCCCTCAACTGCCGCGGCGTCATCGCCGAGCGACGCGGTGACCTCGTTGCGGCCGAGCAGCTCTACCGCGACGCGGGTGATGTGGCCGACCGCGCTGGTGACCTCCGGCTCTGCGCGATGGTCGAGCGCAACCTCGGCATCGTGGCCAGCGTGCGCGGACAGCACGACGTCGCCATGCGGTGCTTCGAGTCGAGCCTCGCCAAGGCGGAGGCGATCGACGACGGCGACGGACGCTGTCGGTCGCTGAACAACATCGCGATGCTGCACATGCAGCGGCGGCAGTTCGCCGACGCGGAGCTCGCATACGCGAGCGCGCTCGCCATCGCGCAGGACCGCGGCGACCTCGTGGTGGAATGCAGCTGCCGCATCAACCGGAGCGAGGCGCTGCTGGCCGACGGACGCGTCGACGAAGCCGAGAAGGGATGCGTCGCGGCGCTCGCCGTCGCCGACAGGCGCGGCGACCGGCTGCGGCGCGCGGAGGCGCTCAAGGTGCTCGCGGCCATCGCGCAGGTGCGCGCCCGGTTCGACGTCGCCGAGACGATGCTCCTGGAAGCCCTGGAGCTCACGGCGGCGGGCGAGGACGCCATCCTCGCGGCGGAGGTGCGGCGCCAGATGGCGGAGCTGTATCGCGACTCGCGGCGCGGCTCGGAGGCAGCCGTCTACTACCGGGAGGCGCAGGACAGGTTCCGGCGAAGTGGAGCGACACGCGCAGTGTCCGAGATCGATGACGCGCTTCGATCCCTTTTTGGTAATCCGCGTCACAGCGCGACCGGAGACGCCGAGGTAGGGTAGGCACCGAGGAGGCTTGTGGCCCGCCCGAAGGGGAGAGGGACTGCCCTCCTGCCGGGTGATCGATGACGACGCCCTGCGAACGGGTTCTCGATCGCTGACTGACAATGGCGGAGCGCCAGCAGGGCTTCACTTTCGATCGCGTCATCGGCGGCAGCGCCGGTTTGCGCGACACGATCAGCGCCGCGCGGCGCCTCGCCCAGACACACAGCTCCACCGTCCTCCTCATCGGGGAGACGGGCACCGGCAAGGAGCTCTTCGCACGTGGCATCCACTGCGAAGGCCACAACGCCGGCGCGCCATTCGTCGCCATCAACTGCGCGGCCATTCCGGACACGCTGCTCGAGTCCGAGCTGTTCGGCCACGAGTCGGGCGCGTTCACCGGCGCCGGCAACCGCAAGGTCGGGCTCATGGAGCTCGCCGGCACGGGCACGCTCTTCCTCGACGAAGTCCACCAACTCCCCATGCACGTGCAGCCGAAGCTGCTCCGCGCACTCGAGGAGCGGCGCGTGCGCAGGCTCGGCGGCCACCAGGAGATCGAGATCGAGTGCCGCATCATCGCGGCGTCGAACGTGTCCATCGAGCACGCCGTGGAAGACGGTTCCTTCCGCGCAGACCTCTTCTACCGGCTCAACGTCCTGCGCCTGGACATCCCGCCGCTGCGCGACCGGCGCGATGACGTCGAGACCCTTGCCCGCCACTTCCTCGACGTGATGTGCCGTGAGCACGGCGCGCCGCTGAAGCACCTCACGCCTGATGCGCTCGAGCTGCTGCGAACGCACGCGTGGCCCGGCAACGTGCGCGAGCTGAAGAACGTGATCGAGCGCGCGTGCGTGGTGGGCGGGTCGAACGCACGCGTGGAGCAGACACACCTCTCCATCCAGCGGCGCGTTGCGCGCCTCACCGGCCTCTCCGGTGCACCGCTTGCGGGCGAGATCGAGGTGCCGCTGGCGGGCAAGCCACTCCGCGACATCGAGCGCGAGGCGGTGCAGCTCACCCTCCGCGCGACGAGCGGCAACCAGAGCAAGGCCGCCCGGCTCCTCGGCATCTCGCGTCCCACGCTCGCGCGCATCATGCGCGAGGGCATGCCCACGCCGATCAGGCTCGTGGACGCGTCCTAGATGCGGTTGCCCGCGTAGAGCTGGAGCACTTCCTCCGCGGCGGGGACGAACATCGCGGTGGGCATGGAGCCGCCGTCGAGCATCGCCGCCGCGGCGCGGAGCAGGTCGGCCAGCTCATACGTCGCGCGCGAGACGTCGCGGTGTGACTGCACGCATTCGCGCACGATCTCCACTGCGACGTCCGCCACCTCCTCCGACGACAGCCCGTCGGCGGCGCGCCAGCCGATTTCATCCAGCGCCCGCTCGAGCCGCGCCTTGGGCTCGCGATCGCCGGTGAAGCGCTCGCGAAGTACAGCGTACGTCGTCACCGCAC
>JBDSTA010000040.1:0-14997 GCA_039928475.1 Gemmatimonadaceae bacterium | reverse complement strand
TGCTGATGAAGGAGCTGGACCGCATCGAGATCATGACGGACGGCGGCGTGGCCTACGAGCTCGCCGTGCCGCTGAGCGCCTTCGAGGCGCTGCCGAAGCCGGGTGAGCGCTGCATGGTGCACACGCATCTCGTGGTGAAAGAGGACGGCTGGCAGCTGTTCGGATTCACGTCGGCGTACGAACGGCGCGTGTTCCGGAAGGTGCTGGATGCGAAGGGCGTGGGCCCGGCGCTCGCACTCGGGCTGCTGTCGTCGCTCACGGCGGACCGGCTGGTGCGCGCGCTGCGCGAGAAGGACATCGCGACGCTGCAGTCGGTGCCGCGCGTGGGTCGCAAGAAGGCGGAGCAGATGATCCTGGACCTCGCGGACAAGCTGGACCAGCTGCAGGTGTCGGGCACGGATGCCGGGGTGGGGCGCGGTGCGTCGCCGGGGACGGACGACGCGATTCGCGCGCTGGTGTCGCTCGGCTACTCGAACGCGGATGCGGAGAAGGCGGTGCGCGCGGCGATCGACGGCGGCGTGAAGGGGATGTCGGCGCCCGAGCTCATTCGCGCTGCGCTGGCGAAGATCGGAGGGCGATAGGTCGGTACATCGTGATTTGTCGGACAGTGCGCTGTCGTGCTGCTGCAAACGCTCCGGCCCTCACAGGGACGTACTCACCGCCGCATGTTCTTGCGCCCCGTGGGGCGCGGGCGATACTTCCGAGGTTCGCCCGGGCACCGCGCTTCCCAGTCTGGAGCTTGACCTGATGCAGGCTGCACGCCGCACGCATTCGTTCACGGAATCGGTCATCCGCGAGATGACCCGCATCGCCAACCAGCACGAGGCGGTCAATCTCGCCCAGGGCTTCCCGGATTTTCCGATGCCCGAGCCAATGAAGGACGCGGCCTGCGCGGCGATCCACGGCGACATCAACCAGTACGCGGTCACCTGGGGCAGCTCGGCGCTGCGCATCGCGATTGCCGAGAAGTACAGGCGATGGTACGGCATGATCGTCGACCACGACCGAGAGGTCACGGTGACGTGCGGTGCCACCGAAGCCATGGCGGCGGTATTCATGGCGTTGATCGACCCGGGCGACGAAGTCATCGTCATGGAGCCCTACTACGAGAACTACGGCCCCGATGCGATCCTCGCCGGCGCCACCCCGGTGTACGTCCCGCTCGAACGGCCCCACTGGACGCTCGACCCGGACAAGCTCGCGAAAGCCTTCACCAAGAAGACGAAGGCGATCATCCTCAACACTCCGCACAACCCGACGGGCCGCGTGTTCACGCGCGCCGAGATGACCATGATCGCGGAGTTGTGCATCCGCCACGACGTCTGGGTCATCACCGACGAGATCTACGAGCACATCCGCTACGCGGGTGAGCATCACGTGATGGCGATGTGGCCCGAGATGCGCGACCGCACGGTCACCATCTCCGGGCTCTCGAAGACATTCAGCTGCACGGGCTGGCGACTCGGCTACACGGTCGCGCCCGAGGCGCAGACGTCGGCGATCCGGAAGGTGCACGACTTCCTCACCGTCGGCGCACCGGCCCCGCTCCAGGCCGCGGGCGCGGTGGGCATGCACTTCGACGCCGACTACTACAACCACATGGCGCTCGACTATCGCGCGCGGCGCACGATCCTCTGCGATGCGCTCACCGAGAACGGCTTCACGTTCACGCAACCAGAAGGCGCCTACTATGTGCTGGCTGACTTCTCGGCACTGAGTGACAAGGACGACGTGACGTTCGCGAAGTGGATGTGCGAGGAGATCGGCGTCGCCACGGTGCCGGGCTCCAGCTTCTACTCCGCCGAGAACAAGGCGATGGGCAGCAAGCTGGTGCGCTTCGCGTTCTGCAAGAAGTACGACACGCTCAAGCGCGCCGCCGAGCTGCTCGGGTCACTCCGCGCATCGGTGTAGGCTCGCAGATGCGCTCCTGGTCGTTCGCACGCGGCGTGTTCACCTGCGTGCTCCTGGTCGTCGCCGCGTGCTCCTCGGGCACGCGGACGCGCGACGACGGCGCCGCGAGGCCCTACGTCGTGATGGTGTCGTTCGACGCGTTCCGCTACGACTACATCGATCGCTTCTCGCCCGCCGCATTCGGCGGCATCGCGGCGAAGGGCGTGCGTGCGTCGTCGCTCATCCCGTCGTTCCCGTCGAAGACTTTCCCGAACCACTACACGCTGGCGACGGGACTCTACCCCGGGCATCACGGCATCGTCGGCAACGCATTCTTCGACCCGTCGCGACGCCGGTGGTATCGCCTCAGTGACACGTCCGCCGTGCGCGACAGCAGCTGGTATGCGGGCGAACCGATCTGGGTGACGGCCGAGCGCAACGGTGTGAAGTCGGGCGTCTACTTCTGGTCCGGCTCCGAGGCGGCGATCGGCGGCGTGCGGCCGAGCTACTACACGCTGTACGACGCGAAGGTACCGAACGCCGCGCGCGTGGACGGGGTGACGTCGTGGCTGCGGAAGCCGGCGGCGGACCGGCCGCACCTGGTGATGATCTACTTCTCCGACGTCGACGACACGACGCATCGCTACGGTCCCGACGCGCCGCAGACGGCGGTCGCGGTGACGTCCGTGGACAATGCGCTGCGCCGGCTGCTCGACAGCATCGCGGTGCTGCCCATCCGCGACAGCGTGAACATCGTGCTCGTGTCTGATCACGGCATGACGCAGATTCCGCCGCAGCAGGTGCTGCCGGTGAGCGACCTCCTCGCGCGCGCGGGCGTGGACACCACGCACATCGAGGTCAGCGACAACGGGCCGACGATGTCCATCTGGTTCGGCGCTGACTCCGCGCGCCTTCGCCGCGCGCATGCGGTGCTCGACACGAGCATGGGCGGTCACGCGCGCGCATACCTGCGCAGCGAGACGCCGGAGCGCTGGCACATTCGCGACAACGAGCGCGCAGGCGACCTGCTGCTCGTCGCGGACGAGGGCTACATCCTGGAGCGCCGGGGCACGGACAAGCCGCCGACGCGCGGCGCGCACGGATATGACCCCGCGGTGAAGGACATGCACGGGATCTTCCTCGCCGCCGGCCCGAACGTGCGCGCGCTCGGGACCATTCCGGCGTTCGAGAACGTGAACGTCTATCCCTTCCTGGCGGCGATGCTCCACCTGCAGGCGCCAAGGGTGGACGGGTCGCTGGCCGGGCTGGCCGACAGGATCCTCAGGTAGGACAGGGTCGTACTTCGGGATTCATTCGGCTATCTTCCGGCCTGGCAGTTCGCTGTTCGCTTCCCGTTTCGCGGGTATCCCAGGATCCATGTCGCGCGCCGAGATCACCACGCCTGAAGTGCTGTCGGATGAATCCGTCGTCGAGCTTTCGCTTCGCCCGCAGCGGCTCGACGAGTTCATCGGGCAGCAGAAGGTGAAGGACAACCTCCAGCTCGCGATCGACGCGGCGCTGGCGCGCGCGGAGCCGCTGGATCACGCGATCTTCTACGGGCCCCCCGGACTCGGGAAGACGACGCTCGCGGAGCTCATCGCGCGCGAGTTGCGCGTGAACATCCGCACGACGTCGGGGCCCGCGCTCGAGAAGCCGGGTGATCTCGTCGGCACGCTCACGAATCTCCGTGAAGGGGACATCCTCTTCATCGACGAGATCCATCGCCTCCGCCCCGTGATCGAGGAGTTCCTCTATCCGGCGATGGAGGACTACCGCATCGACATCCGGTTGAGCGAGGGGCCGAAGGCGCAGACGATCACGATGCCGATCGAGCGCTTCACGCTCATCGGCGCGACGACCCGCTTCGGCATGCTCACGGCGCCGATGCGCGCGCGCTTCGGCATCGAGCAGCGGCTCAACTACTACTCGCCCGAGGACCTCGAGCTCATCGTGCGCCGCACGGCCGACGTGCTCAAGGTGGAGATCGACGTCGCCGGCGCGCGTGAGATCGCGAAGCGCTCGCGCGGCACGCCTCGCGTGGCGAATCGCCTGCTGCGCCGCGTGCGCGACTACGCGCAGGTGCGCGCCGACGGGAGGATCTCGGAGGACGTGGCGCGCGCCGCGCTCGCGATGCTCGACGTGGACCAGTTCGGGCTCGACGACATGGACTCGCGCATCCTCAAGGCGATCATCGAGAAGTTCGACGGCGGACCCGTGGGCGTGTCGACGATCAGCGCGGCGATCGGCGAGGATGCGTCGACGCTCGAGGAGGTGTACGAGCCCTTCCTCGTGCAGCAGGGCTTCCTCCAGCGCACGCCGCGCGGGCGCATGGCCACGGCGCAGGCGTACCGCCATTTCGGGTTCAACCCGCCGTCCGTGAGCGAGCAGGGTGGGCTGTTCTAGGGGCGCTACGCTCGCAATGACATGAGCGGGCAACTCACCAGCGACTACGACTTCGACCTCCCGCCGGAGCTCATCGCGCAGGCGCCGCTCGCCCGGCGCGACGCGAGCCGGCTCATGGTCGTGCACCGCGACAGCGGCGTCATCGAGCATCGCGTCTTCAGCGACCTGACCGGCCTCGTCGCGCCGGGAGACCTCCTCGTCGCCAACCGCTCGCGCGTCGTGAAGGCCCGGCTCCTCGGCACACGCGCCGGCTCGGGCGCGCCCGCCGAGATCTTCCTGCTGTCGCCATTGGGCGACGGACGCTACGAGGCGATGGTCTCGCCGGGCGGGAAGCTCAAGCCGGGACGCATCGTGGACATCGCGCCGGGGTTCACCGCGCAGATCGAGAGCATCACGGAACGGCGCACGCGCATCGTTCGCCTGGTCGCCGAGGGCAGCGTCGAGGCCGCGATCGACGCACACGGACACATTCCGTTGCCGCCATACATCGGCCGCGCGGACGACGCCGCGGACATCGAGCGCTACCAGACCGTGTACGCGCGCGAGGCGGGATCCGTCGCCGCGCCCACGGCGGGGCTGCACTTCACGCCGGAGCTGCTGGCCGCGCTCGAGGCGAAGGGCGTGAACCGCGCCGAGGTCGTGCTGCATGTCGGCGCCGGGACGTTCAAGCCCGTGGAGGCCGACGACCCGGCGCAGCACGTGATGCACGAGGAGCGCTACACGGTTCCCGCCGAGACGGCGCGCGCGTGGAGCGCGACGCGCGATGCCGGGCAGCGCGTGTGGGCCGTCGGCACCACGACCGTGCGTACGCTGGAGAGCGCGTTCGACGGCGCCGCGATCACCGCTGGCGACGGCGTGACGAGTATCTTCATTCGTCCTCCGCGCGCGCTCCAGGCCGTGGATGCGATGATCACGAACTTCCACCTCCCGCGCTCGACGCTGCTCATGCTGGTCGCGTCGGTCGCGGGGTACGAGCTGACGATGCGCGCCTATCGCGAAGCGATTGCCGAGCGCTACCGGTTCTACTCGTACGGCGACGCCATGGCCATCATTTGAGCTTCGAATTCACCCTCGAGAAGACGATCGGCTCCGCGCGCGTGGGGTCATTCGCCACGCCGCACGGGGTCGTGCAGTCGCCGGCCTTCATGGCCGTCGGCACGCTGGCGACGGTCAAGGGTCTCGATCCGAACGACCTGCGCGCGATGGATGCGCAGATGATCCTCTCCAATGCGTACCATCTTCACCTTCGTCCCGGGGATGAGCTCGTCCGCGAGATGGGCGGGCTGCACGAGTTCATGCAGTGGGACGGTCCGATCCTCACGGACTCCGGTGGCTTCCAGGTGTTCTCGCTCGAGGGGCTGCGCACGATCGACGAGGACGGCGTCGAGTTCCAGAGCCACATCGACGGCTCGCGCCGCCGCTTCACGCCCGAGAGCGTGATGCGCATCGAGCGCAACCTCGGCGCCGACGTCATCATGCAGTTCGACCACGTGATTCCCGGGCAGAGCGAGGCCGCCATCGCGCGCGACGCGAGCGAGCGCAGCCTGCGGTGGCTCGCGCGCTGTCGCGCGGCGTTCGAGCAGCTCGTCGTGGACGACCCGATCCCCGGCCGTCGCGAGCAGGCGCTCTTCCCCATCGTGCAGGGCGGCATCCATGCGGACCTGCGGCGCGAAGCGGCCGCCGCCATTCGCGACATGGGCGACTGGAAGGGCTTCGGCATCGGGGGATTGTCCGTGGGCGAAGCCAAGCCGGACATGTACCGCATCCTCGAGGACGTGGACGGCGTGCTGCCGAAGGACCGGCCGCGCTACCTCATGGGCGTCGGCTTTCCCGAGGATCTCGTGGAGGGCGTGCGACGCGGCGTGGACATGTTCGACTGCGTCGCGCCCACGCGCATGGGGCGGAACGGCACCGTGTTCACGCGCGACGGACGACTCAACATCAAGCGCGCCGAGTTCCGCACGGACAAGCGGCCGCTCGATCCGGAGTGCGACTGCTCGGCGTGCACGCGCTTCACGCGCGCCTACATCCGGCACCTCTTCGTGGCCGACGAGATGCTCGGCCTCCGCCTCCTGTCGCTGCACAATGTACATTTCCTCGTCCTGCTGATGCGGGAGGCGCGCAACGCGCTTCTCGCCGGCACGTTCGACGCATGGAGCACCCAGTGGCTCCAGCGCTATCACTCGCGTACCACGGCGATCACGGTATGACCATCTCCGGCATCTTCCCCGCCCTCCTGCTCCTCCAGTTCGGTGGCGGGGGCGCGATGACGCCCTTCATCATCCAGCTGGTCGCCATCTTCGCGATCTTCTACTTCCTCCTCATTCGCCCGCAGCAGGCGCAGAAGAAGAAGCACGAGACGGCGCTGAAGGCGATCAAGCGCGGCGACCAGATCGTCACCTCCGGCGGCATCATGGGCGAGGTTGTGCACGTGAAGGAAGACGGCAGCAGCGATACGTCGAAGACGCTGGAGGACGCGGTCACGATTCGCTCGGGCGAGTCCAAGCTGGTCGTCGAGCGCGGGCGGATTGCGCGTATCGTCGGCGGCACGACGACCGGCCCCAAGGAATAGTCCACGCCCGTGAGCATTCTCGACATTCGCGTCCTCGGCGACCCGATCCTCCGGCAGGCCACCGTGCCCGTCACGGTCTTCACCGGCGAGATCCAGACGCTCATCGACGACATGTTCCAGACGATGCACCATGCGCGCGGCATCGGCCTCGCTGCGCCGCAGGTGGGGCGGACGGAGCGGCTCGCCGTGCTCGATCTCGGCAAGGATCCGTTCGTCATCATCAATCCCGAGATCGTCGCGCCGTCGTCAGGCCGCGCGAAGGGCGAGGAAGGCTGCCTGTCGATTCCGGACATCTATGCCGACGTCGAGCGTCCGAAGACGGTGACGGTGCGCGCGCTCGACCGGCATGGCGTGCCCTTCGAGCGCGAGGCGGGGGACCTCCTGGCGCGCTGCCTCCAGCACGAGATCGATCACCTCGACGGCAAGCTCTTCCTCGACTACCTGAGTGTGCTCAAGCGCACGGCCGCGCTGGCGAAGTGGAAGCTGCAGGCGGACGACTATCCGGGCTACATCCGCCGCGTCTCGCTCGAGACGCCGGAGGATCTCGACGAGCACGCGCATCCGGAGGAGGAGCTGTAAGGTGCGCGTCCTCTTCTGGGGCACGCCGGAATTCGCGACCGCGCCGCTGCGCGCGCTCATCGGCGAGGGGTTCGACGTCGTCGGCGTCGTGACGCAGCCGGACAAGCCGGTCGGCCGCTCGCGCTCGAGCGTGAAGCCGTCGCCGGTGAAGGAGGTCGCGCTCGCGGAGAACATTCCCGTCCTCCAGCCCGAGAAGCCGCGCGGCGAGGAGTTCCTCGCGCAGGTCGCGGCGCTGGAGCCGGACGTCAGTGTCGTCGTCGCGTATGGCCACATCCTGCCGAAGGCCGTGATCGACCTGCCGCGCCTTGGCACGCTGAACATCCACGCGTCGCTGCTTCCGGCACTGCGCGGCGCGGCGCCGATCCAGGCGGCCATTCGCGATGGGCTCGGCGAGACCGGCGTGACCATCATGCAGATGGTGCCGCAGCTGGACGCGGGGCCGATCCTCCACACGGCGAGGACGCCCATCCTCGAGGACGAGTCCGCGCTCGAGCTGTCGCTCAGGCTCAGCGAGATCGGTGCGAACGCGCTCATCGAGGCGCTCGCGCTCATCGAGCTTGGCGCGGTCACGCCGGAGATACAGGACGACGCGCGCGCGACGTATGCGCCGAAGCTCACGCGCGAGTCCGCGAAGGTGAACTGGAGCGACTCCGCGCACGACGTCGCGCGCCACATCCGCGCGTACGATCCCAAGCCGGGCGCGTGGTCGAGCGTGAATGCCACCGACGTGAAGCTCTTCGGCGCGCGCGTCGCGCCGCGCGGCACGTCGCACGGTGCCGGTGAGGTACTGGCCGTCGACGCGGTCGGCATGCTCGTGGCGTGTGGTGCGGGCGCCGTGCGCGTGCTCGCCGTGCAGCCGTCGGGCAAGAAGCGGCAGGCCCCGCAGGAATGGGCGAATGGCCGCGGGATCGCGCCGGGCGACGTCTTCGACACCACGAACGGTCCGGCTTCGTAGGGAGCGCATGACTCCCGACGACGAGGTCGGCATGCGCACAATCGGCATCCCGGTGGTGCATGCGGTCACGAATGATGAAGTCGTGTCGCGCCCCGACTTCATCGACGTGGCATGCGCCGTTCTCCACGCACTCGGCGCGCGCGGCGCCCTGCATCTTCGGGCGAGCCGGTTGTCCGGCTCGCGATTCCAGGCGCTCGCGGAAGGCCTGGCGGCGGTACAGGGCCTCACGGGCGGATGGCTCATCGTGAACGACCGGGTGGACGTCGCGCTCGCCGCGGGGGCGCGAGGCGCCCAGCTCACGAGCCGGTCGCTCAGCGCCAGCGACGCCAGGCTCGTCGCACCGAGCCTGGCGCTTGGCGCGAGCGTGCATGACGTCGCCGAGGGCCGTGCGGCGGCGCTCGCTGGCGCGGACTGGCTGGTGGCGGGGCAACTCTTCGCGACAGCGTCGCCGGACGGGCCACCGCCGCGCGGCATGGCGTGGGTGCAGTCGCTCGTCAGCGCGACGACGGTACCGGTCATCGCCATCGGCGGGGTGAAGCCGGAGCATTCGCCCGCACTGCGCGGCATCGGCGTGCACGGGGTGGCCGTCATCCGCGGCATCTGGGACGCACCAAATGCCGAACGGGCGGCCAGCGACTATCTTTCGTCGCATGACGAGGCTGGTGCAGCATGAGCCGTCGGCGCGCGCGCTGACTTCCGTCACCGGCCGTCCCACCGCGGGGCGCAGCCGGTGACGAGTGGCGGGCGTCCGGTCACGATGGCCTCGCGCGCTGCGGTCACGGACGCGCGCGCGGCGGCCGCCGAGATCAGCGCGGACCTGCGCGCCGGCGACCTGCTCGATGCGAGCTTCGAGCGGCGCACGCTGAAGCTCGACCCGCGCGATCGTCGCTGGACGCGTGAGCTCGTGTACGGCCTGCTGCGCCGGCGGAGCTGGATCGACGCCGTGCTCGCCGAGCGCGTGAGCGGCGGTCCATCGCGCCTCGATGCGGATGTCGCCGACCTGCTGCGACTCGGTGCGTACCAGCTTCTGAGCATGGGCAGCGTGCCGGCTTACGCCGCCATCGCGCAGACGGTGGAGCTCGTGAAGCGTCGTCACGGCATCGGCGCGAGCAAGCTCGCGAACGCCGTGCTGCGGCGCATCGATCGCGAGCGCGAGTCGCTCCAGGTGACGCTGCCCGATGACCTCGGCGACCGCCTCGCGCTCGAGTACTCGCATCCGCGCTGGATCGTGGACCGCTGGCTCGCGCGCTGGGGCGAGGACGACACGCGCGCGCTGCTCGCGGCGAACAACCGCGAGGCGCCGCTCATCGCGCGGCCGTACCACATCGTGCGCGAGCAGCTCGAGGCGATGCTCGAGGGCGCCGGCATCGAGACGGCCGACGCGCCGCTCGTCCCGGACAGCGTCGTCCTCGTGAGCGGCGTGACGTCGCTCACGGAGCTCGGCGCGTTCAAGCAGGGCTTGTTTCACCTCCAGGACCCGGCCTCCACGCTCGTGACGCGCTACGCGTGCATCGCGAGCGACAGCGTGGTCGCGGACCTCTGCGCCGCGCCGGGTGGCAAGGCGCTCGAGCTCGCGCGCGTCGCGAAGACCGTCTATGCCGGCGATGCATCGCGCACGCGTCTCGCGCGCGTGCGCGACAACGTGCGTCGCCTCGACGCGGGCAACATCATCCCGTTCGTCGGCGACGCGACGGCGCCTGCCCTGCGGGACATGGATGCCGTGCTCGTCGACGTCCCATGCACGGGCACGGGGACGTTTCGTCGTCACCCGGATGCGCGCTGGCGCCTCCGCGCGAGCGACTTCGCGGTGCTTCCCGCGCTGCAGCGCAGCATCATCAACGCGGCGGCGACCGCCGTGCGCCCCGGAGGACTGCTCATCTACAGCACGTGCTCGCTCGAGCTCGAGGAGAACGACGAACAGGTCGAGCGCTTCCTCGCCGAGCATCCGGGTTGGACCATCGAGGCGCCGCCGGAAGGGGTCGTGCCGGCTGCCGTGATCGACAGGGGCATGCTTCGCGAGCTGCCGCAGCGCGACGGCACCGACGGCGCGTTTGCGGCGCGGCTGCGTCGCCCCATGGACGTCGCCTCATGACGTGGCGCGCCAAGGTCCGGACGTCGCTGCTGTACCTCGTGAGCGTCGTGGCGGGATTCGCCGTTGCGTACATGCTGGTGGCGTTCGTCATGTTTCCCGCCGGGGTCGTGCCGCGTGACGTGAAGGTGCCGAACGTGCTCGGCCTCAACTACGACGAGGCGATCCAGCGGCTCGCGCAGGCGGGCTTCACGGGCGAGCAGGGCGAGCAGCGCTTCAACAACTCCGCGCCGAAGATGACGGTGCTCGAGCAGTCGCCGCCGCCCGGCTCGCGCGAGGGTGTGGGCAGCCCCGTGACACTCGTGATCAGCGGCGGTCAGCGCATGGTCATGATCCCGTCGGTCACGGGCATGACGAAGATCGAGGCGCAGGCCGTACTCGAGAAGGAAGGGTTCGACATCGGCGACACGCAGGAGCAGGCGAGCAATGCGCCGCGCGGCTCCGTGGTCGCGACGCGGCCGGCGGCTGGCTCGCAGGTGAGCGTGCCGACGACGATCACGCTCGTGCTCAGTGGCGGCGCCGCGGCAATCCAGATGCCGGACCTCATCGGCCGCGACGTCGACGGCGCGCGCCGCACGTTGATGCAGCTCGGCGTGAAGGACGTGCAGATCGTGTGGGACGCGATGGCGATCGGCGCGAAGGGCACCATCGTGGGGCAGTCGCCCGTTGGCGGGGCGACCGTGCTGCCCGGCGGCAGCATCCAGCTCCGCGCGGCCGGCGACGGCACGGGTGGGCCATGAGCCGCGTGCGCATTGCGCCGTCCATCCTCAGCGCCGACTTCGCCAAGCTCGGTGACGACGTCGCCATGCTCGAGGACGGCGGCGCCGACTGGCTGCACGTGGACGTGATGGATGGACGCTTCGTGCCGAACCTCACGTTCGGCGCGAAGGTGATCGAGACGGTGCGTCGTCGCACGTCGCTGCCGCTCGACGTCCACATGATGGTCGTGGAGCCGGAACGCTACTTCGACGACTTCGCGTCTGCCGGCGCGTCGGGCATGACGATCCATTCCGAGGTATCCCCGCACCTGCACCGCCAGCTCGTGCGCATTCGCGAGCTTGGCTGCACGGCAGGCGTCGCGCTGAATCCCTCCACGCCGCTCTCCGCCGTGGAGGACGTGCTTGGCGAGATGGACCTGCTGCTCGTGATGTCGGTGAATCCCGGCTTCGGCGGGCAGACGTTCATCCCGCATGCGCTCGCGCGCATCGCGCGCGCCCGCGCGATGCTCGATGCGGCGGGCTCGCGCGCCACGCTCGAGGTGGACGGCGGCATCAACCGCGACACGATCGTGGAATGCTGGCGTGCGGGCGCCGACACGTTCGTGGCCGGCAACGCGGTGTTCGCCGCTGCGGATCCGCGCGCGGAGATCGGTGCGCTGCGCGACCGATGCGTGCACACGGCTTGAGGTCATGACCGGACGACAGCAGTGGGGCATCGTCCTCGGCGTCGTCGTCGTGATGGGACTCGCACTCGCGGCAGCCACGCACTTCCTCGGCGACGAGCTCTTTCCCATCGCCGTCGGGATGGAGGCGCCGCCGATCACCGGCGTGACGATCGATGCCGCGCCGCACGCGAAGACGCTCGCCGACTACAAGGGCAAGGTCGTGCTGCTCAATGTGTGGGCGACGTGGTGCGAGCCGTGCCGCGCCGAGATGCCGAGCATGGAGAAGCTGTCGAAGGAGTTCGCGCCGGCGGGGCTCGCGATCGTCGCCGTGAGCGTGGACGATCCTGGTTCCGCCCAGCAGATCCGCGACTTCGTGAAGGAGTTCGGCATCACCTTCGAGATCCTGCACGATCCGGCGCGCGAGACGGCGAAGCGCTACCAGGTCACCGGATATCCCGAGTCGTTCATCATCGGGCGCGAGGGGACGATCCGCCGGAAGGTGTTCGCCGCCGCGGACTGGAGCTCCGAAGCCAATCGCGCGTTGATCCGCGAGCTGCTCGGCGGCACGACGGCGTCGCGCTGAACGTGCGCGTGGCGCTCACCGAGCGGCTCGGACTCAAGGCCACTGCGCTGCTGATCGCGGTGCTCCTCTGGCTTGTCGTGAGTGCACGCGCGCCCGTGGAGGAGTACGTGCAGGTGCGCGTCATGCCGACGCTCGACAGCTCGCTCGTGCTGCTCGAGGAGCCGCCGCAGCTCAAGGCGCTCGTGACGGGGCGCGCGGTGGACATCGTGAAGCTTCGCGCCGATCCGCCGGCGGTGCACCGCATCGTCGATGCGGACGTCCCCGATACGCTGATCCTGGACGTCGCGGCGTCCGACGTGCGCATTCCGCCGGATCTCGCCGACCACGTGCACGTGCTGGACGTGCAGCCGCGCACCGTGAGCCTCCGCTTCGGCACGAAGGCCACGAAGCGCGTGCCCGTCGTGGCCGATGCCGGTCGCATCGTGCTGCGCGCGCCCGGCTACGACAAGTATGCGTTCGTGTCGGAGCCGGGCTCGGTGCGCATCACGGGTCCGCGGCAGCTCGTGCGCCGGATCGCGAGCGTGCGCCCCTACTCGCTCTCGATCACGAGCGTGGACAGCGCGTCCTTCGCCGATCTCGACACCACCGGCCTCGGCGTGCGCGTGGTGCCCACCCGCGTGAAGATCTCCGTGAAGTGCCTGGGAGCGTGCCCGAAGTGACGCGCATCCTCGGCATCGAGACCTCGTGCGACGAGACGTCCGCCTCCGTCATCACCGGTGTGGGCAACGACGTCACGCTCGACTCGCTCGTGATCCTCTCGCAGGACGTCCATCGCATCTTCGGCGGCGTGGTGCCGGAGATCGCGTCGCGGCAGCACCTCACGGCGATCGTGCCGGTGGTGGAGCGCGCGCTCGCGGAGGCGTCAACGACGATGTCGGCGATCGATGCGGTGGCGGTGACGAATGCACCGGGCCTCGTGGGCGCACTGCTCGTGGGTGTGAGCTTCGCGAAGGCGCTCGCCTACGGACGAGGGATTCCCGTCGTCGGTGTGCACCACATGGAAGGGCACCTCTTCGCGACGGCGCTCGAGCATCCCGATGCCGTGCCGCCCTTTACAGCGCTCCTCGTCTCCGGCGGGCACACGATGCTGCTCGACGTGGAAGCGTGGGGGCGCTACCGGCTGCTCGGCCGCACGCGCGACGATGCTGCAGGCGAGGCGTTCGACAAGGTGGCGAAGCTCATCGGGCTGCCGTATCCCGGCGGCCCGCACGTGGAGAAGCTCGCGGCGACGGGTGATCCGTCGCGCCTGCGCTTCGCGCGGCCGATGCTGCGCCGCAACCAGCAGCCGGGTGACGACGACTTTTACGACGTGTCGTTTTCCGGCCTCAAGACCGCCGTGCTGCACGCCGTGCGGGGCGGCACGGCCGACGACTATCCGCACATCGCGCGCGCGTTTCACGACGCGCTCGTGGAGACGCTCGTCGAGAAGACCGCGCGCGCCGTCTCACAGTTCGGCCGCGAGCGCGTGGTGCTCGGCGGGGGCGTGGCGGGAAATCGCACGCTCGCGAAGGCGCTCGCGGAGCGCGTGCGGCGTCTTGGCGCGACTGTATTTGCGCCGAGCGCGCGGCTCGCGACGGACAACGCGGCGATGATCGCGCGTGCCGGCCTGTATCATTTCGAGCAGGGCGCGCGCGCGCCACTCGACCTCAATGCGTTCGCCTCACTCCCCATTCCCGGTCTCGTGACCGCATGACGCTGCCGAACCCCATCGTCCATCATCCCTTCGCGTACAACATCGGGTCGTTCGGCATCACGGGCTTCGGCCTGGCCGTGCTGTTGTGCTTCCTCGTGGGACAGGCCGTGGCCCAGCGCGAGCTCGCGCGCCGCGGACACGATCCGGAGCCCGTGAGCGACATGGTGTTCGGGGCCGTGATCGGCGGCCTGCTCGGGGCGAAGCTCTACTACGTCGTCGTGCTCGGGCATTACGACGCCATTTTCGAGCGCGGCGGCTTCGTATTCTGGGGCGGGCTGTTCGGCGGCATCCTCGCCGTGATGCTCGTCGCGAAGAAGAAGCATTTCCCGCTCATGCGCATCTTCGATGTCGGCGGGCCGGCGTGTGCCGCGGCCTATGCCGTTGGCCGCACGGGCTGCTGGGCGGTGGGCGACGACTATGGACGTCCGTACACCGGCCTGCTCTCCGTGGCGTTCCCGAACGGCGCGCCACCCTCGACGGCGGGAGTGATGGCGCAGGAGTTCGGGATCCCGGTCGCGCCCGGCGTATCGCCGTCCACGGTGCTGTCCGTGTACCCGACGCAGCTGCTCGAGGTGGCGATGGGGCTGGTGATGTTCGGATTCCTGTGGCGCATTCGCGATCACAAGCATGCGGACGGCTGGCTGTTCGGCGTCTACTGCGTGCTCGCGGGCGTGGAGCGGTTCATCGTGGAGTTCTTCCGCGCGAAGGACGACCGCGTGGTGTTCGGCGCGCTGACGTATGCGCAGGTGATTGCGGTGGGCGTGATGGCGTTCGGCGTGGCGTGGATGCTGTGGCGTGCGAAGCCGCGGCCTGGCGCGCCGGGAATCTATGCGGCGGAGCTGACCGGGA
>JBDSTA010000039.1:0-4543 GCA_039928475.1 Gemmatimonadaceae bacterium | reverse complement strand
CGGTCCAGAGCTGCCAGTACGCGCGGCCGGGACGTCCGGTGGAGTCGCGCGTGCCCGCGGCCATCGCGCGCCGGATCATGTTCGTGAGCGGGATGTCGCGACGGATGGCGCGCTCGGGCGCCTTCGCGGGAGCCTGCGCGTGCGCGGCGCCGGCGACGACGAGCGCAAGCGCGGCGAGGGGAAGACTCTTCATATGTAGTTGTTCGGGTAGGTGGATCAGTCGCGTCGCACGAGACGATAGCCACTGCCGCGCAACGTCTCGAGCACCGAGGCGCGACTGCCGGCGAGCTTCCGGCGCAGGTAGCCGATGTACACGGCGAGGGAATTCGACGTGGTCGGCGCGCCGTCGTTCCATACGAAGCTCTCGAGCGTGTCGGCCGACACGGGCCGCCCCGCGCGCTGGAACAGGATGTCGAACAGGCGCATCTCGCGCGGCGTGAAGGCCACCTCGCGGCCGGCGCACCACACACGGCGCGACTCGCGATCGAACACGATGTCGCCGAAGCGGATGCGCATCTGCTCGTTCGTCAGGCGCGCGCGCCGCAGCGCTGCACCCATGAGCGCCGCGACGACGCCCCATTCCGCGTTCGCCATGCAGACGTCGTCCGCACCGGCGCCGAGCAGCGTGATCGCGTCGTCGGACGACGCGACGTTCACGCAGAGCATCGTTGGTCCGGGCCAGCGACGACGCGCCGTGCGGACCGTGTCGACGACAGCATCGCCGCCTGGCGCGGCGTTGACGATGAGCGCATCCGGTGCGCCGAAGGGCAGGCCTTCGCCATCCGCCGTCGCCGTGTAGGCGATCCGCGTCTCGTCAGGATCCAGCAGTGCGGTGAGGCGCACGGCTTCGCGCTCCTCCAGACCGATGATCAGGACGGCGATGGGCAGGGACCGGTCCGACGACATCACGACCTCGCGCAAGGGGGTTCTCGGACGTTATCTCCGCGCACGGACGGCAGCAACTCGCGACCCGTCAGTGCCCCGCACGAGCCTCCCCGGATATCTTGCACACATGACGAGTGAAGCAGGCATCGCGGGCGACCGCGAGCAGCGCCTCGAGGCGTGGCTGCGCGAGCGCGGCCGTGTGGCGGTGGGCTACAGCGGCGGCGTGGATTCCGCGTACCTCACCGTCGTCGCCACGCGCGCGCTCGGCGCCGGGAACGTGCTGGCAATCATTGGCCGTAGTGCCTCGTACCCCGCGGAGCAGTGGGCCACGGCGCGCGACGTCGCCCGCCAGTTCGGCGTGGACGTGCTCGAGCTCGACACCGACGAGCTGAACGATCCGCGCTACGCCGCGAACCCGTCCAACCGCTGCTACTTCTGCAAGACGGAGCTCTGGTCGAAGCTCGTGCCCGTCGCGAATGCGCGGGGGTTCAGCCACGTCCTGGACGGCACCAACCACGATGACCTCGCAGACTACCGGCCCGGTGCACAGGCGGCGCGCGAGCACACAGTGCACAGTCCGCTCGCCGAGCTCGGCTTCACGAAGGGTGAGATCCGCGCGCGTTCGAGGGCGCTCGGATTGCCGACGTGGGCGCAGCCGTCCTCGCCGTGCCTCTCGTCGCGGCTTCCATATGGAACGATGGTCACCCCCGAGCGACTCGGCATGGTGGAGCGCGCCGAGGCCGCCCTGCGCACGCTGGGCATCGCGGGCGACCTCCGCGTGCGGTACCACGAGGACATCGCGCGCGTGGAGCTCGGGGCGCCGTCGCTGGCACAGTGGCTCGTGCCGGAGAAGTACGAACAGCTGCGCGACGCGGTGCGCTGCGCCGGGTTCGCCCGCGTCGCGCTCGACCTTCGTGGCTTCCGCTCCGGATCCCTGAACGTCCTGCATGGGGTGACGGCCGCATGAGCATCCGCCGTGAGACACCAGGTGGGCACCAGGCGCTCGAGGGCGCGCTCGCCGAGCGCGGCCTCGTGGTGCGCGTGGACCCGCGCGCCGGACTCGCCGTCCTCATCGCCGACGCCGCGACGATGACGAAGCTTGGCGACGCCGAGGTGCGCCGCGCTGCGCTCGCGCTCGCGCGGGAGCATGGCTTCACGCACGTGGCCATCGAGATGCGCGATGACGCAGGTCCGGGTGCGCCTCTTCCTCGCCGTTGAGCTGGCGCAACCGCTGCTCGACGAGCTCGAAGCCGCGATCGCACCGTTGCGCGACGTCGCGCCGGACATCGCGTGGGTTCCATCGGAGAAGCGGCACCTGACGCTCAAGTTTCTCGGCGACGTGGACGAATCGCACGTTGCCGAGGTCGTCGCGTTCACCGAGAAGGCCGCCGCGCGGCACCGCACATTCTCCATGCAGGTAGGCGGGCTGGGCGCGTTCCCGAACTTTCGCCGGGCACGCGTCGTATGGACCGGGGTAGAACACGAGCCACGGCTGGAATTGCTGCATCACGACGTCGAGGTTGCGGGCGAGAGCCGGGGCTTCGAAATCGAGGGGAGGGCATTTCGCCCGCACATCACGCTCGCGCGCGTGCGGTCGCCCCTGCCGCTCGATGCGGTACGACGCCTCGCGCGCGCGGCGCGCAGGATAGACTTCACGGCGATGCAGGTCGTCGACCGGATCACGCTGTTCGAGAGCACGCTCGCGTCGTCGGGCTCGCGCTACCGGCGCGTGCAGGACGTGGCACTTCAGGGAGGACGTTGAACGATGGGTTGCATCGCACGCCTGGGCTGTCTCTTCGTGATCGCCGTTCTCGCCGTTGGTGCGTGGTTCACGCGCGACCGATGGATGACCAAGGTGGGCGGTGCTCCGCCGGCCGTCTCCACCGCGCCCGTGTGGGAGCCGCTGTCTCCCGACGCGGGCGCGAGGGGCAAGCGCGCGATCGAGGGCTTCGCGTCGTCATCGGGTCCGGTGTTCACCAACCTGCGCGCTGGCGAGATCGCGTCGTACGTGTTCCAGACGGTGGGCAAGACGCTGCCCGCCTCCGCGGACAGCGTCGAGGCAGCGGTCATCGGCGACGCGCTGTTCGTGCGCGCCATCGTGCCAATGAAGGACCTCGCCGGCAGTGGCGTGCTCGGCCCGCTCGGCAGCCTGCTCAACGATCGTGAGCGCATCTCGCTCGGCGGCAGCTTCCAGGTCGTGCGGCCGGGCCTCAGCGAGTTCCAGGTGCGCGAGATCAAGCTGCGCGACTCCAAGGTGCCGGCGGGTGCGATTCCGCGCCTGGTGCAGCAGTTGTCGAAGGGCAATCGCCCGGACGGGATCGCGGCCGATGCGCTGCCGGTGCCGACGCCGAAGTCGCTCGCCGACGTGCGCATCGCGAATCACCAGGTCACGCTCTACAAGACGACACCGACTCCATGAGCAGAAAGATCCTGATCGTCGACGACGAGCAGGGCATCCGCGCCGCCCTGGGCCAGCTGCTGGAATTCGAGGGCTACGAGGTGAGGACGGCGGCGAATGCCGTCGACGGGCTCTCGGAGTATGCGAAGTTCCGTCCGAACCTGGTGTTCATGGACGTGAAGATGGCCGGGATCGACGGTCTGGAGGCCCTGCGCAAGTTGCGCGAGCAGGACCCGAGTGCCGTCGTCGTGATGATCAGCGGCCACGCGACCATCCAGACCGCGGTCGAGGCCACGCAGCACGGCGCGTACGACATCCTCGAGAAGCCGCTCGACACGGACCGCATCCTCGTCACGCTGCGCAATGCGCTGTCGCACCTCGACCTCCAGGAGGAGAACGAGCGGCTGCGCGACACCGTGCATTCGCGCTTCGAGATCGTGGGCCAGTCCTATGCGGTGCGCGCCGTCACGGACAAGATCGCGCTCGTGGCGAAGACGCCGGCGCGCGTACTCATCACCGGCGAGAATGGCACGGGCAAGGAGCTCGTCGCACGCGCGATCCACACGCAGTCCACACGCGTGAAGTGTCCCTTCGTCGAGGTGAACTGCGCCGCGATCCCGAGTGAGCTCATCGAGAGCGAGTTGTTCGGGCACATGAAGGGCTCGTTCACCGGTGCGGTGTCCGATCGCGCCGGCAAGTTCGAGCAGGCGGACAAGGGCACGCTCTTCCTCGACGAGATCGGCGACATGAGCCTCGCCGCGCAGGCGAAGGTGCTGCGCGTGCTCCAGGATGGCGTCGTCACGCGCATCGGCGGCGCGAAGCCGGTGCGGGTGGACGTGCGCGTGCTCGCCGCCACCAACAAGAACGTCGAGGAAGAGATCGCCGCCGGACGCTTCCGCGAGGATCTCTACTATCGTCTCAACGTGGTGCCCATTCACGTGCCACCGCTCCGCGAGCGACGTGAGGACATTCCGCAGCTCGTCGGACATTTCGTGGCGCAGCTCACCGGCGCTGGCGGAATTGCTCCGCGCGCCATGAGTGACGAGGCGGTGTCGCGTCTCAAGCAGCTGGACTGGCCGGGCAATGTGCGCGAGCTGCGCAACACGATCGAACGGTTGCTCATCCTGTCGAGCGTCGCGCGTGTGACCGCGGAGGACGTCGAGCGCCTCGTCGGGCGGCGTGCGGAGACCGCCGATGGCGGACTGGGTTCGCTGCTCGACGTCTCCAAGTTCGACGACTTCAAGCACGCCGCGGAGCGTG
>JBDSTA010000038.1:0-2272 GCA_039928475.1 Gemmatimonadaceae bacterium | reverse complement strand
CCGGCGTGGAGAAGGAGGTCAAGCTTCGCGTGCTCGATACGTGCGACCGATGCTCGGGCAACGGCGCCGAGCCGGGCAGCAAGGCGAAGCAGTGCCAGACCTGTGCGGGCCACGGTGAGGTGCGACGCGCGCAGCGCTCCTTCTTCGGCCAGTTCGTCACCGTCGCGCCGTGCCCCACGTGCAAGGGCGAGGGCAAGACGATCGACAGCCCGTGCAAGAAGTGCCGCGGCGAAGGTCGCGTGCGCGGCGAGAAGGCGATCAAGGTGTCCGTACCCGCGGGCGTCGCCACCGGGCAGTACATGACGCTACGTGGCGTCGGCAACGCGGGCACGCGCAACGGCCCGCGCGGCGACGTGCACGTCATCTTCGAGGTCGCGGAGGATCCGCGCTTCGAGCGTGACGCGGAAGATCTCTACACCGAGGTACTCGTCACGTATCCGCAGCTCGTGCGCGGCGCGATGGTCGAGGTGCCGACGGCCACCAGTACGGTTGCGCTCAGTGTGCCGCCGCATACGCAGAGCGGGCAGGTATTCCACCTGCGCGGGCGCGGGCTCGCGCGCGTCAATGCCGCCGGCACTGGTGACCTGCACGTGCGCGTGCAGCTCTGGACGCCGGACAAGCTGAGCGACGAGGAGGAGAAGCTCATCGACAGGCTCGGCGAGATCCAGAAGACGGTGCCCACCGATCGCGGCAAGGGACTCTGGGCGAAGATGAAAGAGGCGCTCGGCGCATGAACTGGCTTGCCGTGCGCGTCCGGCCGGGGGCGTCGCGCGAGCGTGCGCTGGCGGCACTGTTCGAGGTGGGATCGGAGGGAGTGCACGAGGCGGGTGAGGAGCTCGTCACGCACTTCCCCGGCGATCGCGATGCAGCGCCCATCGTCGCCGCGGTGCTCGCCGCGGATCCGGAGGCCGAGGTCAGCGCCACCATGATCCCGGCGGTGGACTGGGCGGAGGAGTGGAAGAAGAGCGTGCGCGCGCACGATCTCGGCGCACTCTCCATCGTGCCGCCCTGGCTCGCCGACGGGCGCGATCTCACGCGTACCGTCATCATCGAGCCGCAGATGGCGTTCGGCACCGGCGAGCACCAGACCACGCGCGGTGTCGTACGTCTCCTGCCGAGTGTCATCCGCGCGGGGGATCGCGTGGCCGATCTTGGCAGCGGCAGTGCGGTGCTCGCGATCGCGGCCGTGAAGCTCGGCGCTGCGCACGTGACGGCAATCGAGATGGACCACGACGCCATCGCCAATGCCGAGGAGAATGTGGCGCGCAACGGCGTGACGGGGAACGTCGCCGTCATCGAGGGCGACGCTGGCCTGCTGCTGCCACTCGTCGCACCGGTGCGCGTGGTGCTTGCGAACATCATCTCGTCCGTGCTGCTCGAGCTCCTGCCCACGATTGCATCCTCGCTCACGAACGATGGTGAGGCGGTGCTCAGTGGCATCCTGCTCGACGAGCGCGACATGATGCTCGGGGCGCTCGAGGATTCGGGTTGGTCCGTCCTGGGGGAAGACGCCGAGGGCCAGTGGTGGAGCGCGCGAGTCGCGCGCCGGTAGGCACGTTCCACGCGCCGGGCGCGTGGGAGCGTGGCGCGCGCGTGGAGCTGGCCGCAACGAGCGCGCATCATGCTTTGGTGAAGCGACTCGCAGTCGGCGACGTCGTGCACCTTACGAGTGGAGACGGCCGTCGCGCGTCGGGCGAGATCGCGGAGCTGTCGAAGTCGCGCATGGTCGTCGCACTAGGTGACGACCCCGTTGACGAAGTGCCGATTCCCGCGCGCGTGGAGCTGTGGGCGCCAGTGGGTGATCGCGACCGCATGCTCATGCTCGCCGAGAAGGCGACGGAGCTCGGTGTGTCATCGTGGCGGCCGATCGTCTATGCGCGCTCGCGGTCCGTCTCGCCGCGCGGGGAGGGCGAGGCGTTCCGGGAGAAGTTGCGTGCGCGGCAGGTGAGTGCGCTCGAGCAATCCGGTGGCGCCTGGCTGCCCGACGCCCACGCCGAGATCTCCTTCGCCAGCGCGATGATGGACGCGTCGAACTCGCGCCTCGGCATGCGTCTCCTGCTCGACGGCGACGGTGAGCCGGTTGCCGATGTCCTTCGGGGGATCGAGACGCCGGTGTGCATTGCGCTCGGTCCCGAGGGCGGGCTCGAGGAGTCAGAGCGCGCCGAGTTCATTCGCGCAGGCTGGCGGGCCGTGTCCCTGGGCCGCAACGTGTTGCGCTTCGAGACCGCGGCCATCGCCGCACTCGCGATCGTCCGTTCACACCTGCGCTGAG
>JBDSTA010000037.1:0-22993 GCA_039928475.1 Gemmatimonadaceae bacterium | reverse complement strand
GGCCTGGCGGAGGAGGCGGGCGAGGTGCTCGGGCACGTTCGCAAGCACGTGATGCAGGGCCGCGCCCTCGATCGCGATGCCGTCGTGAAGGAGCTTGGCGATGCGCTCTGGTGTCTTGCGATCGCCGCGCGCACTATGGGTGTGCCGCTTTCGGAGGTCGCCAGCGCGAACGAGGCAAAGCTGCGCGCGCGCCACCCGAACGGTTTTCCATCGTCGCCCTGAGCACTGGCGGCGACGACATGCCTCACGGATTCCCGCCTTCCGTCCGCAAGGAGATCTCGATGATGAAGCGCACTGGTCTCGCCCTCGTGCTCGCCCTGTTCGCGGCGTGCACCAGCACCCCGGCTCCGTCCACCGCGGCCGGCCCGTCGCAGAACCTCATCACCGGCGAGGAGCTCTCCGTTGCGGAAGTCGCCGGGTCGAATCTCTACGACGCCCTCCAGCGACTGCGACCGCGCTTCTTCATGACGCGCGGCGCCGTCAGCTCGAAGAACCCCACGGCCGGCAGCACGCACGTCTCCGTGGATGGCGGGCCACTCGTCCCCGTCGAGACGCTCACGCGCATCCTGCCGAGCCAGGTCGCCGAGGTCCGCTTCCTCAACGCGAGTGACGCCGCGCAGCGCTTCGGGACCACCGCAGCGAGTGGAAGCGTGATCCTGGTGAAGAGCCGCTGACCACGACGGTCAGCGGCGACAGCGGTCAGTCGTCCTTCTGGCCGAAGATTCCCATGTTGCTGGAGTGGCCGGGCGCGACCTTCTTCTCGGGATAGATCCAGTGCACCGCCTGGTTCACGGCGGTGGCCGCCTCGGCGAAGCCGCAGGCGATGAGCTTGAGCTTTCCCGGGTACGTCGTGACGTCGCCCGCCGCCCAGATGCCGGTGCGGCCCGTCTCCATCAACTGATTGACGACGATCTCGTCCTTCTCGAGCGAGAGCCCCCACTCGGCGATGGGGCCGATGTCGCTCACGAAGCCGAGCATCGGCAGCACGACGTCGGCTTGGATCTCGTGCGTCGTCTTCGCCTTCACGTCCTTGAGCGCGATGTGCGTGAACCGCTCGCCCTCGGCCTTGCACATCACGTCGGCGATCTCGTGGAACACGTACTTCGACGCGCGCCCCGCAGCTACATCCGCCTCGAACTGCGCGACCGTCGCGCCGTGCGCGCGGAAGCGGTCACTGCGATGCACGAGCGAGACGTGCGTCGCGATGCCGGAGAGCTGCGTCGCCCAGTCGAACGCCGAGTCTCCGCCGCCGATGATCACCACGCGCTGGCCGGCAAATTCCTTCGGGTCGGTGACGACGTCGAAGATCCCCTTTCCGTACCACGGCTCGGCGCACGGCTGCGGGAGGCGGCGCGGCGAGAATGCGCCGATCCCCGCGGCGATGAGGATGGACTTCGTGGGGAAGTCACCCTTCTCGGTGTGCAGGACGAACTCGCCGTCACGCTGCTCGAGGCCAGTCACGCGCTGCCCGAGATGGACCGGTTCCTTGAACTGCGCGGCCTGCTCGGCGAGTGAGCGGACGAGGTCCTTGGCGAGGACCTTCGGGTAGCCGGCGACGTCGAAGATGAACTTCTCCGGATAGAGCGCCGCGAGCTGTCCGCCGAGCTCGGGGAGCGCGTCGACGACCTGTGCCGACGCGCCGCGCATGCCGGCGTAGAAGAGCGCGAAGAGACCGGCAGGCCCGCCGCCGATGATCGTGATGTCCTTGGTCGGGTGTTCCATGCAGCCAATATATCATGCCCGCGGGGCGGCTTCGCCGCCTCGCTCTTTGGCCCGCGGGGCGGCTTCGCCGCCCGCTCTTTGGCTCGCGTGGACGCTTCGCGTCCTCGCTCTTTGGCCCGCACGGCGCTGCGCGCCGTTCTCTTTTGCTGTGGGTGCGTTGTGCCGGTCTTGTGCGGCGCTGCCTTGGTTACGCACGCGGGCATTCGGTGACGGGGATCTCGGATATCGGATGCATGGTGCGGCGTGCGCAAATATCAAAACCTCCGCGTCGCCCAAGCGACCCTCGTCCTCCGAGACGATGTGCAGAACGCCACCGAGAGCTTCCCCGCCTGGGAGTTCTTCGGGATCACGTTCCAGATGCGCCGCGCGGCCGGCAGCATCGGGTACTGCATCGCCGAGGGCTGCGGGCGAAACAGCGAGCGGCAGTTCCTGAACTCGCTCCAGCAATCTTCCGGCGAGGCAAGTGAGCTGCACTACCAGTTGACGCAATCAGTCAGGCTCGGCTACGGCAACCGCACGGAGGTGCTCCGCATCCGACGCAACACGGAGCACCTCTGCCGCATGCTCACAAAGCTCCAATCGGTCATCCAGAAAAGCATCCGAAGAAAGGAGGCGGAGAAGAAGTCCAAGCGGGCACCTCGCAAGAATTCCGCGAAGAAGGGCGCTCGGAAGCTCCCGCCGCCCAGCGCGCCTGACAGCGCAGGCGCCTAGCGCCCGACGTGGGCGCAGTGCGGGCTGAAGAGCGAGACGGCGCAGCCGCATCGCGGGCCCAAGAGCGAGGCGCGGAGCGCCGAAGCGGGCCAAAGAGCGAGGCGCGGAGCGCCGAAGCGGGCCCAAGAGCGAGGGCGCGAAGCGCCCGAGCGGGCTAAGTTCCTCCGATGAAGATTTATACGAAAACCGGCGACTCCGGCTCCACCGGTCTCTTCGGCGGCGGGCGCGTGCCCAAGTCCGACCTCCGCGTCGAGTCCTATGGTGACGTCGATGAGCTCAACGCCGTCCTTGGCATGGCGCGCTGCATCGAAGTCATGCCGCGCATCGACGAGGTGCTCGTTCCCATCCAGCGCGACCTGTTCGCCATCGGGGCACTCCTCGCCACTCCGGACCGGGAAAAGATGGCGCAGCACCTCGACAAGGCACGCATCGACGAAGGACGCATCGCCGAGCTCGAGCGCGCCATCGACGACGCCGAAAAGGAGCTGGAACCCCTCACGGCCTTCATCATCCCCGGCGGGACGCCCAAGGCTGCCGCGCTGCACGTCGCCCGCACCGTCTGCCGCCGCGCCGAGCGGCACGTCGTGCGCCTGCAGGGCGACATCGAGCTGCCCCCGCTGGCCGTGATCTACCTCAATCGCCTCTCCGACCTGCTCTTCACCCTCGCGCGCCTCGCCAACAAGCGGGCGGGCGCGGGCGAGGTGACCTGGTAGCACCATGACCGGCGCCGCGCGGCTGGATACGACTCGCATCGTCGACGCGGGTCCCTACGCGATTCACGTCGCGGCGGGGCTGCGCCATCGCTTTGCGGCGCTCATCGCGGCCGCGGCACCCGCGCACGCGTTCGCGCTCGTCACCGATGACAACGTCGGGCCGCACTACGCGGCGGGGCTCGCCTCCGCGCTCGATGACCACGGTCGCACGACCGTGCATACCATCCCCGCGGGCGAGGCGCACAAGACGCGCGACACCTGGGCGCGGGTCACCGACGAGCTGCTCGCGAGCGCCCACGGCCGCGACACGACCGTCGTCGCGCTCGGCGGCGGTGTGGTGGGTGACCTCGCAGGGTTCGTCGCCGCGACGTTCATGCGCGGCGTGCCCGTGGTGCAGTGCCCCACGTCGCTGCTCGCGATGATCGACGCGTCCGTCGGCGGGAAGACGGGCGTCGATACCGTCGCGGGGAAGAATCTCGTCGGTGCGTTCCACGCGCCCGCCGCCGTGCTCGCGGACGTCGAGATGATCTCCACGCTCCCCGTCGCGCACCGGCGGGCGGGATTGGCGGAGGCGATCAAGCATGGCGTCGTCGCCGATGCGGCGCACTTCGCGGAGCTCGAGCAGGCCCTCGAGGCGATCGTCGGCGCGGACGCGAGCGCGACGCTCGATGCGGTGGCGCGGAGCGTCGAGATCAAGGCGTCCGTCGTGCGCGACGACGAGCGCGAAGGCGGCGTCCGCAAGATCCTCAACTTCGGCCACACCCTCGGCCACGCGATCGAGCAGGTGAGCGGCTACGAGCTGCTGCACGGCGAGTGCGTGGCCATCGGCATGGTGCTCGAGGCGCGCATCGCGGAGCGCATGGGCATCGCGGATGCGGGTACCGAGTCGCGCATCGTCGAGGTGCTCGCGCGCGCGGGATTGCCGACGGAGCGTCCCGCCTCGCTGGACGCGCGCGCGATCATCGAGTCCACGCGGCTCGACAAGAAGGCGCGCCGTGGCGAGGTGGAGTACGCGTTGCCGGTGCGCATCGGCGCGATGGCCGAGGCGGGCGGGGCGTGGTCCGTGGCCGTGGGCGATGCGCTGGTGCGTGAGGTGTTGCGATGACGACGCCCGAATCGGCAATCGTCGGTGTCGCGCCGTCGCCGGTCACGCCCTCGCGGCAGCGCACGGGTCCCAGGCGCACGGGCTCGCGGTATGGTGCGCTGATGCTGGCACTCGTCCTCGCCACCGGCGTCGTGCTCACTGCGGTGCGCATGCGCGAGCCGGCCGGCGTGCTCCGGCCCATCGCGTTCCAGCCCGCGGTCGTGTACGCGGACCTGCGCCTCGAGGGAGCGCTCGTACGCGGGGCGGCGGCCGACTGGACCGTCAACCGCAACCGCCCGCTCCGGCTGCTGGATCCAGTGCCGGTGGAGCTCACCGCGTATTGCCTCAAGGGCCTCACGCGCCGTGATCGGTACGTGCGGCAGGGGATCGTCGCCGCCGACCCGCGCATGTTCCCGCTCGCGCGCTACCTGGAGATCTACGTCGGCCGGAAGTACTTCGGGCGCTTCCTCATCGACGACACGGGCGGGGCGATCAAGGGCAACCGCCTGGACATCTGGACGCCCACGTGCAGCGAGGCGCGCGTGTTCGGACGGCAGCGCGGGACCGCGGTGCTTGTGCCCCGACCGCGCGGCGCCGCCACGGACACGTTGATGACCGGCCGGCTCGGCGGAAAGAAGGCCGGAACGAGCTGAGCGGCGCCGACGGTCGCGCTTGGTATCGTCCTTGCCACTCGACGGCAGCACCTCGAGCAAGGACCATCAATGTCTTCCTTCGGCACGTACCTCGTCGGATTCGTCATCCTGATCATCGGGCTGGCCATCGCGGCCTTCCTCCTGAACGTCCCGACCATGTGGATTGGCGTCGGAGTCATCGTGCTCATCGGCATCGGCGTGCTCAGCGCGACGAGCAAGGGCAAGATGAAGGATCCGCCCACCACCTGACACGTGGTGTGAGCCCACGGGGCCTAACGGTTGTCGTGTCAACCGTTTAGGCCATTTTGCCCGTTTTGGAGCCGGTCATTGTGTCTCAACAGGCTGATAACTGCTGCATAGTTTGTCGGGTAACCGGCAAATGACTGTCATTACAGCAGTTACGTACATCACAAATGTGCCTGTTGGGTCATTCTGGCAAACTCGCTGTTGACGGTTTTTTCCCCCGACATTACCATGGCCTCCCTGCTGACCAACGCGGGCGCGTAGCTCTGTGCAGCTAGCGTCGCCCGACCACCTTCCGGCACAGGTAAGGGGCGTGTATGGAGCAAGCGACCGAGACCAGGTCCAAAGGCTATTTCCGCTCGTCTCCCTCCACAGCATTCGATCAGTATCTACAGGACATACAAAAACTCCCGCTGATCAGTGACGCCGCCGAAGAGCGGCGACTCGCACGACTCGCCCAGAAGGGCGATGAAGCCGCCGCAGAGCGGCTCGTCACGGCGAACCTCCGGTTCGTCATCTCCTACGTGAAGAAGTACCAGGGCCACGGCCTCGACCTATCCGAGCTCGTCGCCATCGGCAACGAGGGACTGCTCAAGGCCGTCCGCAAGTTCGACCCGGACCAGGGCGTCAAGTTCATCTCGTACGCCGTGTGGTGGGTCCGCCAGGCGGTCCTCAAGGCCCTCGCCGAGCAGACGCGCAGCGTCCGCATCCCGCTCAACCAGAATTCGCAGCTCATTCGCCTCGCTCGCGCCGAGACGATCCTCGCGCAGGTCCTCAAGCGGGACCCCACCGAGAACGAGATCTCCCGGCTTCTCGAGGAGACGCCCGAGCAGGTCCGCGCCGCCAAGCAGATGTCGAGCACCGAGGTCTCCCTCGACGCCCCCATCGACCGCTCGGACCGCGAAGCGTCCACCCTCGGCGAGCGGTTCGCCGGCGTGGATGGCACCGAGATCGAGGACGTCACGGACTACAAGCTCATGAAGTCGTTCATCGAGAAGGTCTTCCGGAAGTACCTCACGCCGCGTGAGCGGAAGATCCTCTTCCTGTACTACGGCCTCGACGAAAGTGGCGAGCCGATGACGCTCGAGAAGATCGGCGCGCTCATGGGCGTCACCCGCGAGCGGATCCGCCAGATTCGCGAGCGTGCCTTCGAGAAGCTCCGCGAGTCGCCTGACGGACGCGCCCTCGCCGGATTCTGGCAGGCCGCCTGACGGCACGCTGCACGTGGGAGAAGGGGGCGGAGACGACGAGTCTCCGCCCCTTTTTTCATCCCCGGCGGGTTCAGCTTTCCCGCGGGAGTGCCGATGGTCAATGTGATGTCGCGCACCACACGCCCCCGTTCGTTCTATCTCGCCCTTCTCCTCCTGCTGGTCGTCGTTGGTGGAGGTGTCACGTTCCGTGTCCGGTACCTGCGCCGGCAGATGCTGTCGCGGTGGCAGGAGGCGCTGCGTGGCGGCGCCGTCACGACGGAGGCGACCGTCAACGAGTGGTACGCGGAGCGCGGTGCCGACGCAGACGCCCTGGCGTCCTCCGTGGCGCTCCACGCCCAGGCTGGCGCTGGCCCGGGCTCCTTCAAGGACCTGCTCGCACCAATCGCCCGCCGTGGGAAGTTCGTGGCCGTCTGGATCGTGGATTCCACGGGACGCGTCCTCACGCAGTCGACGAACGCCGCGCTCGAGCCCCAGGAGCGCAACGTCTTTCGCGAGGCAATCGCGTCGCGAAAGCTGGCGCGCTCCGAGATCATGGTGCGTGGTGAGCACGCCGGATTCCTGACGCTGGCGCAGCCGGTCATCTATCGCGACCCGGTCCGCAGTGCGATGCGCCCCGCGGCCGTCGTGATGCGAACCGACGTCGTCGCAGCCTTCACGCCCTGGGTCAGCGGACGCCCCAATGCGGCGATGAGCCTGTTCTCGACGCCTGCCGCCGACGGCGCGATCCTCGTCTTCGCCTGTCCGGAGCAGCGCGTGCCTGTCTGCATGCGCCGCATCACGGACCTTCGCCGCGACGTGCCGGCATCGCTCGCACTCTCGGGTGAGGAGCGATTCGGCCGCTTCGACAGTTTCGAGGGCGTGCCGCTGCTCGCCGTCACGCGGTACGACTCCATCCTCGGCTGGGGTGTGGTGCGACGCGTGGCCTATCGTGATGCGGTGGTGCCCCTTCGCACCGAGCTGGCCATCGAGGGTGCGTTCCTCGCCGTCCTCCTCGCGCTCGGCGGCGTCGCCGCTTACGCCGCCAACCGCACCATGCGCGTGCGGCGCCTGTACGTACAGCGCGAAGCGGCCGAGCGCCTCTCGGTGGTCGTCGATGCGTCGACGGATGGCATCGTCTCCTTCGACGACAAGTTCGTCATCACGATGGTGAACGGCGCCATCGAGCGGCTGCTCGGCTATTCCCGCCAGGCGCTCATCGGGCAGCCGGTGTTCACGCTGTTCGCCGAGCAGTGGCACGCGCCGCTCGCCGAGAGCCTGCAGGCCTTCGCCAGCTCGTCGGTGGCGCGCGCTCCGGCTGTGGACACGGAGCGATGCATCGCGCGCTGCGCTGACGGCCGCCTGATTCCCGTCGACGCGCGCGTCGCGCGTGCGGTGCTCGCGGACGAGGCGCTGTTCGTGATGGGACTGCGCGACATGTCGGAGCGCGCGCGCACGGAGGTCTTCGCGCAGGGGCAGCGTCACGTGCTCGAGCTGATCGCGAGCGGCGCGCCACCGGCGGAGACCATGTCCGTGCTGCTCACCGTGCTCGAGGGCGAGGCGCGCCTCATGCGCTGCGCCATCTACGAGGTGGACGAGGAGCGGCAGGTCGCGAAGATCGTCTCCGGCCCTGCCCTGCCCTCGGAGTTCCTCGAGCGCATCCGCGAAGTCGCCCTCGATCGAGACGACACGGTCGTCGGCATGTCGCTCACGCGCGGCGAGACGGTGTTCTCGCTGGACGCGCAGTCGCACCCGCAGTGGCGCGAGTCGCTCGCATTCGCCTCGTCGTTCGGCATCCGTGGATCGTGGTCCATTCCGCTGCGCGCTGCAGACGGGCACGTGATCGGTGCCCTCGTCGGGTATCACGACGTCGCGCGGCGCCCCACCTCGCGCGAACGCGAGCTCGCGCGCGCGGCCGTGCATCTCGCGAGCATCGCGCTCTCGAGCGCGCGCGACGCGGCGTCACTGCGCTCGTCGGAGGCGAGCTTCCGCTCCTTCGTGGAGAATGCACCGGCAGCGATCTTCCGCGAGACGCGGCGCGGCGTGCTGGTGTCGTCGAACCCGGCGATGGTGACGCTGCTCGGCTACGGCGATGCGGGTGCACTCGCGCGCGCCGCTGACCGCTGCCATCTCTACCAGGACCCCGACGCGCGCGGCCAGCTCCTGCGCGAGCTCGAGGCGCACGACGTCGTTCGCGGTCACGAGGTGGAGTGGCGGCGCGCGGACGGGTCCCTCGTGACGGTGCGCATGAATGCGCGCGCGTATCGTGACGACGCTGGCGCCGTGTGGCTGTGGGAAGGGTTCGCCGAGGACGTCACGTCGCTGCGCGCCACCGAGGTCGCCCTTCGCCAGAGCGAGCGGCTCGCCGCGGTGGGCCAGCTCATCTCCGGCGTGGCGCACGAGCTCAACAACCCACTGTCGTCGATCATGGCCTTTGCCGAGGACCTCCTCAGCGACCAGCGCAGCAGCGCCGACGAAGAGGCGCTAGGGGTGATCCGCGACCAGGCGCGTCGGTCGCGCGCGATCGTCCGCGACCTGCTCTCGTTCGTCCGGCAGCGGAAGACCACGGCCGCGGCGCTGTCACTCGGCGACGTGGTCGCGGCGACGGCGCGCGCCATGCGTCTGTCGCTCGAGAGCGCCGGCGTGAGCGTACACCTGATCCAGGAAAGCTCCACTGGCGCAGTGCTGGCAGACCGGGCCGGCATCGAGCAGATCGTGACGAACCTCGTCGGGAATGCCGCCCAGGCCGCGGGGCGGGGCGGGCAGGTGTGGGTGCGAACGGACGAGGCGGACGGCTCCTGCCGGCTCATCGTGGAGGACTCCGGGCCGGGTATCCCGGAGGACGTCCTTCCGCGCGTGTTCGACCCGTTTTTCACGACGAAACCGACCGGTGAGGGGACGGGGCTGGGTCTTTCGGTGACACTCGGTATCGTGGAGCAGTTCGGTGGTCGCATCAACGTCGAGCCGCGCGTCGCGGGCCAGGGGGCGCGGTTCACCGTGTACCTCCCTAGCCTCGAGTCGACGAGGATCATGGCTGACGAAACCACCACGCGTGCCAGCGAAACGACCGCGCCCCCGGCCGCGGCCGCCCCCGGACACGTGGCCCTCGTCATCGACGACGAGCCGACGATCCGCGCCGCCTTGCGGCGCTACTTCACGCGTCGCGGCTGGGCGGTGGAGGAAGCGTCGGACGGCCAGGCGGGTCTCGCGTTGCTGGTGGAGCAGGAGGACCGGATCGGCGTCGTGGTGTCCGACCTGCGCATGCCGGGGTTCTCGGGGATCGACCTGCACGACCAGCTCCTGCGCGAACGGCCGGCCCTGCTGCGCCGCTTCATCTTCAGTACGGGCGACGTGGCGTCCCTCGAGGCCGCGAGCTTCGTGCAGCGGACGCACTGCCCGGTGCTCCAGAAGCCCTTCGAGCTCCGCCAGCTCGACGAGATCCTGACCGAGCTCACCGAGGGCACGACTGCGGAGCGCGCGGTAACTTAGCAGTCGCACCGCGCACCCCACCGCATGGCCGACCGCAGTCGCCACTCCCCAGTCTTCATCGATCACACCGGCGCCCGATGGCGCCGCATCAGGCGCCTCGCGCTCGCGGCGGGCGTCCTGACGACCGTACTTGCCATCGTCGTCGTGGGTTCGCTGTTCTTCTCCCCGCCCATCCCGCCGGAGCTCCCGCTGGCGTCGGCGAACAATCGCATCATCGCGGGCGCCACGACTGGTCGTCCCGGTGCGTTCACGCGGGTCGACCGCCTCCGCATCGCCTATCGCCGCAAGCTTGCCGCCTCCATGCGCGCCACGGGCAACCCGGTCTCGCGAAAGGCGGAGGTCGTGCCGGCGACGAACATCGGCACGGGCACGCGCTCACCGCGCAGCGAATCGATCGTCGCGGGATTCTACGTGAACTGGGCGGACAACTCGTACGCATCGCTGACCCGCCACTTCGACCGCTTGAACTGGGTGATCGGCGAGTGGGGATTCTTCCCGCAGAACGCCGACACGCTGCTGCTCAGGATCAAGCCGGAAGTCGTGGAGCTGTTCCGCAACCGGCCGGTGGAAACGCGGCCGTCGCTGTTCCTGATGATCACGAACTACGTAGTGCCGGCGGGTCGCGACTCCGCGTCCGGCCAGTTCGACGCAGAGGTGATAAGGCGCTTCCTCTCCAATCCCGCGGCGCGCGCGAACGCACTTCGGCAGCTCAAGGCCGCCGTCACCACGTACGACCTCGCGGGAACGACGCTCGACATCGAGAACGTCGACCCGGCGCTTCAGGGCCAGGTGCTCGCCTTCGCGCGCGAGCTGCACGACGCGATGCACTCGCTCGGCAAGCTCGCGACGCAGGCAATCGCCGTCTCGGATCCGGATCCGTACATCCGGCAGGCCGCGGCGGTGAACGACAAGCTGTTCCCGATGATCTTCGACGAGCATTACGCCGAAGGGCCGCCGGGTCCCATTGCCAGCCAGACGTTCTACGTCGCGCAGGCGCGGCGGTTCACGCGCCTCGTCCAGCCCTCCCGCCTGATCCTGATGGTGGGCGCGCAGGGCTACGACTGGAACGACGCCGAGGCGGTGGCCAATCGCAAGGCCGAGAGCTCGGACTTCCAGGAAACGATGCGCGCGGCGCGCGGCATCACGCAGCCGCGGCCGCACTTCGATCCCGTGTCGATGAACCCGTACCTCCAGTGGACATCGGAGGATTCGACGGACCACGTAGTGTGGTATCTCGATGCGGTCACTGCGTACAACGAGATGCTCGTCGGCCGCGCGCTCGGCGTGGCAGGTCATGCCATCTGGCGCCTGGGCGGCGAGGATCCGTCCATCTGGAACGTACTCGCGAAGGACGGCGCGCTGCTGCATCCCGATACGCTGCGACTCATGCGCCCGAGCTACGACGCGGAGTTCGACGGCACCGGTGAGATCCTCCAGGTGACGTCGTTCCCGGCGGACGGATGGCGCAACGTCCAGTACGACAAGCGCAGCGGCTACATCACGAACGAGACGCTGGTCCGCGTGCCCATTCCGTATGTGGTGGCGCGCACTGGTGGCCAGGTGGAGAATCGCCATCGCGTCGCGCTCACCTTCGACGACGGGCCCGATTCGCGCTGGACGCCGATGATCCTCGACACGCTCGCCTCGCGCGGCGTGCACGCGACGTTCTTCGTCGTCGGCCAGAACGTGGACACGCACATGCGGCTCGTGCAGCGCATGTACGCGGAGGGTCACGAGATCGGCAATCACACCTTCACGCATCCGAACCTCTCACTCACCACGGAGCGCCGCAGCCGGTACGAGATCGACATGACGGCGTCCCTGCTGGAGGCCGCGATCGATCGTCGCACCGCGTTCTTCCGGCCGCCGTACTTCGGGGATGCCGAGCCGTCCACGGATCCCGAGCTGGTGTCGGTGGGCATCGCGTCGCGCCGCAACTATTGGACGATCGGCCTGCACGTGGACGGCGAGGACTGGAAGGCGCTGCCGGCGGACTCGATCATCAGGCTCGTGCTCGAGCGCCGCCGGTTGCCCAATGCGATCAACTCGCTCGCGCAGGATTCGGCGCGCAACGTGGTGCTGCTGCACGACGCCGGTGGCGACCGGCGGAACACGGTGGCCGCCGTGGGTCCGCTCATCGACTCGCTTCGCGCGCGCGGCGACACGCTCGTGCTCGTGTCCGAGCTCGCGGGCATCACGCGCGATGACGCGATGCCACCCCTGCCCCCGGCGAGCGCCGCGACGCGACTGCTGCGCGAGGCGGGCTTCCTGCTGTGGGGCTTCGGCGAGACCACTGTCTACTGGGTCTTCGGCGTGGCCGTGGTGCTCGGCATCGCGCGGCTGCTCATCGTCGGCGTGCTGGCAATCGTGCAACGGGTGCGACAGCCAGCCGCGGACGTGACGCACGCGTTCCATCCCGGCGTGAGCGTCATCGTGCCGGCGTACAACGAGGAGAAGGTGATCGTGCAGACCGTGTCGTCGCTGCTGAACCAGCGCTACGCGGGCGACCTGGAGATCCTCGTCGTGGACGACGGATCGCATGACGACACGGCGCTCATCTGCGAGGAGGCATACGGCCGGCATCCGCAGGTGACGGTGATGCGGAAGGTGAACGGCGGCAAGGCGAGCGCCCTGAACTTCGGCATCGCCAAGGCGCGGCACGAGGTCGTGATCGGACTCGATGCCGACACCGTCTTCGACGAGGAGGCGATCGCGGAGCTCGTGCAGCCCTTGCGCGACGAGAAGGTCGCGGCCGTCGCGGGCAATGCCAAGGTGGGCAACCGCATCAACCTCGTGACGCGCTGGCAAGCCCTCGAGTACGTGACGAGCCAGAACCTCGACCGCCGCGCCTTCTCCCTCCTCGACTGCATCACCGTCGTCCCGGGAGCGGTCGGCGCATGGCGTCGCGCGGCCGTGATGGAAGTAGGCGGATTCAAGGAGGACACGCTCGCGGAGGACCAGGACCTCACGCTGGCGATGCGGCGCAAGGGCTACTCGGTGGCCTACGCGGATCGCGCAATCGCGTGGACGGAGGCGCCCGACACCTTGCGCGGCCTGGCGAAGCAGCGCTTCCGCTGGTCGTTCGGCACGCTGCAGTGCGCGTGGAAGCATCGCGATGCGTTCTTCCGGTCGCGCTACGGATCACTCGGGTGGATCGCGCTGCCGAACGTGGTGCTGTTCCAGCTGATCCTGCCGGCCATCTCGCCCATCGCCGACCTGATGTTCGTCTACAGCGTGCTCTCGGTGTGGATCAACGCGAGCACGCACATGGTGAACGATCGCCTGACGTACGCGCTGGTGGACCTGGAGAAGGTGTTCACCTACTACGCCGTCTTCCTGCTCGTGGACTGGCTCGCGGCGGTGATCGCGTTCCTCATGGAACCGGAGGAGGACAGGCAGCTCACGTGGCTCATCTTCCTCCAGCGCTTCGCGTACCGGCAGGTGATGTACTGGGTGGTGGTGCGCTCGTTCGCTGCCGCACTGAGTGGGCGCCTCGTGGGCTGGGGCAAGCTGGATCGGCGCGCGACGGTGGCGGTTCCTGCGGCACGAGACCCGCATTCCTTCCGCGTCTGGCTCGACGGTTTGCGGCAACGCCTCCTCCACTGAAAACACGATGACGCCCTCGGTTCACGCCATTCCCGCCTACGTCAACCCGAAGTCCGGGTCGGCCGATGCCGCGCGCGACGCGCTGGACGAGAGCGGCGCCTTCGAGGTCCGGGAAGTGGATCCAGCGAAGCTGGGCGACGAAATGAAGCGGCTCGCCGCCGAGGGAGTACCGCGGATGCTGGTTGCCGGCGGCGACGGCACCATCGGCACCGCGGTGAATGGGCTCATCGGCACGAACGCGGAGCTCGCGATCCTGCCCGGCGGCACGCTCAACCACTTCGCGACGGATCTCGGCATTCCCGACGACCCGAAGGAGGCGCTGTCCGTCGCGCTCCAGGGCACGGCGCGGCCGGCCGACGTGGCGTGGGCGAACGACCACGTCTTCCTGAACACGAGCAGCGTCGGCGCCTACGTCACCTTCGTGCGCACGCGCGAGAGGCTCGAGAAGCGATTCGGCTACCGCATCGCGTCGTTCATCGCGGCCATTCGCATGTTCTTCCGCCTGCGACACATCGCCGTCGAGATGGAGGTGGATGGTGAGCGCCGCATCTTCCGCACGCCGCTCGTGTTCATCGGCGTCGGCGAGCGCGAGCTCCAGCTTCCCTCGCTCGGCAAGCGCGTGCCCGATGGGCGCCGCGGGCTGCACGTGCTCGTGGTCCAGGGCCGCTCGCGCGCGCGCATGCTCGCGATGGGCTTCGCCGCCGTGGCGCGCGGCGTGAACACTGCGGCGCGCACCCCGGAGCTCGACAGCTTCATCGTCGAACGCTGCACCATCACGATGAAGAAGGCCGGTACGATCGCCGTGGATGGCGAGCTCGTGAAGCTCGGCGCCAAGGTGGAGTATTCCCTCGCCCGCGACGCCGTCCGTGTCGTCTGCCCGTGAGTGATGCGCTCGCGGCGCAGCTCGCGGCCATCGTCGGCGAGCGCCGTGTGCTCGAGCGGGCTGGCGAGTTGCGTTCGTACGAGTCGGATGGGCTGCCGGGCTACCAGAAGCGTCCGTCGCTCGCCGTCTTTCCCGGCACGCGCGAGGAGACCATCTCCGTCGTGCGCGCGCTCGCGGCATCCGGAGCGCCCTTCGTCGCGCGGGGCGCTGGCACCGGACTCTCGGGCGGCTCGCTCGCGGACGGCGTCGTCCTCCTCGGCCTGCATCGCCTGAAGCGCATCATCTCCATCGACGGCGACAATGCGCGTGCCGTCGTCGAGCCGGGCGTGGTGAACGCGACCCTCACGGCTGCCGCCTCGGAGTACGGACTGCACTATGCGCCGGATCCGTCGAGCCAGACGGCGTGCACCATTGGCGGAAACGTCGCCGAGAACGCGGGCGGGCCGCACTGCCTGAAGTACGGCGTGACGCTGAATCATGTGATCGCGCTCACCGTGGTGTTGCCGGGCGGCGACGTGGTCACGCTGGGCAACGCCGAGGGTGAGGACGACGGCCTCGACCTCCTGGGCGCATTCGTCGGCAGCGAGGGATGCTTCGGCGTGGTGCTCGACGCCACGGTGCGCCTCGTGCGCAATCCGGAGGCGGTGCGAACGCTGCTCGCCGACTTCCACTCGGTGGACGCAGCGGCCCACGCGGTGTCCGCGATCATCGCGTCCGGCATCGTGGCTGCGGCCCTCGAGATGATGGACGCCGCGACGATCAACGCGGTCGAGGCGTCGATCTATGCGGCGGGCTACCCCACCGATGCGGCGGCCATCCTGCTCATCGACCTCGACGGCGCTGCCGCGGGCCTCGACGACGACGCCGGGCGCGTATCGGCCTTCTGCACGGCGGCTGGTGCGCGCTCGGTGCGGACAGCCACGGATCCCGCGGAGCGCGCGCGACTCTGGCAGGGCCGCAAGAAAGCCTTCGGCGCAATGGGACGCATCTCGTCGCACCTCGTGGTGCAGGACGCGGTGGTGCCGCGCACGAAGCTCCCGGCCATGCTCGCCGCCATCGGCGAGATCGGGACGCGCCATCGCGTGAGCGTCTGCAACGTCTTTCATGCGGGCGACGGCAACCTGCACCCGAACATCGGCTACAACTCCGACGACCCGGATGAGTCGGCGCGCGTGCATGCCGCGATGGGCGAGATCATGCAGGCGTGCATCGATGCCGGCGGCACGATCACGGGCGAGCACGGCGTGGGTCTCGACAAGCTCGCGTACATGGAGGCGCTCTTCACGCCACCGACGCTGCGCGCGATGTGCGATCTCCGCCAGGTGTTCGACCCCGAGCGCCGCGCGAACCCGGGCAAGGTCGTGCCCGTGCACAGCTGCCGCGAATGGCACGCGGCGCCGGCGGCACGCCGATGAGCGCAACGACGCTCGCGGACCAGGTGCGCCACGCGCGCGCGAATCACCACACGCTAAGGATCTGCGGCGCGGGCACATGGCTGTCGGCGGGACGCCCCGCTGCGACCACGGGCACCCTCGATCTCTCGGGGCACACGGGCATCGTGGAGTACGTGCCGGGCGACCTGACGCTCACCGCGCGCGCAGGCACGTCGCTCACCGAGATCGCGAGTGCAACGCGCGCCGAGGGACATTGGCTCGCGCTCGATCCCCACGGCGCCGGCGCCGGAACGATCGGCGCCACCGTGGCCACGGCGTCCTTCGGCCCCCTGGCGAGCGCATTCGGCACACCGCGCGACCACGTGCTCGGCTGCGAGTTCGTGAGCGGCACCGGTGACGTGATTCGCGCGGGTGGCCGCGTCGTGAAGAATGTCGCAGGGTTCGACCTCGTGCGACTCACGACAGGCGCATGGGGCACCCTCGGCGCCATCACCGAGGTGTCGCTGCGGCTTCGCGCGCGCCCCGAGGCCGACGAGACGCTCGTCGTCGCCATCGGCTCGGAGTTGAAAGAGGCATTTGCGGCGCGCGTTGCAACGTGGATGCGCACCAGCGCGTTGACGCCGTTCGCTGCCGAGTTGGTGTCGCCAACGCTCGCGCGACAGCTCGGGCACGATGGTGGCGCACTCATGCTGCGCTGGGGCGGCAATGCGTCGTTCGCGAGCGCGGCCGCGACAGAGGCGGCGACGCTCGGCGATTCGACGCGGGCGCGCGAGACGGCGTGGACCGATCTCGCGCGCGCCGAGCCCGTGGGCGCAGTGGTCTTTCGCGCGAGCACGCTGCCGTCGCGACTGCCCGCGCTGTGGGCGCGCGCGAGCTCGTTCGCGGAAGGTGCCGGCGGCTTCGCGCATGCGAGTGTCTCGCGCGGTATCGTGCGTGTCGTCGTACCGACGGAGGGCTCGTCGCCCGATGCGGTGCGCAAGGGCATCCAGGACCTCGCATCCACCTGCACGCTCGTGTGCGAGCAGGCCGGCGCCACACTCTGGCCGATGTTCGATTGTACCCGCTCATCTGACGCATTGAGGGCGGGAGTGAAGCGCGCATTCGATCCCGACGGCGTGATGAATCCGGGACTACTGGGACTGCCGTGACCGATACCCTGCTCCCGGCCATGGCCGCCTGCGCGATACCCGGGACGCCGCTTGCCGATGCGGCGGCCGGCATCGACGCCTGCGTGCACTGCGGCTTCTGCCTCCAGGCGTGCCCAACGTACCTCACGCTCGAGGACGAGAACGACAGTCCGCGCGGGCGACTCGTGTTGATGCGCGCACTCGTCGAGGGCAGCCTTCCCGTGACGGACGGCGACGTGCGCAAGCACATCGACCAGTGTCTCGGCTGCTGCGCCTGCGAGACGGCGTGTCCGTCCGGTGTGCCGTACGGGCAGTTGCTCGAGGCCACGCGCGCGACGCTCACGGATGTGCGCCCCAATCCCCTCATCGCGCGCGCGATCCTGTTCGTCTTCGCGAGGCCGGGCCTCATGCGGCTCGCGATGCTCGGCGGGCGCATCGCGCGCGCGCTTCGCGTCTCGGCACTCCTGTCGCGCGTGCCCGGGCGATTGGGCTTCGCGATGGCGATGCTCGAGTCGACCCGCCGCCCTGTTGCGACGCGCGCGTACGAACCGCCGGTGAGCGCGACCACCGGGTCGGCAACGCTGCTCACCGGGTGCGTGATGGAAGGCCTGTACGCCGAGACGAATCGCGCCACGGAACGCGTGCTCGCGGTGAATGGCCTTCGTGTACTCGAGACGAGCGGGCAGCGCTGTTGCGGCGCGCTGCACGCGCACGCGGGGGACGCCGACACCGCCCGCTCACTCGCGCGTGCGAACATCGCAGCGTTCGAGCAGAGCGGTGCCGACGTCATCGTGGTGAACGCGGCGGGCTGCGGCGCGATGATGAAGGAGTATGCGCACCTCCTCGAGTCCGACCCGGCGTGGCACGCGCGCGCGCGCGCCGTATCGGATCGTGTGCGCGACGTGAGCGAAGTGCTCGCGACGGCTGGACCGCTTCCGGGAGGCGAGCTGCGGACACGCGTGGCCTACGACGCACCCTGCCACCTCCTGCATGCGCAGCGCATCGCGGCGGCGCCGCTTCGCGTGCTCGGCGCCATTCCCGGGCTCGAGCTGGTGCCACTCGTCGGCAGCGAGCATTGCTGTGGCAGTGCGGGCATCTACAACCTCGTCGAGCCGGAGGTCAGCGATCGCGTGCTCGACGAGAAGCTCAAGCACATCGGCGAGACCGACGCGCAGTTCGTGGCGACGGGCAATCCTGGCTGCCTCATGCAGATTGGCGCGGGGATGCGCCGCGGCGGCATTGCCGCGCGCGGCGTGCATCCCGTGGACCTCCTGGACGCCTCGTACGCCGTGAAGTTCTCGGGCTGACGCAGGGCGGCCGTAGCGCGCCGCGCGCGCCCTGGGTTGATTTCGACCCATGCTCGATGCGGTGCTGCTCGACTGGGAGAACGTGCTCGTGGACACTGCCGACGCGCGGCGTCATGCGCTGCGACGTGCCCTGTCCGAGGAAGGCGTGCGCTATGCGGAGCCCGCCGACGTCGCCGCGTTCGAGTGGCAGGGCTTCGCCGCGGAAGCGGTTGGTGTGCTGCAACGTGCGGGCACGGTGGACCCCACGCTCGCGGACATCGTCGTCGCTCGTGCCACCACGGCCTTTGCAGAGCGCCTGGGCAAGGGCTTCGTCCTGCGGCAAGGCGCGCGTGAGGTGGTCGAGCGCATCCAGGCGTCATCGCGGCTCGCCATCGTGACCACTGCGACGCGATCGGAGACCGAGTTCATGCTGCGCCTTGCCGGTCTCGAGGCCGCAGCCTCCACGATCGTGAGCGCCGACGATTCCGCTGATGCGCCGCCATCCCCGGACGGACACCGCCGCGCAGTGGCGCAGCTCGCGCGCCGCCGGCCACTGCATCCGGAGCGTGTCGTCGCGCTCGTCGGCACGCATGCGTTCCTGCGCGCCGCGCGCGACGCCAACGTCCGCACCGTGGCACTCGGCATGCCGGCGCACGTCGCCGTCGAGGCAGATGGCGCGCTCACGTCGTTGATCGGCGTGACCGTCGCCGACCTCGAACGCGCCGCGGGCATTCCCGCGGTGACGGAGCGCCAGTCGTGAGCGGCCTTCCCGCATCCGGCTCATCGCTCACGGACGTGGGCGGAAAGAGTGTCGTGCTCGCCTACGGCAGCGTCGCCGTGGAGTACGAGGCGATGCAGTCGCAGGCCGCGCTGTTCGATCGCAGCCATCGCGGGCGCCTGCGCGTGAAGGGCGACAAGGCGGCGGAGATGGTGGCCGGCCTCGTGAGCAACGACGTCGCCGGCCTCGTGCCGGGCCAGGGCTGCTACGCGGCCGCGCTCACCGCGAAGGGCAAGATCGTCGCGGACGTGCGCATCTTCATCGATGAAGGCAGCGTGCTCGTGGACGCACCGCCGCGCGCGGCGGCGGCGTGGGCGGCGATGGTGAAGAAGTTCGTGAACCCGCGGCTCGCACCACACGTGGACGAGACGGCGACGCTGCGCACGCTCGGCATCTTCGGCCTCAACGCGCGTCACGTCGTCGCGGCAGTCACGGGTGTGCAGGCCCCTGCACTCACGGCGCTCGCACCGTATGCGCACGTCACGGTGGACCTCGATGGCGCGAAGGTGCTCGTGTGCCGCTCCCCCGATCTCGGTATCGAGGGCTTCGAGATGTTCGTCGCCGCCGAGCAGTTCGACGTGATGTGGGAGCGCGCGATGGCGAACGGCGCGGTGCCCGCCGGCCTCGATGCGTGGGAGATCGCGCGCGTCGAGGCCGGCCGCCCCGAGTGGGGCCTCGACATGGACGACAACACCATCCCGCAGGAAGCGAACTTCGACGAGCTGCACGCCATCTCGTATACGAAGGGCTGCTATGTCGGCCAGGAGACCGTTGCGCGCCTCCATTTCCGCGGGCACGTGAACCGCCACCTGCGCGGCGTGCATGCCGGCGAGGCAGACGCGCCGCCGAGTGGCGCAACGTTGCACGACGAGGCCGGCCTCCAGGTGGGCGATGTGCGCACCGCGGTGCGCTCGCCGCGACTCGGCGGCATCGCGCTGGCGATGATCCGGCGCGAGGTGATGCCCGGCGCCGCGCTCACGGCGCGCTGGCCGGGTGAGGGCGACGGCGTCGTCGCCGAGCGGCGCGTGGACGTCTCCGCACTGCCGTTCACCGAAGGCTGAGTCGTGCCGCGCGCGCTGGTGACCGGCGCGACGGGGCTCGTGGGGTCGTATGTCACCGAGCGGCTCGTGCGCGACGGGTGGGACGTGCGCGCGCTCGTGCGCGATCCGTCGCGCGCGGGTGCCATGGCAGGCGTGGAGATCGTCGCCGGCGACGTGCTCGACAGCGAGTCGTTCACGCGCGCTGCCGCGAGTTGCAACGTGGTGTTCCATACGGCCGCCGCCGTGACCGCGGCGGGTGGGTGGGAGGCCTTTCGGCGGCCGAACATCGATGGCACCACGCATGCGATCGAAGCGGCGGAGCGGGCGAGCGCGCGGCTCGTGCACGTGAGCAGTGTCGCGGTGTACGGCGGGTCCTCGCGCTACGCGGGCGACGCGCGCACCGACGAGGACACCAGGTTCGCGCCGCTCGACGACTCGGCCTTCTACGCGCGCTCGAAGCGCGACTCGGAGGCGCTGGTGATGGAGGCGCATCGAGCAGGCCGCGTGTGGGCGACCGCGCTGCGTCCGGACGTCATCTACGGACGGCGCGACCGCCAGTTCGTTCCGCGCATGGCGCGGCTGCTCGGCCGCGGCTTCTCGCCGCTCATCGGTGGCGGGCAGTCGACGCTCGCCATCGTGCACGCGGAGAACGTCGCCGATGGCGTGGTGCGCGCTGCGTCGCACGACGCGGCAGGTGGTCGCGCGTTCAACCTCGCCAACGACTACGACGTGAGCGTCGCGGAATTCTTTCGTCTTGCAGGTGAGGGCATGGGGCGTCGCCTGCGCGTGATCGACGTTCCGCCGTCGCTGGCCAAGGTGGCGATGCGCGCCTTCGGTGTCGTGGCTCCGCTGTTCTTCGGGAGCACGTTCAATGCGGTGACCAATGCGTCGCTCGACTTCATGACGCGCGACAATCCATTCACGTCGGAGCGCGCGCGCCGCGAGCTGGGCTGGGATCCTCGCGTACGGCCCGAGGTGGGCGTGCCCGATGCATTTCGCTGGAGCATGGAGCACCAATGAAGAACGGGGCGGCACACTCGAGAGTGTACCGCCCCGCCAAGGATCAACGAGAGGAAGCTTACGGCTTCTTCTTCGTGGTGTCCGCCATCTTCTTCGTGGTGTCCATCTTCATCGCGGCCATCGCGGAATCAGCCTTGGCGGCCGAATCCGTCGCCATCATGGCCGGAGCGGGGGCCGGAGCCATCGCCGGAGCGGCGGTGTCAGCCTTGACTTCTTCCTTCGCACTGCAGGCCGCGACGAGCACGACTGCGACAAGGGCCAGGCGCTTCATGTATTTCTCCTGATTGGGTTCGGTGAATGACGCGTTGGTCCGCGCACGCTCTAGCGGTGCCCGGCTTCATGCGGCGTGAAACTTAGAATTCCAGAGCCTCGTGTCAAGAGTGGATTCAGGTGAGCCAAGTGAAAGCAGGGCAACGGGTTCGTCCGCGAGCCCGACAATACGGTGCACCTGCTCCCCCCACCCGCGGCGGCCCAATTCCGGACGCCGTCGCATCCGCGCAACATTTTCTACTCGTAACTCGAACAATGGCAAAGAGTTACGAGCTCGTGACACCCGGTCCCACCACGCCGCCGTGGTCGCCATCGGCCACTCCTGATAGCTTGACCTGAGCACCCCTCTGTCCCCCACCATGAAGATCCAAGCCGATTCGGGAAATCTCGCGCTGGTACGCGATGGCGTCGTCCGCGGCGGATGCCCGCACGATTGCCCCGACACCTGCGCCATGCTCGTCACCGTCGAAGACGGGCGAGCAACACGCGTCGCCGGCGACCCGGACCACCCCGTCACGCGCGGTTTCCTGTGCGCGAAGGTGAACCGCTACGTCGAGCGCACCTATCACGAGGACCGGCTCACCACGCCGCTTCGTCGCATCGGGCCCAAGGGCGAGGGAAAGTTCGAGCGCATCACGTGGGACGAGGCGCTCGACGAGATCGCCGCACGACTCGGCGACATCGCGCGCTCGGAGCACGGCCCGCAGGCGATCCTGCCCTACTCCTATGCCGGAACGATGGGGCTCGTGCAGGGCTCGTCCATGGACCACCGCTTCTTCCACCTGCTCGGCGCGTCGAAGCTCGATCGCACGATCTGCTCCATGGCGGGCACGGTCGGCATGCGCATGACGGTGGGCGCGAACATCGGCGCCGACGGCGAAGGCGTTCCCGAGAGCGACCTCGTGCTGCTGTGGGGAACCAACACGCTCACCGCGAACCCGCACCTGTGGCCCTTCATTCTCGAGGCACGCGAGCGCGGCGCGAAGATCATCTGCATCGACCCGATCAAGACGCGCACGGCGCTCCAGTGCGACGAATGGATTCCCATTCGCCCGGGCGCGGATGCCGCGCTCGCACTCGGCATGATGCACGTGATCTTCGCGCAGGGGCTCGAGGATCGCGACTACATCGAGCAGCACACGCTCGGCCATGAGCAGCTGCGCGAGCGCGCAGCGGAGTGGACGCCGGCGCGCACTGCCGCAGCCACAGGACTCGACGAGGCCACGATCGTGTCGCTTGGCGAGCGGTTCGGCCGTGCGCGGGCCGCGTTCATTCGCGTGAACTACGGCTTGCAGCGTCACGCGGGCGGCGGGATGGCGGTGCGCACGATCGCGTGCCTGCCGGCCATCGCGGGTCACTGGCGTCGCGCCGGCGGCGGCGTGCAGCTCTCGACGTCCGCGAACTTCCAGTTCAACAAAGCCGCACTGGAGCGACCTGATCTCGGACCGCCCACGCGCACGATCAACATGATCCGTCTCGGCGATGCGCTGACGCGCGACGACGCGGGAGTCGGCGGACCCCCGGTGAAGGCGGTCGTCGTCTACAACAGCAACCCCGCCGCCGTCGCGCCGGACCGCAACGCGGTGCTCCAGGGCTTTGCGCGCGAGGATCTCTTCACCGTTGTGCTCGAGCACTTCCAGACCGACACGTGCGACTGGGCGGACATCATCCTTCCCGCCACGACGCAGCTCGAGCACTGGGACATCCATCTGTCGTACGGTCACAACTACGCGACACTCAATCGGCCGGCCATCGAGCCTCTTGGCCAGGCAAAGCCGAACTCCGAA
>JBDSTA010000036.1:0-3502 GCA_039928475.1 Gemmatimonadaceae bacterium | reverse complement strand
ACGGCCCGCTTCGCGGCCCGTCGTGCCGAGATGGAGAAGCGTCGCGACCAGCGCGTTGCCGAGTTGCGCACCGTGCTCTCGGCCGACCAGCGCGTGCAGTTCGACAAGAACGTCGTCGCGATGAAGCAGCGCTTCGCCCAGCGTCAGGGCGACGGCAAGGGTCAGGGCAGGGGCCGCGGCAAGGCGTAGTCGCTACGCAACAAGCATTGAACGAAGCAGCCGGCGGATCTCCGCCGGCTGTTTCGTTTTCGAATTGGGGTCAGAGCACGGGCAGGTTTTCGTATTGGGGTCAGAGCACGGGCATGCGCACCGCGCGGTACTCGTCCGTGCGAATGGCCACCCCGTCGCGCTTCGCGATCCGGCGACGACCGGACGCCACGGACGTCGCAACGAGCAGCCCCGCCGACAGGGCGGTCGCCGCGAGCACCATCGCGAATGCGGTCTGCACCCCCGCGATGACGTTGCGTTCAAGTAGGCTGTTGAGGCTGCGGAAGCCCACGCTTCCCGGCACGAGCATCAGGATGGCCGGCACGAGCACCACGCTCTGCGGGCGATCGCGCAGCCGCCCCCACACCGTGGACGCCACGCCGTCGAACATCGCCGCCACGAACAGCCCGAGCTCAGGGCCCGCGATGCGCACGCTCGTACTCGCGAGCAGGTAGCTGATCGCGGACGCACACACGATCCACCCCGTGTCGCGCGGCTCGGCCTTGAGGATCACGACGAAGCTCACTCCCGCCGCGATGATCGCGATGCCCATCGTCCACCAGGGCAGCGCCGCCGGCGTCAGCGATCGCACGCTCCCGAACAATCCCGCCGCGGCGCGGTCGCCAAGCGCCACGCCGAAGATGAGGCCGAGCAGTGTCATCGTCGCGCCCGCGAGTCGCGCAGTGCCCGACGCCAGGTGACGCTCGGCGAGCTCTCGCACGGCATTCGTCAGCACGAGCCCCGGCAGCAACACGATGATCCCGGCGAGTATCGCCGTCGACGGCGCATACGGGCCGATGAGCGCCGCCACCGACGTCGCGATGAACGCGGACGCAAAGGCCGCAATCGGTTCGTACACCCGCTCGAGCCGGCGTCGCCGTTCCGCCGCCGCCTCGAGCGCCCCCGTGAGGATTCCCAGGAATCCACCCACGGCAATCTCCGCGACGCCTCCGCCGAGGAAGCGCGCGATACCCGCGGAGCCGAGCCCGAACGCGAGGATCGTCACGAACGCGCTGTATGGCGACGGCGAGCTCTCGATCGCCTCCACGCGCTCGAGCGCCTCCGGCGTCGAGATCGTGCCGTCGAGCACGTCGCTCACCACGCGATCCAGCTTCGACAGCTTCCCGATGTTCGGCCCGGCGGGCGCGAGGCGCAGCAGGTGCACGCGCTGCGCCTCCATCTCGCCGAACGCGCACATGATCGAGGTCGGCGTCGAAAAGAACTGCGAATGCGTGAGGCCGAGTCCGCGTGCGAGCACCGAGAGCGAATCCTCGAGACGCTGGGCTGTCGTGCCCGCCGTGTGCAGCGCGCGCGCCATCGTCAACAGGAAGCGCACCTCATGCCGGCCGTCCGTCGCCCGTGGTGTCGTCATGGCATGAAGTTAACGACGTCGAGTCACGCCACACCTGTTTGCCCGATAGCTTGAGGCCATGGACATACCCGGCAGACGACCCTACTACGGCGACTCCTACACCTGGAGCTTCAGCGGCTCCGTCATCGAGGCGGCGGCCGAGAACGGCACGCCCTACGCGGTGCTCGATGCGTCGTACTTCTATCCCTCATCCGGCGGCCAGCCGCACGATGTCGGCACGCTCGGATCGTCGCGCGTCACCGACGTGCAGGTGCGCGAGGGGGATGGCGCCGTCATCCACCTGCTGGACTCGCCACTCGCAACAGGACCCGTGGCCGCGGTGATCGACGGCACGCGCCGCTTCGACCACATGCAGCAGCACACGGGGCAGCACATCCTGTCGCAGGCATTCATTCGCGCCGCCAACGCCTCGACGATCGGCTTCCATCTCGGCGTCGACACCGTGTCCGTCGACCTCGATTCGCCGGCGGTATCCGACGCAAGCATCAGCGACGCCGTTGCCATCGCGAACACGCTCATCAGCGACAACGTCGATGTGCGCGCCTGGTTTCCGACGGACAGCGAGATCGCATCGCTCGCGCTGCGCAAGATGCCCGACGTGGACGGACCGCTCCGCGTCGTCGCCATCGGCGACTTCGACTACTCGGCGTGCGGCGGCACGCACGTCGCGCGCTCGGGGGAGATCGGGCTGCTCTCCGTGCTGCGCACCGAGAAGATGAAGCGCGGCACGCGCGTCGAGTTTCTCGCCGGCCATCGCGCGCGATCCGATTACGCGCGCAAGCACGCGATCATACGCGAGCTCTCGGCGGCGCTCACCTGCGCACCGGCGGACATCGTGGACGCCGTCGCGAAGCTCAGTGGCACGGTGGTGGACACGCGTCGCGCCCTCAGCGTGTATCGCGAGCGCGATCTCGACGACGAAGCGACGCGCCTCGCCGCGAGCGCCACCGAATCAGGCGCCCTCAAGATCGTCCGCGCCTCGTGGAGCGAGCGTGCCATCGACGAGGTGAAGGGCCTCGCGCTGCGGCTCACCTCGGAGCCTGACGTCGTCGCGATGCTCGGCGTGACCGGCGCACGGACGCAGGTCGTCTTCGCTCGCTCGGAGAACGTGACGACGAATCTCAAGCCGGCATTCGATGCTGCGCTCGCCGCACTCGAAGGCGGAAAGGGCGGTGGGGGGCGCGTGCTGATGGGCTCCGCCGCTTCAGCAACGCGCGAGACGCTCGACACTGTGCTCGCCGCAGCAACGCTCGACGCGCCCTGAGCGGCGCCATTCGTGGCGCCGGCGTGCCGTTCGTGACATGCCGCGTGCCATCCGTATCCTGGCCCCAACCTTGTGGCGTCCGGCGGGGTATTCTCCCACGAACCCTCACTGGGCGACGATGCGAAGTCTCCGCGACACCACATTCGGCAGGGCGATCTCGGCGTGGCCGAGGGGAGGGCGTGCACCGCAGCCGCAGAAGCACGTCTTCCACTACGAGCATGTGCTCGGCACGTCGCTGGAGCTGCATGTCGTCGCCGCCGACGAGGCCGATGCGCGCCGCGCGGAGTCCGACGCGCTCGACGAGGTCGATCGTCTCGAGCCCATCCTGAGCGGCTGGTCGGCCACGAGCGAGCTCGCCCGCTGGCAGGCGACGCAGGGTGAGGACGTTCCAGTGTCGCCGGAGCTCGCCGATGTGCTGGAAGCCGCCGAGTGGTGGCGCATCCTCACGGGCGGCGCGTTCAATCCGGCGGCGCAGCAGGTCGTCGAGTCACTTCGCGATGGCAGCGCACCTGGCAATGTCTCCGGCCCCCATTGGATGGTGGATCGCGTCCACGGCACCGCACGTCGTTTCTCGGCGCACGCGGTGTCGCTCGACGCGATTGCCAAGGGGTACATCGTCAGCCGCGCGGCCAGGTGCGCGCGCGCGAGCGCCGGCGTGA
>JBDSTA010000035.1:0-5488 GCA_039928475.1 Gemmatimonadaceae bacterium | reverse complement strand
GATCCTCGTGCGCACGGACTTCCGCGCGCTCCTCCTCCGGAACCGCCACCTCGCCGGCGATGCCGATGAGGTCGTCGCCGCGCGCGAGCAGCTCGTGGGCCGCGGGATTCGCGAACATGATGCGGCGGTCCCGATCGGTGATGACGATGGCGTCGCGCGACGTCTCCACCACGCGCCGGTGCCGCTCGGCGAGCGAGCGGAACTCCGTGACGTCGTCGAACGTGACGACGGCGCCGCCGAGCGGATGAGGAGATGCGGTCACCTCGAAGACGCGACTGCGCGCGCGGTCGTCGTGTGTGCCGCGCTGTACGGTCCCCGAAGTGATGGCCGTGAGGTGCACGCACTGCTCGCACGACGACTCGTCGCCGAAGAGTGCCTTGTGGAAGTCGCGGTTGAGCACCTCGTCCTCGGACTCGGCACTCATGAGGGCACGCGCGCGCGCGTTCGTGCGCTGGATGCGGCCGCGCCGGTCGAGCAGCACCATGCCGCTGCCGATCGAGTCGAACGCGACCGCCCATTCCCGCGTGGCCTCGGCCACCTCCTCGAAGAGCTTTGCGTTGACGACCGCAACGGACACCTGGTCCGCGAGGCGCTGGAGGAACTCCGCGTCCTCGAGGGTGAACGGCTCCCTGCGGTTTGCGACGGCCAGCACGCCGAGGGGGCCCTGCACCGTGACGAGCGGAACGATGATCGTGTTGCGGATCTCCGTCCCCGCGGGGGTCGGCAGGAAGATGTCCGGGTCGTCGCTGCCCTCGTTCGTGATGGCGCTGGTCGCGGAGCGCAGCACGCGTCCGCTGATGCTGCCGTGCAGCGGAAGCCGGCTGCCGATGAGCGCCTCGCCCACTCCCACACCCGCCGTGATCTCGAGCGAGTCGCCACGGAGGAGCGCGATCGTCGCCCCGTCGGTGCGGAGCAGCGCAGTGGCATGACGCAGGATGAGCTTCATCACGCGGTCGATGCGCAGCGATTCACCGACGGCGCGCACGACATCGGACAGCGCCTCCGACTGCCGGCGCTGGCGCATGCTCTCCGCGTAGAGCCGCGCATTGCTGATCGCCGATGCCGCCTGCGCGCTCATCGTGAGCAGGAGCTCCTCGTCATCGCTGTCGAGCGGCATGTCCTGGGGACTCTCGATCGCGATGATCGCGACCGTGATCGTCCCGACGATGGACGGCACGGCGAACTGTCCACCTGACCGCTGCGCGCGCTGCTGCTTGCCCGCCAGCTCGGCGAGCGTGCGCAGGTAGGCGGGTGTGTACATCTCGTCCTCGACGACGCCGCGCCTCCGGAATGCGCGTGGCCAGGGCGGCGCATTTCCCGCCGACGAGAAGACGACCACCGACGTGACGGGGAGCACCGTCTCGATCTGCTTCGCGAGCAGGCGCAGGATCACTGCCTCGTCGAGCGAGCTGGCGAGCAGCGAGCCCACCTCATGGAGGTTCTGCAGGCGCTGCGCACGCCGCTCGGCGAGCTCGATCAGGGACGCGTGCTCGAGCATCGCGGCCACCTGCTGAGCGAAGAGCTCCACCGTGTGTACGCGCGCGAGCGTGGGGCGCGCGCGGTTGGCGGGATCATCGAGTACGAGCGTCGCAGCGATGCTCCCGTTCGCAAGCCGGAGCGGCACCAGCAGCGTGTCGCTCGGCGACCAGTCCGGATCGGACGATGGTCCGAGTGCGCTCGGCAATCCGCCGCCGAACTCCTCCGCGACCCATGGATCGGTGCCGACGAGGTAGTACGACGAGCTCACGCGAAAGCGCTCGATCGCCGCGAGGCGGCGCCGCCACACGTGGCCCGGTGCGGGCGCGGCGCGCAGCACCGTATCCTCCTCCGGCGTGAGTCCGGCCGTCACGATCTTCGTGGCGTTCAGCTCGGCGTCGCGGAGCGTGATGGTGACCCGCCCGAATCCGATGTCGCGGATCGCCTGCACGAACACCTCGAGCTTCGCCTCGAGCGAGGGCGCATTCTCGACGTCGCGCAGCGCCTCGTGCAGGAGGAGGAGGTGATCGCGCTCCTGTTGCAGTACCCGAACGGCATCAGGGGTCGCGCCGTCAGTTCGCATGTCGTGCGCTCAGCGCACAGGTACGAGCAGTCGCGCGGCCAGCGGCTCGACGGTGATGTCCACCGGCGTGATATCGAGCAGCTCGCCGTCCGCCTGCATGGGAAGCGGTGGAATCGTCTCCAGCCGGAAGGTACGTCCCTTCCTGTATAGTAGTGCCGGGTCCGGGCGGAAATCCTTCCGCAGCACGCGCCACATGATGCGGATGGCGTCGCGGAGGTTCCGCGGCGAGAACACGCAGCAGTCGAGCAGGCCGTCATCCACCTCGATGCCTGGGCCGAACGCGATGCGCTCGTCGAGGATCGCGCCGAAGTTTGCGAAGAGCACCGCCGCGGCGCGACGCTCCACGAGCTCACCGTCGATGACGATGCGCGCGGTGAAGAACTGGCGAAACAGCACGGCGCGGAGCGCGGCCCTCGTCGCGATGATCGTGTACGCGAGCACGCCGAGGCGCCGCTTCATCCAGCGCGGCGTCTCCGCGACCATCGCGGCGTCGATGCCGACGCCGGCCGCCACGGCGAAGCGATGCCCGAAGGCCACACCCAGGTCGATCTGACGCACCTTGCCGCCAAGGAGTTGCTGCACCGCGCGGTCGATGCGCGTCGAGATCCCGAGCGCGCGCGCGAGCAGGTTGCCGGTTCCCCCGGGCAACACGCCAACGGGGATGTTCGTTCCCGCGAGCGCGCCGGCGACCTCCATCGCCGTCCCGTCGCCCCCGAGCGCAAAGACGACGTCGTAGTTGCGGCCGTGCTCCGCGGTGAGCAGTCGCGCGTGGCCGCCCCGCTCCGTGAGCATCACGTCACACGTCGAGCCCGAGGCCTCGAGGGCCAGGCGCGCGTCGTCCACGTACCGCGCGCCGCGGCGCGACGCCGGGTTCGCGATCAGGAGCGCGCGCTTCAGAAGACCCACGAACGGAAGAGGGAGAGACCCCACTGCTGCGGCGTCGCGACGAAGCCGCGCACGCGATCCACGCCACAGCGGAGCGCGCTCGCCGGCGGCTCGCGGCCCGCGCGCAGCGAGAAGCGCTCGGGCGCGATCATCGGGAAGCGGTACTCGAGCTTGCCCTCGATCGCGTTCACGAATCCGCTCAGCCCCTGCTGCCCCGGATCATCGCTGCCGAGCTGGCAGAGTCCCGTGCTGAAGCTGAGGAAGAGACGCTCCTTGATCTGCTTCTCGCCACCGAGGCGCGTGCTCGAGAGGAAGCTGCGGAACGGGCTCGCCGAACCCTGCGACGTGGTGAGCTGTCCGCTCGCCGCGCCGGACTGGATCTGGAACGCGTCGACGAAATCGCCGAGCTGGTCGCGGAGCGCGCGGCTCACCGTCGCGTTGACCGTCGGCAGCAGGAACTCGACCGCACGTTGTGCCGCCGCGACGTCCTGCTCGCCAAGGGCGAAGCTCGGCCGCCCCGTGACGAGGTAGCTCACGAGGTCCGACGGCGAGAGGTACGCGTCGGTGCTCGACAGCTCGAGTGCGGGCTGCGGATAGAAGTTGCCGTGGATGCGCGCGTTGATGCCGATGTCGGCGCGATTCGCCTGCTTCACCTGGTACGCCGCGGTGACGTCGATCTCCGGATTGAAGTCCGGCGTGCCGAAGAACGTGATGCGACCGCTCTGCACCTGGAACTCGCGCTGCACCGCAGTGAGGTCGAGCGTATAGGTGCCGCGGTCCGCGCTCAGCGTGCCGCTCAACGCGAGCTTGTAGCGGGCGCTGTCGGCGCGTCCCACTTCTGCGAGTGTCGACCGCGTGCCCCGGTCGTCGCGCGTGCTCGTGACGTTGAGGGTGCCGCCGAGCTTGATGTTCGCTTCGCGCGAGCGCAGCCAGACGTCGTCGCCCACGCGAACGGACACGCCATCGAGTCGCAGGTTCTCCACCAGCGCGCTCGGCGGCTGCGGCATGATGGAGCGGTTGCGGACGTCCGTGGTGTCGAAGAGCGCGGCGAAGTCCTCCGGCGTGAGGTCCTCGACCTTCTTGTTCACGAGCTCGGGGATGTAGATCGTGCCGCGATCGATCATCACCGCGCCCTTGAGCGTGGCGGCGTCCGGCGTGCCCGCGAGCGTGAGTCCGGCTGCGTCCGTCGAGACGTCGAGGCGCGCGAGGCCGCGCTTGTCCACCGCGCGGAAGTTGCGCGCGTCGAGACGGAGGTCGATGCGCGGCGTCTTGATGTCGCGGAATACGACCGAGCCCTGGAGTGCCGCATTGCCGCCACTCGCCGGGCTCGTCCAGCGAAGCCGGTCCACCGTGAGCGAATCGCGCGTGGGGTCCACGGAGATTGCGCCCTCGATGTCCGCGAGGCGCATGCCGACTTCCGGTACCTCGATGCCACCCCCGCGCACGGTCGCGAGGCCACCGACGTGCGGGTGATCGGGCTTCCCGCTCACCGTGAGGTCGAGCGCAAGACGTCCGGTGGAGTTGCGCAGCTTGGTGGACAGCGCCTCGATGAGCGCGAGGTCCACACTGTCCGCGTGCACGCGGCCGCGGAGCGAGTCGTCGGTCGTCTTCGCGGAAAAGAGCGTGAGCGCGACCGGATAGCTGACGGAGGCGTCGAGGATGGATCGACCGGCGCGCAGCACGTTCGCTTCCACTGTCGCGCGGTCCGCCGCGTAGGCGCCGCTCACGGCGACGAGCTCCGTGGCGAGGCCGGCGTACCTGAGCCTCGCGGCCGACGCACCCAGCTCCATCGTCGGCCGCTCGCGCGTGCCCGCGATCGCGAGGTCGAGCGACAACTTGCCCGAGAGCGAGTCGGGAAGCTGCGCGAGCAGGCCCATGTCGCGCAGCGGAATCGAGTCCGCCTCGAAGTGCCCGCGCGCGGCGCCCGCGGACGGCGCGAAGACGAATCCGCTGATCCGTGCACCACTCGCGTCGGCGAACAGGAGCGTGTCGAGCGAGACACCCAGCGGCGAAGTGGAGAACAGCGACGGCCTGTGCAACGACCACACGGATGACGACACCGCGAGATCGAGCGTGTCGAGGCGCACGGTCACGGTGTCGCCGACCGACCGCCAGTCGCCCGACGTGCGAAGGAGCGCGCCGCCCTCGCCGCTGGCGCCCGCGGAGACCAATGCGTGGCCCGCATCGAGGATCGTTGCCCCCGCGGACACCTGTGCCACGCGCACGCCAGCGGCCATCACCGTGTCGGCGCGCAGGCTCACGTTGCCGGTGATGCGCTCGAAGACGTCGCGCACGGCGAACGTCCCGCTCACGACCTGCGCGCGATCGCCGCGCACGTAGAGGCTCGCACCGTTCAGCGCCCCCTCCACGGACAGCGAGTCGAGCCACCCGCGCGCCACGCCGCGGAGCATGAGCGTTCCAGCGAGCGAGTCGGAGGCGAGCGCCTTCACCTCGTCGTTGCCGGCGCGCCGCAGGTAGCGCCGCAGGCCGCCGAGCGAGTCGACGTCGAGCGCGAAGATGAGCGAGTCGGCCGGCTGCATGCGC
>JBDSTA010000034.1:0-7498 GCA_039928475.1 Gemmatimonadaceae bacterium | reverse complement strand
TCCTCGGCGGCGCGCTCGTCGTTGGGGCGCGCCGTATCGATCCCGCACCGGCGCTCGGCGGATTTCTCGAACCGGCGCACGGTGTGTGGTCGCTCGCACGGTCCGCGTCGCTGCCGGCGCACGCGTCCACCAGTGTCGGGAAGCTCGGCGCCGAGGTGCGCGTCGTGTACGATGATCGCGCGGTGCCGCACATCTTCGCCGCGACGGAAGAGGATGCGTATCGCGCACTGGGATTCGTCGTCGCGCGCGACCGGCTGTTCCAGATGCACGTGCAGACGCTCGCGGCGACGGGGCGTCTCACGGAGATGGCCGGTGCGCGCACGCTGTCGCTCGACCGCGAGATGCGCGGGCTCGGGTTGCCGCGCGCCGCCGAACGGACCGTGGCGTCGATTCCGGATACGGCGACCTTCATGCGCTACTCGCGCGCGTATGCCGAAGGCGTCAACGCATACATCGGCCAGATGAAGCCGAGCGAGCTGCCGCTCGAGTTCCGGCTCACGGGCACCACGCCGCAGCCGTGGAACGTGACGAACTCGTATCACCTGTTCAATCGGATGGGCTACACGCTGTCGTACATCGCGGCGGAGAACGATCGCGCTGCTGCGGCGTCGCGCGTCGGTACCCGCGCGGCGGACGCGCTCTTTCCCGACGACGGCCCGATCCAGGAGCCCATCCAGCCCAACGGGCAGAAGGAGGTGCGCTACGACTTCCACGCCTTGCCGGCGCCGGGCAGCCCGGACACGATGGCGGCCGTCGTGGTGGCGGCGACGCAGGCATTCATGCCGTCGCGCGCGCTCGCGCTCACGGAGTCGGATGACGCGCCGGCTACGATGGCGAGCAACAACTGGGCGGTGATGGCGAAGCGAACGGCGACGAACACGGCGCTGCTCGCTGGCGATCCGCACCTGGACCTCACTTTGCCGTCGATCTGGTACGAGGTGCATCTCGTCGTGCCGGGCAAGCTCGACATGTACGGCGTCACGATTCCCGGCGCGCCCGGCATCGTCATCGGCTTTAATCGCGACGTGGCGTGGACGTTCACGAACACCGGCGTCGACGTGCTCGACTACTTCAGCGAGCATGTGGACGACGCCGTGAATCCCACGCGATACCAGGTGGACGGCGCGTGGAAGCCCATCGAGCGGCGCATCGAGCAGTACCGCGGCACGCGGGGACAGCTGATCGCAACGGACACGCTGCGCTTCACGCATCGCGGCCCGCTCAAGCTCGTCGCCGGCCGCTGGCTCTCGATGCGGTGGACGGCACTGGAGGCAGGCCGCGAGCTGCGCGCATTCCATGACGCCGCGCACGCGACGAGCGCAATGGAAGTGGAGGACGCGATGGCGCGGTCATACATGGCGCCCGCGCAGAACGTGCTGGCGGCGGATCGCGCGGGACACATTGCGATCCGCTCGACGGGGCGCTTCCCGCTGCGCGCCGCAGATGGGAAGGGCAACGTGGTGCGCGACGGCAGCGCCAGCGCGAACGACTGGCGCGGCAACCTGCCAGTCCAGCAGTACCCGCAGGGCTTCGATCCTGCGCAGGGCTATCTCGCGTCGGCGAACCAGCAGCCCATCGATCCGCGCGTCGCGGTCGGCTACTGGGGCGGCAGTTACGATCCGTGGCGCGCGGCGCGCATCAACACGCTGCTGCGCGCCGACTCCACCATGACGCCCGACAAGATGCGCGCGTTCCAGACCGATCCGGGCACGGCGCGCGCCGATCTCTTCGTGCCATCGTTCCTGCTCGCCGCGCAGGCCGTGATCGCGAGGAAGAGCACCAGCGTGAACCTCGACCTGCTCGCACAGGCGCGCGCACTGCTCGTGGAGTGGGACCGTCGCTACACGAAGGACAACCGGCGTGCCGTGCTCTTCGAGGAAGCGATGCGCATGCTCGCCAACCGCACCTGGGACGAGCTGGCCGTGGAGCCGTCATCCGCGCGTCGTGTCGCCACGCCATCGAGCGCCGTGCTCGCGGAATTGCTGTCCGATCCCACGAGCCCATGGTGGGACGATCGCAGCACGACGGAGGTCGAGACGCGCGACGACATCCTCGCGGCAAGTCTCGTGGCCGCATTGCAGTCGGTGCGCTCGCGCTATGGCGATCCGTCGAGCGACAAGTGGCGCTGGGATCACGTGCGCTTCGAGAACGTGAATCACCTGCTGCGCATCCCGGCGCTCTCCGCGCTCGAGATTCCCGTGCAGGGCGGGCCTGGCGCGCTGAATCCATCGTCGGGCGCAGGGACGCACGGGTCGAGCTGGCGCATGGTCGTGCAACTGGGCGCAGAGATCGAGGCGTGGGCCACGTACCCGGGCGGGCAGTCGGGCAATCCGATCAGCCCGCGCTATCGCGACCGGCTGCCATTGTGGACGAACGGCCAGCTCGAGCCCCTGCGCATCCCGCACGCGGCCGCTGACCTCGGCGCAGCGCAGCGCTCTGCCGAGTTGACGCTGACGCCCGCGCGCAAATGATCTTTCATCTCGTTGCAGCACTCGCCATGGCGGGGCTGACGTGGACGCTCGGCTGGTGGGGCGTGGTCGTCGCTGCCGCGATTCTCGGCTGGGTGTACCGCACCGAGCGCGGCCGAGCGTGGCGCGTCGCGCTCGCCGCCGCGGAAGGCTGGGCGCTCCTGCTGATACTCGACCTCCTGAGCGGACCGCTGGGCACGCTCGCGACCACGCTTCAGGGCGTGATGAAGATTCCGTCGCCCGCGTTATTGCTGGTGACGCTCCTCTTCCCGGCGCTGCTGGGATGGAGCGCGGCGAGCGCGGTATCCGAGCTCGCGCTGCTGGTGCGACCCACTGACCGCTCGTAGGAACGATCCGCGCTGATCGCTGCTGAAATCCGCGCGAATCACGTGCACGAAGTGCACACATAGTCAAGCCGTTGCCACCGACATGCAGTGCGTACACCTTGCCCGAGATGGACGCACAGCTTGCACAGATTGCCGCCACGGTAGCGCAGGAGCTTTCGCTTCACCCCCGTGGCGTCGCCAGTACCCTCGAGATGTTCAGCGAGGGCAACACACTCCCCTTCATCGCTCGTTACCGCAAGGAAGCCACCGGCGGGCTCGACGAGACACAACTCCGCGCCATCCAGGAGCGCGCCGACTACCTCAAGGAGCTCGGCGACCGCCGCGCGGCCATCCGTAAATCCATCGAGGAGCAGGGCAAGATGACGCCCGAACTCTCGACGCGACTCGAAGCCGTGGGCACGAAGCAGGCGCTCGAGGATCTCTACCTTCCGTACAAGCCGAAGCGTCGCACGCGCGCGACGATCGCGAAGGAGCGCGGCCTCGAGCCGCTCGCGGATGCGATCTGGTCGGGCGATCTCGACGACCGCGCCGCAGCGTCGAAGGCGAGCGAGTTCGTCAGCGCCGAGAAGGAAGTGCCCACGGTCGACGATGCGCTCGCCGGCGCGCGCGACATCCTCAGCGAGCGCATCGCCGAGGACGCGGACCTGCGCGGCTGGGTGCGCGAGCTGACGCGCCGGAAGGGCAGCGTCGCGTCGCGCGCAGTCACGGGGAAGGAGGCGGAAGTCTCCAAGTTCCAGGACTATTACGACTTCTCCGAGCCGCTCGGTGGAATTCCGTCTCACCGCGTGCTCGCGATTCGTCGCGGCGAGGAGGAAGGATTTCTCGCGTGGACCGTTGCCGCTCCGGTCGACGAGATCAATGGCGGGCTGCTGCAGCGCATCAGCGCGGGACGTCGCGCTGCGCAACAGCTCGGGCTCGTCGCGAAGGATGCGTACAAGCGGTTGCTCGCGCTCTCCATCGAAGTGGAGCTGCGCCTCGAGCTCAAGACGCGCGCGGATGAGGAGGCCATCGCGATCTTCGGTCGCAACCTCGAGCAGTTGCTCCTCGCCGCGCCCGCCGGTGAGCGACTCGTCATCGGGCTGGATCCGGGCTTTCGCACGGGCGTGAAGGTGGCCGCAGTGTCGCGCACCGGTTCCGTCCTGCACACGGACGCGTGGATGCTGCACCAGCCGGACCGCTTCGCCGCGTCGCTGATGCGTCTCGTCACGTCGTCGGGCGCCGAGCTGATTGCGATTGGCAACGGCACGGCGTCGCGCGAGACGGAAGCGCTGGTGAAGGAAACCCTGCGCGCGGCGTCGATCGCGTCGCCACCGCAGATCGTCGTCGTGAGCGAGGCGGGCGCGTCGGTGTATTCGGCGAGCGAGCTCGCCGTGGCGGAGCTTCCCGGGCTCGACGTGTCGCTGCGCGGTGCGGTTTCCATTGCACGCCGCCTCCAGGATCCACTCGCGGAGCTGGTGAAGATCGACCCGAAGTCCATCGGCGTCGGCCAGTATCAGCACGACGTCGACCAGCGCCGGCTCAAGAAGCGCCTCGACGACATCGTCGCGTCGTCGGTGAATCGCGTCGGTGTCGAGGTGAACACCGCATCGGTCGCCCTGCTCTCGTATGTATCGGGCATCGGGCCATCGCTGGCCGAGAATATCGTGAAGGCGCGCGACGAGCGTGGTGGCTTCAACTCGCGCCGCGCATTGATGGATGTGCCGAGGCTGGGCGCGAAGGCATTCGAGCAGGCCGCAGGCTTCCTGCGCGTGCGCGGCGGATCGCATCCACTCGATGCGAGCGCTGTCCATCCCGAGCGCTACGCGCTCGTGGAGCAGATGGCCGGCGATGCCGGCGTGTCCGTGAAGGATCTCATCGCGGACGAGACGAAGGTCGATGCCCTCGACCTGGTGAAGTACGTCTCGGACGACGTGGGACTCCCGACGCTCAAGGACATCGTCGCGGAGCTGAAGAAGCCGGGTCGCGATCCGCGTGCGGCGTTCGAGGCGCCGTCGTTCCGCGATGACGTCACGGAGCCCAAGGACCTGAAGGAGGGGATGGTGCTCGAGGGCGTCGTGACGAACATCGTCGCGTTCGGTGCCTTCGTGGACGTCGGCGTGCACCAGGATGGACTCGTGCACGTGTCGCAGCTCGCGGACCGCTACGTGACCGATCCAAACCAGGTGGTGACAGTCGGGCAGCGCGTGAAGGTGCGCGTGAAGGCCGTGGACCTGCAGCGCAATCGCATCGCGCTCACGATGAAGAGCGAGACTGCGCCGGCAGCGCGTGCTCCGTCGAAGCCGGGCGAGCGTGCTCCCAGGGTACCCGCTGCGCCCAAGGCACCGGCGTTCACGCCCAAACCCGGTGCGGTGGCGCCCAACGGCATGCGCTTCCGCTAGTCGGCGGCGTTGCGCTTCTGGTCTTCGATGAGCGTGTTCGTGCCGAACCATCCGCTGATGGTGCCTGAGTCGTCGCGCTGCGCCAGTGCGCGGCTCAGGTGCCAGCGGTACTGTCCGTCGGCGGAGCGGAGGCGGAACTCCACTTCATAGGGCTCGCCGGTGGCGAGGGAATGCATCCAGCGTGCGGCGACCATGGGCAGGTCCTCCGGGTGCACGATGTCCTTCCATCCATCCACGAGGATCTGCTCCGTCGTGAGCCCGAAGTAGTCTGCGACACGTTGCGTGACATAGTCCAGGGCACCGCTGGGCTGCGCGGTCCAGATCTGTACGGGAATCGCCTCCGCGAGAAAGCGATAGCGCGCCTCGCTCGCGCGCAGGGCCTCGCGCGCCGCCTCCGCGTCGGCGCGTGCTTGACGCTCACTCGTGAGGCGCTCGCTCTGTTCCGCGGCGAACTGCTGCTCGCTGATGTCGCGAAAGGTGACGACGACGCCCACCACCGATCGCCCGTCCTTCAGCGGAATGCTCGTGTAGTCCACCAGCAGCGGCTGCCCCGCCTTCGTCCAGAACGTGTCGCCGCCGACGCGTTGCTGCACGGAGGCCGTGACCGAGGCGATGATGGGACATGCTTCGGCAGGGAAGGGCGTGCCGTCAGCGTACCGGGCGTGCGTGAGGTCGTGCATGCTCTTCCCGATCACCTCCCGATTCGCGTACCCGAGCATGCGCGCGGCGGCCTCGTTGATGAACACGGTCATCCCGTCCTGGTCCAGCAGGTAGATGCCGTCGTCGATGGCGTTGAGGAGCGCCGTCGTCCTGCCCTGAAGCATCGCCAGCGTGTCGGCGCCGATCGCGTCGGTCGACGAGGGGGTCTGCGTGTTCACAGTCGTCACCATGAAGAAAGTCCGGAGGTGCTCGTAGCCAGCCGCTGGCATTCCCGCCGGGCACTGGCGATTATGTGGCATGAACGCCCGCCCGTACATACTCGCTGAATCTACGTGGAAGACGGTGGACGCCACGCCGTACGACGTCGCCGTCCTCCCATGGGGCGCCACCGAGGCGCACAACTACCACCTCCCGTACGCCACCGACAACATCCAGAGCGAGATGCTCGCCGCCGAGTCGGCGCGTATTGCGTGGGAGGCGGGTGCAAAGGTCGTCGTGCTTCCCTGCGTGCCCTTCGGCGTGAACACCGGGCAGCTCGACATCAAGCTGTGCCTCAACATGAATCCCGCGACGCAGGCGGCGCTCCTCGCCGACCTCGTGCACGCCATCGAGGCGCAGGGCATCAGGAAGCTCGTCGTCTTCAACGGCCACGGCGGGAATGACTTCCGCCAGATGATTCGCGAGCTGCAGGCGAAGACGTCCGTCTTCCTCAGCGCGATCAACTGGTACAAGGTCGGCGACCCGAAGGAGATCTTCACCGATCTCGGCGACCATGCCGGCGAACTGGAGACGAGCGTGATGATGCACCTCGTGCCGGATTTCGTCCGCCCACTCGAAGAAGCGGGCGACGGCAGCGAGAAGCGCTGGAAGATGAGGGCGCTGCGCGAGGGCTGGGCCTGGGCTCCGCGACGCTGGACGCAGGTCTCGGCCGACACGGGGACGGGCAACCCCGCGCTGGCGAGCGCCGAGAAGGGTGCGCGCTACGCGGATGTGGTGACGCAGCGGGTCGGCGAGTTCCTCGTCGAGCTCGCGCATGCCGACCTGGAGGACCTCTATGCCGACCACACAGGCTGACGAGCCCGGATGCGCCGTGCGCCTTCGCACCACGGTGGACAAGGCGGCGCCCAGGCTGCTCGCGATGTCGCTGGACGATGCCGTGGCGCATCCCGCGCCGGGCAAGTGGTCTCCGGTGGAAGTCATCGGGCACCTCGTCGATTCCGCCAACAACAATCACCAGCGCTTCGTCCGCGCGCACGCGCAGGACGACCTCGTGTTCAACGGGTATGACCAGGACGCATGGGTCTCGGGGCAGCGCTACCAGAAGGCGCCCTGGGTGGAGCTCGTGCACCTCTGGCACCTGTACAACCGGCACGTCGCGCGCGTGATGTCGGCGACCCCGCGCGAAGTGCGCGAGCGTGTGCACGACCGGCACAACCTGCACCTCCTCGCCTTCCGCAAGGTGCCGGAGAACCAGTCCACGACTCTGGAGTACTTCATGAACGACTACGTGGACCATCTGGAGCACCACCTTTCGCAGGTCTTCTCGTGACAGCTCCCACACCGGCGTCTCCCGTCCGGATGCCGCCGTTCGTCCTCCTCGCCATCTCGCTGCTCGCGGGGATGGGCATCTTCGTCGTCGTCGTGG
>JBDSTA010000033.1:0-27186 GCA_039928475.1 Gemmatimonadaceae bacterium | reverse complement strand
CGACGTGGAGGTGCGCCATGTGCTGACGCTGCCCACGGCGCGCGCGATCGACGTCGATCGGCCCACCGTGATCGCGCTCGACAACGCGCTGCTCGCGAGCATCGGCGACGACCCCACGCGCGTGCAGGAGCTCGCGCTGATGTGCGCGATCGTCGGCCTGGGAGAGGCCGGCGAGAAGGAGCCGGCGCAGGGATTCCCGGTCGAGTCGCTCACGAGCTGGATTTCCGGCGACGCGTCGGTCGGCTCGGTGATCACCACGCTGCGGGGGGGGTTCCGCCACGCGGCGTCACTCGTCGCGGAGCGTCGCGCCAAGGCCGAGGCAGCCGATCGCGCGCGCGAGCTTGGGGAGCTCACGGCGATCGGTGTCGCGTTGTCCACCGAGCGCGACCTGCACACGCTGCTCGAGCTGATCCTCACGCAGGCGCGGCGGCTCACGAACAGCGATGCGGGCTCGCTCTACCTCGTGGAGAAGGACGAGAGCGGTGCGCCAGCGCGCCTGCGCTTCGCGATGTCGCAGAACTACTCGCACCCGGGCCTGCCCTTCCGCACCTTCACCGTCCCCATCGATCATCACAGCCTGTCGGGCTATGCGGCGTCCACCGGCGAGCCGCTGGTGATCGGCGACGTGTACCTGCTGCCCGACGACGTGTCGTACAAGCAGAATCGCAGCTTCGACGAGAAGTTCGGCTACCGCACGAAGTCGATGCTCGTGCTGCCGATGAAGTCGCACCGCGACGAGGTCGTGGGCGTGCTGCAGCTCATCAATCGCAAGCGGTCGTCGGACACGCGCCTGGCGTCCGCGGAGGTGGTGGATCGCGAGGTGCTGACCTATGACGACCGCGGCGTGGAGCTGACGACTGCGCTCGCGTCGCAGGCGGCAGTGGCGATCGAGAACGGCAAGTTGTACGAGGACATCGAGCGTCTCTTCGAGGGATTCGTCACGGCCGCGGTGACCGCGATCGAATCGCGCGATCCAACGACGTCGGGCCATTCCGCGCGCGTGGCCGCACTCACGGTGGGCCTGGCGGAAGTCGTCGACCGCGTCAATGACGGCCCGTATCGCGAGACGGTGTTCACGCGCGAGCAGCTGCGCGAGCTGCGGTATGCCGGACTGCTGCACGACTTCGGCAAGGTGGGCGTGCGCGAGCAGGTGCTCGTGAAGCAGAAGAAGCTCTACGGTCCCGACCTCGAGATCATCCGTCACCGCTTCGGCTACCTCCTCCAGCGCGCCGACGTGGAGTTCGAGCGCGAGCGCGCGGATCACCTGCTCGCGAGCGGGCGCGAGCGCTACGAGGAGTCGCTCGTGAAGATGGAGCGTGATCGAGAGGGACGCCGATCCGAGCTGCTCCGGTTCCTCGACTCCATCGTGACCGCCAACGAGCCGACGATCCTGCCGGAGGGGAGCTTCGAGCTCCTCAAGGACATCAACAAGCGGACGTACGTGGATTTCGACGGGCGCGAGCGGCCGCTGCTCGAGGATCACGAGCTCCAGTTCCTCATGATCCGGAAGGGCAACCTCGACGACGAGGAGCGTCGCGAGATCGAGTCGCACGTGACGCACACGTACCGCTTCCTCGAGCAGATCCCGTGGACGCGCGAGCTGCGCAACATCCCGCAGATCGCCTACGGGCACCACGAGAAGCTGAACGGCCGCGGCTACCCGAACCGTGTCACCGGCGAGTCGATCCCGGTGCAGACGCGGATGATGACGATCGCCGACATCTACGACGCGCTGACGGCCACGGACCGTCCGTACAAGCGCGCGGTACCCACGGAACGCGCGCTCGCGATTCTCGAGATGGAGGCGAAGGAGGGCATGCTCGACCGTCCGCTCCTCGAGGCGTTCATCGGCGCGAAGGTGTTCGACGTGCTGGACGCACTCACGACGCCGGAGAAGTAGGCGCAGGCTCGAAGCGCGCGAGGATGCTGCCCGCCGCCAGGTCCGCGGTGACGTGCGTCGCGGTCCGGAGCATGTCGGGAATGGTGTCCACCGCGAGCAGGACGCCGACGGCCGCCACCGGAATGTCTGCGGCAAGCAGGATGGGCACGATGACGATGATCGTCCCGCCAGGGACCGCGGGCACGCTGAATGTCGTCACCACGGTGAGCAGCCCGACCGTCACGAGCTGCTGCGCGCTGACGTCCACGCCGTACAACCGCGCCATGAAGAGCACGCCGACGGGAATCATGATCGCGCTGCCCGCCTTGAACACCGCTGCGGCGATGGGAAAGAAGAAGGAGCGAATCGAGAGCGGCAGGTGCAGCACGTGCTCTGCGCTCTCGAGCATCGCCGGCAGCACCACGAGCGACGATCGCGCGCTCACCGCCACCGCCTGCGCCGGCGCGCACGCCTTCGCGAACACGCGAAGCGGCTGGCGGCCGATGAGCCATGCGGCGAGGTAGAGCAGCGCCATGAACGCGATGCACATGCCGCTCACCGCGACGACGTAATACGCCACCGCGCCGGCGGCGGCGATGCCCAGTCGCGTCGCCAGGGCCATGGAGAGTGCGAACACGCCGACCGGTGCGGCCACGAGCACCCAGCGCACGATGGCCAGCGAGGCATCGAGCACGGCGCGCACCACGTTCATGATGTCGCGCCGCTGGGCATCCGCGAGCCGCGTGATGGCGAGCCCGAAGAGCAGCGTGAACACGATGAGGGGCAGCATGGCGCCATCCGATGCCGCCTTGATCGGGTTCACCGGGACGAGATCCACGAGCCACTGGCCGAAGCCGACGATCTTCTTCGCGTTCGCCAGCGCGTCGCCGCTCGCCTTGCCGGCGCTCGCACGCATCGCCTCCGCGGCCGCCGGATCGATCGCGAGTCCGGACATCACCACCGATCCCACTACCACCGAGAACGTCGCTGCCGCCAGCAGGATCACGAGCGCGAGGGCGAGCGAGCGCCCGCCAATGCGGCCAACGCTGCGCGAATCCGGCAGCGACGTGACACCCGTGATGATCGCGGACATCACGAGTGGCACGACGATCATGCGCAGCGCACTGACCCACATGGTACCCACGGGCTCGAGCCAGCCGGGGATCTTGAGGAGCGTGGCATTGCCGGAGCTCGAGATGGCGATGCCCGCGACGAGCCCCGCCACCAGCGCGCTGAGGACCTTCGCGTTGAGGCTCACTCGGCGTCGCTCGCGCGCTGCGCGCCGTAGCCGCCGCCACCCGGCGTCTCGATGGTGACGACGTCGCCGGCCTGCAGCGCCACCCGGCACTTGGCCGGCAGCGGCTCATCGTTCAGGAGGTTCCTGCCACTCGCCCCATTCGCGCCGCCAGCGACGCCACGCGGCTGATGCCGGCGGCGCTCCGTGAGTAGCGTCACGGTGCAAGGCGCGGTGGCGCGATACGCGCGCACGATTCCATCGCCGCCGTCGTGCGCTCCCTTGCCACCGGAGCCTGCACGAAGTGCGTAGCGATCGACGCGCAGTGGCGTCGAACGCTCCAGCGACTCGACCGGCGTGTTGAGCGTGTTGCTCATGCCCACGTGCACGCCTGAAGGGCCGGGACCACGCGAGCTCGCGCCCTGCCCGCCACCGAGTGTCTCGTAGAACGTCCAGCCGGCGCCGCCGAAGGTCACGTTGTTCATCGTCCCCTGCCCCTGCGCGGCGACATCCACGCCCGCATGGCCGAACGCGGCGAGGATCGTGTCCGCGACGCGCTGCGACATCTCGACGTTCCCCGCCGCGACGGCTGCCGGCCAGCTCGCATTCACCGCGCTGCGCGATGGCAGCACGAGCGAGATGGCGCGCGCGATGCCGTCATTCGTCGGGACGTCGTCGTCGAGCAACGTGCGCATCGCGAACACCGCCGCCGCGCGCGAGACGGCAGCAGGACAATTCACGTTGCCGGCCACCTGCGGCGAGGAGCCCGTGAGATCGAGATGCAGCGTGCCGTCGCGAACCTCCAGTGCGACGACGACGGCGATGTCCGCATCGGTGACGCCGTCACCCTCGAGGCGATCTTCCGCCCTGCCCCGCGCGCCCTCCAGCCCCTCCAGCCGCGCGCGCACACGTCGCTCGGCATAGTCGAGCAGTGCGTCGCACGCCGCATCGAGCCTCGTGGCACCGAGGCGCGCATGGAGCGAATGCCAGCCCGCGGCGCCGGTCGCGCATGCGGCAAGCTGTGCGCCCAGGTCGCCGCGCCGCTCGTCGGGTGTGCGCACGTTCGCGAGGATGAACGCGAGCAGCTCCTCGTCGAGCGTGCCTTCGCGCACCAGACGGACGGGTGGCACGATCAGGCCTTCCTGCACGAGCTCCGTGGCGCCCTGCGGCATGCTCCCGGGACTCATGCCACCGACGTCGGCATGGTGGGCGCGCACGGCAGCGTAGGCGCCGACGTTCCCATCGATGTTCACGGCTTCGACGAGCGTGAGGTCGGGGAGATGCGAGCCGCCGTGATAGGGATCGTTGAGGAGGAAGACGTCGCCGGGCTTCGGGTTGCGCGCGATGACGGCGGCGACGGACTCCGGCATCGCACCCAGGTGCACGGGAATGTGCGCAGCCTGCGCGATCATGCGTCCGCGTGCGTCGAAGATCGCGGACGATGCGTCGCGTCGCTCGCGAATGTTCGGCGAGAGTGCGCTGCGCACGAGCACGGCGCCCATCTCCTCGGCGATCATGGCGACGCCGTGCGACAGCACGGAGAGCTCGAGTGGATCGATCATGCGCGCGCTCGCTGGGTGCGATGAAGGCGCCATCCGCCGGTCGCGTCGGTGGCGGCCGTCCAGCCATCGGCCACGTGCAGTGTGGCCCCGGGTAGCGTGATCACCGACGGCCCGACGACGTTCGCCGCGCCCGCCGATGTGCCGATGCTGGTAAAACGAACGGCGACGGGATTGCCGCTCGCCACGTGCCGCACGCCGATGATCTCCGCTGGGACGTGCAGCGTGAATCCGTTGCGCTGCTGGTGCTGCGCGTCGAAGCGCCCGGCCAGCGCCGCGCCGTCCTCGCCACGATTGATGGCGACATCGAGCTCGTGGCCCTGCCCCTCGTAGCGCATGCGTGCGGTCCACGCGCGCGTCCAGCCGTCCTCGACGGTCACGCCATGGGCAGCGCGATCGAGGGCAGCATCGAGCGCAGCCGCATCGAAGTCGGTTGCACGCGCGAGCACGCTCACCAGCTGTTCGCGACGCTCCGGCGTGATCGCGAGGCCGAGTGCGCTCAACACGCCGGCATGCGGCGGCACGAAGATCGTCGTCATGCCGAGTTGCTCGGCGAGGCCGCAGGCGTGCAGCGGTCCGCCGCCGCCGAAGGGCACGAGCACGCAGTCGCGCGGGTTCACGCCGCGCTCCACGCTCACGCGCCGCAGTGCGCGCGCGACGGACGCGTCGGCGATGTCGATCATCGCACGCGCGACACGCTCGGGGGTCGCGCCGAGCCGGGCGGCAAGGGTGGCGACGGCACGGTGGGCCGCCGCGCTGTCGAGCATGACGCCGCCGCTGAGCGCCGACGCCGTGATGTTGCCGAGCACGACGTGCGCGTCGGTCACCGTTGCGTGCTCACCTCCGCGTCCGAAGGCAGCCGGCCCGGGTACGGCGCCCGCGCTCCGCGGGCCGACGCGCAACGCGCCACCATCATCGATCCAGCCAATGCTGCCGCCGCCCGCACTCACCGTTTCCACGAGTACGCGCGGCAACGCGATGGGCACGCCGGCGACGCGGCCACCCGGCTCGACGAGCGGCTCGCCGTCGAGGATGAGGCCCACGTCGGCACTGGTGCCGCCGATGTCCACCGTGAGCGCATTCGTGAAGCCCGCGGCGCGAATCGCCGCCGCTGCGCCAACGACGCCACCAGCAGGCCCGGACAGCGCGAGCGACGCCGCGTTGCGCGCGCCCTGCTCCACGGTGCGCATGCCGCCGCCGGACGTCATCACGCCAGGTGCGGGAACGCCGAGCGTTTCCGCGCGCGCGGTGAGGCGCTCGAGGTAGCGCGAGACGCCGGGCCGGAGGTACGCCTCCGCGACCGTCGTTGCCGTGCGCTCGTACTCGCGGATCTCCGGGAATACGTCCGACGAGATCACGACCGGAATGGGAACCGCGGCGACCAGCGCATCGCGCAGCCGTCGCTCGTGCTCCGGTGCGGCGTAGGAATGCAGCAGGGCGATGGCGACGACATCAGGTGCCAGCGCACGGACGCGCTGCACGACGTCGGCGATGGCGTCGTCGTCGAGTGCGCGGTGGACGCCTTCCGGGACCACGCGCTCGCGCGCCGGCACCGTATCGTGCCGCGCCACGAGCGGCGGCGGGTGGTGACGCGACAGGTCGTAGAGCGACGCGCGGTCCTGACGGGCGAGATACAGGACGTCCGTGAATCCTTCCGTCGCGACGAGCGCGACGCGCGCGCCGGCACGCTCGAGGAGCATGTTCGTCGCGACAGTGGTGCCGTGCACGAAGCGCGACACCACGGCGCCCTCGAGCAGCGCGAGCGCCGTGGCCACGCCTTCGCTCTGGTCCTGCGGTGTGCTGGGAACCTTGCGGGCCGACACGGTACCGCTCGCGTCGACGGCGACGAGATCGGTGTAGGTGCCGCCGACGTCGACGCCGACCGAGAGTGGCGTCACGGCCTCCGCAGCAACCCGCCGATGCCGGCCTTGATCTTGTCCTTCGCCTTCTGCGCCGCGGACGCTGCGGCGCGCCGCTTCATCTCGTCATACGCCACGCGCACGAGCATCGAGTTGGGCGACGCGGAGAGCGCAGGCACCATGGCCGACGCCGCCTCGCCGTAGTCGGAGCGATCGTAGAAGTTGAGCGCGCGCGAGAAGGCCAGCATCGTGGTCGTTGCGTCGATACGGTTCTGCTCCTGTTGCGCTGCGAGCTTGAGCTGCGCCTCGGGCGACATCGCGACGCCAAGCCCGTCGATGAGGTTCCTCGCGAGCTTCTGCTCGAGGTCGAAGAACTTCTCCTCGTCGCCAGTGACCTGCGCCGTCTTCACGATCTCGCCCGTTCCCACGCGGACGACACGTGTGTCGATGCGCATCTTCGGCTGGACCGCCGCAAACGCGCCGACGACGATGTACTCCGCACCGGTCATCTTCCCCACCTTCACGGCGGTCGTCGAGTCGAAGTAGCGCGTGCGCTGTGTCTCGAGCTCCTTCACGAGATCCTGCATGCGCTCGCGTTCGACGAGCTGGATGTCGTCGACCGCACCGAGGTCGCTGATCATCATCGCGGCAATGCCCTTGCCGAGGGGATCGTAGTCGGCGCGGCCTGTGTTGTTGTCGAAGTACAGCACCGCGACCGTCTTCTTCGCGGGCGCGGCGAGTGATTCGGGAGTCGGCGCGGCCGCGACGAGGCCGGCGATGCAGGCGAGGATCGAGAGGGGGCGCAGCATGTGGGTGCTCGACGATCTGGGGGTAGCCACACGTTACGCGACCCGACGCCGGATGTCGAGGCATTCCTGTGACTGGCCATCCACCGCATCGGTGACGTCCGTCGCAGTCCTCGGCGCGCGAACGTCGCATAGTGCAGGCTCATGCCGACCACACGCCGATACATCGCCACGCTCGCCTGCTCCGCCGCAATGGCCTGCAGCGCATCCTCGGATGTCACGACGCCAACGGACGACGGCACTCCCGTCTCCGCGGGCGCCCTCGCGCGACGTCCTTTCCCGGCGGACAACTGGTGGAATTCCGACGTATCCGCGCAGCCGGTGGACGCGAATTCCGCCACACTCATCGCGGCCTGTGGGGTGCGTAACCTGCATCCGGACTTCGGCACGCAGTACGGCATTCCCTTCGTGCTCGTTGGCGCGGGGCAGTCGCGCGCGCCGGTCACCTTCGACTATGCCGATGAGAGTGACACGGGCCCGTATCCGATTCCGGCGAACGCGCCGATCGAGGGCGGAGCGTCGAGCAGTGGTGACCGCCACGTGATCGTCGTCGACACCTCCGCATGGAGGCTCTACGAGTTGTACGACGCGCACCCGCTCAACGGCGGCGTGTCCTGGCATGCCGGTTCGGGCGCCATGTTCGACCTCGGCACCAACCAGCTGCGTCCCCTCTACTGGACGTCAGCGGATGCGGCGGGCCTGCCCATATTCCCAGGGCTCGTGCGGTACGACGAGGCCGTGGAGCGCGGCGTGATCGATCACGCGATCCGCTTCACGTGCCCCAGGACGCAGAAGGGATTCATCGCACCCGCGCGCCACTACGCGAGCTCGGATGCATCGTCCTCGCTGCCGCCAATGGGGATGCGCGTGCGGCTCAAGTCGTCGTTCGACATCGCGGCGTACCCCGCGGAAGCGCAGGTCATCCTGCGCGCCATGAAGAAATACGGGATGATCGTCGCGGACAACGGCAGTGGATGGTACTTCACGGGCGCGCCGGACCCGCGGTGGAACGACGCGAAGCTCGACGCGCTGAAGCAGGTGCCGTCGAGTGCGTTCGAGGTCGTGCAGATGGGCCCCATCACACACTGACGCCCAATCAGGGCGACTTCGGGAGGGGCCCGAGGTCCACTTCCATCGCGCTCTTCGGCTTGCCGATGTCGAGCTTCACCGGCCGGTCGCCTTCCGCGCCCGAGATGCGCAGCTGCTGGTCGATGCCCGGCGCCACCTTGTAGCAGAAGGCGAAGTGGCCGTCCTTGTCCGCGAATCCCGTGACGGACACGAACTCCGTCGCGGTACCCAGCTCCTCGCCGAATTCCCACTTCGCCTCGGCTGCCGGCGCCTTGTCGCGCACCACGCTGACGACGAGCCAGCTCGCGCCGGCCTCACGATCACACGCGGCCCTGCGAAAATCGGCAATGGGCGGCGCGATGAGCGTCGCCTGCGACGTGCTGTCCCGGTCCGCGAACAGCTTGAGCGGCGTGCCGAGCACGATGCCCTTCTCAGCGAGGTCGGGATGGATGACGTTGACCTTGTAGGGGCCGGGGAAAACGTCGGTGAACTCGATGTCGCCGCGCTCGTCGGCCGACCCGAGGTAGTCGCTGTCGCCGAGGCGCACGATGAGGTTGCGCGCCGGCTTGCCCTTGTCGTCCACGACGTGGAGGTGCACGGTGCCGAGCGAACCCTTCCACATCGTGCCGTCCGCCCAGATGGCGCGTGCGACCTCGCCACCGGACGCGCGAAGGAAGAACCAGCGGTGCACCGATGGACCGTTGGAACCGGCGCGGAATGTTGTATCGGAACCAGCCGCGACAAGCGTCAATCGCCAGCGGTCGATGAACGCGACGCCATTCGGCATCTCGTGGAAGGAGATGCTGCCGCCCTGCGGCGGCACGCCGGGCCAGTGCTCGACGGAGCCTGCGTACTCGTACTGGATGTCGCGCAGGCTGCGCGCGACGGTGTCGATCCAGAGTGTGCCCTGTATGTCGATGCGCCCCTTCTGCCTCTCCGCTGCGCCGAAGCCGAGCCCGACCTGATGCGGCCTCGAGGCAGACGATTCCAGCCGGAGGCAGTAGCCGAGCAGGAAGTCGTCGTCCAGCAGGACCTCGGCGTCAGTACCGTAGTAGGTCCGCACGCTGCCACTGTCTGACGTGAAGCCGCTACGGATGAAGTCACGGGCCTTCCCTGCCGCGGCGAAGGACACGGCGCGCTTCGTCCCCGAGTCGACACGCACGGTCTGCCTGTCCACACGATCGCTCACGCCCTCCATCATGCGCTCATAGCGGAGCAGCTTGAGCGTCGCGGGGTTGGCCTCGCGCGCGACGATCGTCGCAAGGAGTCCGGCCCGCGCCTGCTCGAGCAGAGCGAAGGCCGCCGGCGCGTCGGAGCGCGCGGGGCAGCTCGCGAGCGCACGAACGTTCACGGGCTCGAGCAGCGTCGGGATGACCAGCATCGCGATGTTGACCTGCGCCGGCGCGCCATCCGTCGCTGGCACCGGAACCTCCCGCGCGCGGAAACCGAGTCGCAGCGCGCGCACGCGGTGCGCCGGGGACGCCAGCGTCCCACGATACTCGCCGCGCTCGTTGGTGAGGGTGCGGGAGATCGTCGCCCCCGCGGCATCGAGGAACAGCAGTACGGCGCCCGCGACAGGGCGGCCGTTCGCACTGTCGTGCACCGTGACGCGAATGTCCTGCGCGCGCAGCGCGACGGGCACCATCACGGCCAGCATCAGGAACCAGGGCACGCGGAAGATTCGCACGTCAGCCGAAGCGCGCGAGGGAGAACTGCGGCAGGTCGAAGGCCGGTGCTTCGCCGAGCAGCCTGGCGGCGACGACCTCGCCAATCGCGCTCGCGAACTTGAAGCCGTGCCCGGAGCATGCACTCACGAGCGTCACCTGCGGCGCGGCGGCGAGCGTGTCGACGACGAAGTGCTGGTCGGGGGTATTCGTGTACACGCACACCGCCGAGTCGCGGATGCGAGTCGGTGCAGCCGGGATGAAGCGCGCCGCCAGGTCGAGCACGGGGCGGGTATCCGATTCCGTGACCTCGCGCGCGATGGCGTCGATCGTGATGAAGTCGCCGTCGTGATGGACCGCCGCCTTCACGCCGTCACCGAAATCCGGCAGCGCATAGAACATCTGGCCGGGCGCGTGCTCGATGAGCGCAACGGGCATCTGCTCCGGCGCGAATCGCGCGTCCGACGCATCGCTGTCGAGCCAATGCATCGTCTGTCGCTCGGTGCGGAGCGGCAGCGCGACCCCGAGTGGCGCGAGGAGCTCGGACGTCCACGGGCCCGCCGCGAGCACTACGCGCTGCGCGTCGATCACGCCGGCTCCCGTAAGCGCACGGACTCGCCCGGACCCGGTTTCGATTGCCTCGACCCGCGTGCTCGTCCGCACCTCCGCGCCGTCTTCGCGCGCGAGGCGCAAGTGTGCCTCGACACATGCCTCCGGAAACAGCACGCCGGCGCGGCGCTCGAGCACGCCGACCATGTTCGTCCCAGGCGCCAGCGCCGGGAATCGCGCCGCGATCGCGGTGGCGGATAACAGCTCGACGTCGATGTCGTGCTGCATCGCGCTCTCGCTCGCGCCGCGTACAAGCTCGCCGTCGGGCGCACCGATCATCAGGCCGCCCGTCCGGGCGAAGAGGTGCATCCCGCTGCGCTGCTCGAGCGCATCCCAGTTTTCGTACGCCCGACGCACGAGCGGCACGTAGCCGGGATGCTCGAAGTACGCCTCGCGGATGATGCGCGAGCGGCCGTGCGTCGAGCCGAGTGCATGTGGAGGATCGAAGCGATCGACACCCACGACCTTCGCACCGCGCGCGGCGAGGTGGTGGAGCACGGCGCTTCCCATGGCGCCCAGCCCCACCACCAGGACGTCGTGCATGCGTCAGCGAACGCCGGCGACGCGCTCGGCACCGGCGGCGCGAACGTGATCGCGCGCATCCGCGATCGCCTTCGTCGTCGCCGCGGACGAGCCGCCCACCTCGATGTCCGACATCGCCCCGATCGCGTTGACGTAGTAGTCGGTCCACGTCTCGAGGATGTCGCGCTCCGTCGCCGCATTGCCACCCGCGGCCATCGCCGCGCGCGACAGCGCGAGCTCCACGTCCAGCCGAGCGATTGCCGCGCGCTCCAGCTCACCGACGAGCGCCCGCGCCGTGACGCCGTCGGCGGTCGTGAGTGTCAGCGCCGAGACGAGCGCGGTGATACCGACGTTCTGGAGCGTCGTGGCCGACACCTTGTCGATGCGATCGCCATCGGTGTGATAGAACTGGTCGGTGAAGTGCCAGAACAGCACGCCCGGCTTCTTGAACTGGAGGAAGGGCGTGTGGTCGCTGCCGCCCTCGAAGGGATTCGTCTTCACCACCCATCCTGTGACGGCGGCCTGGTCGAGGGCGCGTGCCAGCAGGTAGTCGTTGAAGTAGTGCGGCACGATCTGCTCCTTCTTGATCGCGCTGCCGCCCCACTCCGTGTGCTTCTCGTCGCCGCGCGTCCACACTGCGGACGGATCCGGCATCTTCTCGATGAGGAAGGTGCCGCCGGTCTTCTTCGTGTCTTCCCCGACCATGTCGAGGCTCAGCCCCCACTTCACGCCGCGCGTGCGCACCGAGTCATCCGCGAGGAAGTTGCGGGTCTGCGCGATCTCGTTGCCGAAGAGCATGGTGATGGTGCGCTGCGGCTTCACGGTGCCCGCCTTCACGAAGCCGCCGAGCACGCGCGCGACCTCGGTGAGCGCGCCGACGCCGGATGCGTTGTCATTGGCGCCGGGCTCCTGCACGTGCGCGCTGAAGACGAACCGCTCGTCGGGCTTCTGCGCCCCGCGCACCTCCGCCACGACCGTGCGCTCGACCGAGGGGAAGACGCGCGTCTTCGTCATCGCCCTCACGCGCACGGGCCCCTTCGCCAGCGCGCCGCGCAATGCGTCGAGCGCGCCGCGCGAGATCGGCATGCCCCACCCCTTCCGTATCGAATCGGCGGGAATCGATGAGAACTGGATCGACGATCGGTTGATCTCGGGCCTGGTGTACGCGGGCATGCGATACGCGAGGACGCCGGCCGCGCCGCGCTTCTGCACCGCCTCCACGAACAGCTGCGACACACTCGCATCCGCGACGACGATCTTCCCCTTCACGTCCGCCTTGTCCAGCTCGGCCGCCGTCCCCTTCCCCGCGTCGACGAGCCCGGCGACGACGCCCGTGTCCGGGGTCGAGTATGAGTTGATGGCGAGCATGTTGAGGTTCGTCGCGAGCGACAGCACCGGCTTTGCCTCGCCCACGATGGACAGCGACGCGTCGATGAGGTCCCACGCCGGTCCGCGCATCGGACGCTTCTCGATGCGGTAGGTGAGCGTCGTTCCGGCGGGAGCCCCGTCCTCGTTCACATATCCGGCGGCGCGCAGTTGCTCGACGACGCGGTCGAGGCTCTTGTCGAACGCAGTGTTCCCCGGGACGCGAAACCAGCCGCCCATGTAGGCGACGAGATCCCTGGCGCGCTCACCCGAGTACGCGGCGCGGGCGAGCTGGAAGTAGCGGGCGACGGGCGCGGGCGGCGCGGGGCGCTGCGCCTGCACGATGGCCGGCGCGAGGAGCGCAGCGGCGAGAATTGGGCGAATTCGCATGCGCTAACCTACGTCGCGGCAAAGGCCGCGACGAGGTGCGCAGTCCTACTCCCCGATGTCCTCGTTCCAGAGCTCGGGACGCTCGGCGATGAAGGTGCGCATGAGCGCGATGCACCGCTCGTCCTGCACGACGTCCACGTCCACGCCGCGCGCCCGGAGCAGCGCCTCGTCGCCCATGAAGGTGCGGTTCTCCCCGACGACCACGCGTGGAATGCCGTACAGCAGGATGGCGCCAGTACACATCGGGCACGGCGAGAGCGTGGTATAGAGCACGCACTCGCGATACACCGACGCCGATCGGCGCCCGGCATTCTCCAGCGCATCCATCTCGCCGTGCAGCACCACGCTTCCCAGCTGCACGCGGCGATTGTGGCCGCGGCCGATGATCTCGCCGCGATGCACGATCACGGACCCGATCGGAATGCCGCCCTCGGCAACACCCCGCTCCGCCTCGGCGACGGCGGCGTCCATGAACGGATCCGCGCTCACGCGCGCCGCGCCGAGAGCGTGCGTGGCAGGCCGAGTGCCCAGGCGAGTGCGAGGTGCACCGGGAGCATCATGGCGACCACGGCGCCGTTCGACTCGCCCCCCGGAATCAGCGCAAGCACGAGTGCGAGCAGCCCGAGGGCCGCGACGAATCCGGCAAGCATGCGCGCAGGCCGCGCGAATCGGTTGCTCAGGATCGACGCCGGCACGAGGACCACGAGGAACAACGAGAATGGCGTGAGGAGCAGCACGTTCTCGTTCGACGCCCAGAACACGTGCCTCGTCGCCATCCATGCGAGCAGGAGGATCACGCCGATCACGCCGCACAATAGGGACCACCCGGCGCCAAGGAGGGCGAGGCCCCATGCGGCGCTGCGGCGGCTCAGCATCATGATCCGCAGTATGACGACCAGCGCCGCGAGCAGCAGGCCGAGCATGAGGTAGCGCCAGATCAGGGTAGGTGGCGAGGACAGCTCAGGAACCGGCGACGCGTCCGGAGTCAGCGGCACCTGCATCTCCGACGCGACCAGTGGCATCTCGGCGCCGTTGTCGTCGTGGTTCTTCACGGTGCGAATCGCATCGCGCAGGCGCATCGGGATGAAGAACGACTGCCACAGCGTGATGGGAACGTCGGCGGGGCGGCCGAGCGCTATGTCGATGCCCGCCTGCACCGGCTTGTCGCCGTCGGTGAGGCGCAGGCTCTCGTTACGGTATGTGATGTCGGTGAGCTTGGGCTCGGTGGCCGCGCGGAGCGCGCCATGCAGCGCCTGGTCGAGCGCATCACGCAGGCGCGTGGAGCAGTTGTCACGAAAGTAGTCGTACCGGTAGAACTTGTGCTCCTCGCGCGCGTTCCAGCGGACGAAGTCGCGCAGCGCGAACGCCTGCGTGGGCGTGAGGTTCAGCTTCTGGAGCGTGATGGGGCGCCCTGCGCGCCGCTCGTAGTCGATGCGTGCGAGTCCTGCTTCCCTCCCCATCCAGTACTTGTTGTCGCCCGTGAGGAAGCGCGCGAGGAAATCCGGCGCCTCGAAGCTGAACAGGCCCCAGTGATAGAAGTCGTCCTCGCCCGTGATCGCGTCCTGGAATCGAAGGCCGTTGTGGCCGAACCGCTCGAAGACTTCCTGGCCGAGGCCGAAGGTCACCAGGGTGACGGTGATCTCACTGCCGGGCCGCGAGGAAACGGGAGCGGGCGTTGTGACCTGCGCTTCGACCGGCGCCGCGAGCCCCAGTGCCAGCGCGGCGGTGCGGAGCAGCGTTCGCAATCTCACAGCTTGATCTCGCGCCCTTCTTCAGCCGACTTGTAGATCGCCTCGACGATCTTGTGCAGCAGCACCTGGTCGGTGGGCGCCTCGTATTCCGCGTCGCCGGCGATGACGGCGACGAAGTGCGCGAGCTCGGCGCGGTACGACTGGATGAAGGCGCTCTCGCGCGCGGCGGCGCCGCGCGGCGATACGTCGGTGGGGCGACCATGCAGCTCCTTCACCACGCGCAATGGCGCGAGGCGCGTACTCCCGCGCGTGGAGAGCGTCTCGAACCACCAGCGCTCCTCCTCACCCACGTAGGTGCCCGAAACGTCGATGTTGAACGACACCCCCGACACGCTGCGCAGCGAGACGAACATCGCGTCCTCCACGGCGTTCTTCCCCGACCCGCGATCGATGTGCGCCGTCACGCGCTCGGGCGCGGGAAAGTCCGCGAGCCACAGCGCCAGGTCCAGCAGCGGCAGCCCGTAGTCGAAGAACGCGCCACCACCTGCCTCGACGCGGCGCTGCCGCCAGCCCTGCTCCGTGCGCTTGTGGTGGTACGCGCCGGCGCGGAACGCCGTGAGCTTGCCGAGCTCGCCGCCGCGCAGGAACGCCGCGAGTGCCTGCACGTCGCTGCGGAAGCGATGGTTGTTCGCGACGAAGATCTTGCTGCCTGACCGCGCCGCCGCGTTGACGATGCGCTCCACGCCCTTGGCCGTGAGCGCGAGCGGCCGCTCCACGAGCACGTGGATGCCGGCGGCGATGGCGCTGAGCACGTGCGGCTCGTGCAGGTGATTGGGTGTGGCGACGACGATCGCCTGCAGGTTCTCCGTCTCGAGCAGGTCCTCGATGTCCGTGCAGACGTCGGGGATGTCGAAGCGGTCCGCGAGCGCGCGCGCCTTCGGGCGGTCGTTGTCGCACACCGAGACGAGCGTGACGCCGCGCATCTTCGACAGCAGGGGAAGGTGCGTGAGCTGGGCAATCGCGCCGGCTCCGACGACGCCGATGCGCACGGGGTCCGTCATGGATCTGATCTCCGAAGTGGGCCGAACCAGTAGATGCCACCCGCGCGCAGCGAGAGCGAGCGGAATGCGTTGACGAGGTCGCCGCGGATGCGTGCGTCGATGCCGATGCGCGGCAACGGCTTCACGAGCACGCCCGTCTCGGCGAACAGGCCGGTAGCGATGTTGTCGAACAGGCGTTCGGCGAAGGTGCCGTCGATGAGGCGACCCTCGGCGTTGATCACATGCACGCCGATGCCCGCCCCGGCATACGGCTGGATCACCGTGCCGATCACCGGGAGGTACCGCACGCCGACGCCCATGCTCACATCATACAGGTTGACGCGCGAGGACACGGGCGCGTCATCGCGCGATGGATCGCTGATGCTGTGACGGACGCTGTCGAGGTACGTGGCAGTCACCTTGTCGGTGAGGCGCGACTCCCAGAAGGCGCCCTCGAAGCGCAGGCGCAGGGACCTCGAGAGGCGGCCGTAGTCCGCTCCGATGCCGAACACGGTGGCCCGCTCGGACTGGCTCGGCGCGATGCGCCCGACGTCGAGGCTCAACGCCGAGAGCTGGAGGCTGTCGAACGTGATGCTGCCGAATGACTGGCCCGCGAGTGGCTGCGTGGCGATGGCGCTGAGGCACAGCACAGCCGTGACGAGGCGCGACAGGCGCCACGTGACGTACACCGCTTCACTCGATGATGCCAACCGTTGTGCCCGGATAGTAGGTCCGTAGGATCGTGCGGAAATCCTGCCCGGCGCGCGCGCGTCCAATCGCGCCTGCCTGGCACATGCCCACGCCGTGGCCATTGCCGCCGCCCGACAGGGTCAGGCTCTCGATGCCGTCGCGGCCCTGCACGGCGTCGACGGAAAAATAGGTGCTGTACAGCAACTCGCCACTCGGGAGACGCAGTGCCGAGCGCATCTCGTTGCCGCGGAGCGTCAGCGTACTGCGATCCGTCTGGACGGTGAGCGTCGCGACACGCCCCGCCGGCGTGACGTCCGTCACGGACACGGCGCGCACGCTCGCGATGCCGGCACTCGAGCCGGGCAGCGTGCGCAGGTAGCGCGCGATGTTCTCGCGGAGTGCGTCGCGCGAGAAGACGCGCGTCCACCGGTACTTCGGTGCGTCCTCACAGTAATAGTGCGTGGTGCCGGGAATCTGGTCGCTCACGCGCTTGAGGTACGGCTCGGGCGACGTGCGCCAGACGTCCTCGGGCTCCGCGGTGGTGCCGCCGCACGTCGAGTAGTACGGCGCGTTCACCACGTGACCGCCGTACAGCAGCACGAGGCCGGCCGTCGCGTCCACGGCCGCATTGCCCACGCGCGTCTCGGCGCTCGCACCGCCGTACACCTGGTCGCTCACGGTGGCGCGCATGTCCCAGGCGCGGCTCGCCGAGAGGTGCGTGATCGCGTAGCTGCGCGCGGTCACCGCCTGCGCCTCCACCGCGGGCGCGTCCGCCAGTGCGGACGTCCCGATCTCGAGCGGCACCACGCCCTTGAGATAATCGTCCATCGGCAGCCGGTTCACGACGGACAGCGCGCCGTATGCCGCAGTGACGGCGAGGTCGCCGCGCCAGCGCTTGCCATTGAAGACGATGGTTCCGTCGGCATCGAGTGGGCGCGCGATGACGGTCGTCTCCCGCCCACTGACGGGCCGCGAATCCTCGCGGCGCGCCAGAACGCCGCCGCGCTCCGCCGTGAGCAGCCAGCGCTCGCCCGGGTTCGTGAGCGCCACCGGTGTGCGACCGTCCGCGGCAAAGATCTCCCATCGCCCCGACGACGTCAGCGCTACCTCGCTGCGATCATCGGTGAGCGCGATGCGGACGACGCGTCCGGACGCCGTGCCGAGTGCGCGGCCGGCGACGCGCTCGCTCGCGTCACTTCGGCGCGACGCCGCCGCCGCGGAGCACGCCACCGCGGTGAGCGCGAACAGCGCGGCCGCACGCCACTGCCGCAGCCGCACCTAGCGGCGCGCCTCCCGCATCGCGCCGTCCAGGCGCTCGAGCGTGAGCGCGATCTCGGTGTCGCCGTGCGCGGCCGACGTGAAGCCGGCCTCGAACGCCGACGGCGCGAGGTAGACGCCGCGATCGAGCGCTGCGTGGAAGAATCGCCGGAAGAGCTCGACGTCGGCCGTCTTCGCATCCGCATAGGAGCGCACCGGCTCGGCGCGGAAGAAGAAGCCGAACATCGACCCGGCGCTATCCGCCGTGAACGGCACGCCGTGATGCGCGGCAATGCCCCGCAGCCCCTCGACGAGCGCGCGCGTGCGGCCGGCAATGGTCTCGTGCACGTCCGCGGTGAGCGCCGTGAGCGTCGCGATGCCCGCCGCCATCGCGAGCGGGTTTCCCGACAACGTGCCGGCCTGGTACATCGGTCCCGACGGCGCCACCATCTCCATCAGGTCGCGGCGGCCACCATACACGGCGACCGGCAGCCCGCCGCCGATCACCTTGCCGAGCGTCGTGAGGTCGGGCGTGACGTCGTAGTACGCCGACGCGCCGCCTGGTGCGACGCGAAAGCCCGTCATCACCTCGTCGAACACGAGCAGCGCGCCGTGCTCCGTCGCGAGACGGCGCAGCAGCGGCAGGAATGCGGCGTCCGGCGGGATGAAGCCGGAGTTGCCGACGATCGGCTCCACGAAGATTGCCGCGATGCGATCGCCATGCGCGCGCATCATCTCCTCGACCGCAGCCGCATCGTTGAACGGCGCCGTGAGCGTGAGCGACGCGAGCGCGTCGGGCACGCCGGGCGAGTTGGGCAGTCCGAGCGTCGCCACGCCCGAGCCGGCGCGCACGAGGAAGCTGTCGCCGTGGCCGTGATAGCAGCCGTCGAACTTGAGCAGCAGGTCGCGCCCCGTCGCCGCGCGCGCGAGCCGCAGTGCGCTCATCGTCGCCTCGGTACCGCTGGACACGAAGCGCATCATCTCCACATGCGGCATGCGCGCGCGCACGAGCTCCGCGAGCTCCGTCTCGAGACCGGTGGGGATGCCGAAGCTCGTGCCGCGCTGCATCGTGTCGCGCAGCGCATCGAGCACCACGGGCGGTGCGTGGCCGAGCACGAGCGGCCCCCACGAGAGCACGTAGTCGATGTATTCATTGCCGTCGGCGTCCCAGATGCGGGCGCCCTCACCGCGCTCGACGAACAACGGCTCGCCGCCGACGCCGCCAAAGGCGCGCACGGGCGAGTTCACGCCACCGGGAAAGATCTCCCGCGCCCGCGCCATCAATGCCTTCGATTGCTGCGTGACGCGATCGCTCAACGGCCGAAGCTCCCGATCGACGTGCTCATCACCGGAAGCGTGCGCACGCGGCGCACCGGGGCGCTCGGAGCGCTGACGACGCGCAGCAGCGTCGCGCGGAAGTCCACGTCGTCCTCGACGCCCTCGATGACGGCTTCGACGATGGTGCCCGGCGCGAGATCCTCCGCACCCTGCACGTAGGCGATGCCGTCCACGTCGTCGGCCTGCCACACGGTGCGCCCCTGCGCCTCGCCGTCCACGATGCGATCGATCATCGTGAGCGCCGTGCGGCCGATGAAGCGCTCGTAGCGCTCGGCGGTGACCTGACGCTGGAGCTCCATGAGGCGCTCGAGACGCTGGCGCTTCACCGACTCGGGCACGTCGTCCATCATCTCGGCCGCACGCGTGCCCTCCTGCGGCGAGTACGTGAACGCGCCCACGCGCTCGAACTGCATCTCTTCCACGAAGGCCATGAGCTGCTGGAAGTCCTCGTCCGTCTCGCCGGGGAAGCCCACGATGCACGTGGTGCGAATGGCGATGTCGGGCACCACCTCACGGATCGTCTTCACGCGATCGCGGATGGTGCGCTGGCGCTCGGGGCGACGCATGCGCGCGAGCACCGCGTCCGCCGCGTGCTGCATCGGCATGTCGAGGTACGGCAGGATGCGCGACTCGCGCGCCATCACCTCGAGCAGGCGCGGGGTGATGCCGGACGAATACAGGTACAGCATGCGCAGCCACGGGATACTCGTGTCCTTCACGAGCGCCTCGAGCAGCTCGGGAAGGGTGAAGCCGTCGCGGCGGTCGCGCCCATAGTGCGCGAGGTCCTGCGCGACGAGGTTCACCTCGCGCGCGCCCTGTGCCTCGAGCAGCTGCGCCTCGCGGACCACTTCGTCGAGCGCGAACGAGCGATGCTTGCCGCGCATGAGCGGGATCGCGCAGAAGGCGCAGCCGTGATCGCAGCCCTCGCTCACCTTGAGGTAGCGAATGTGCGGCGTGTCACCGGTGAAGAGCCGCACACCGGGATGGATCGAGGGTACATCGTCGATGAGTCCGCGCGCCTCGAGCTCGGGCAGCAGGCGATCCATCTCGGACGAGCCGAGGAACAGGTCCACCTCGGGCAGCGCTTCTTCCAGCTCACCCTTGTGACGCTGGATCATGCAGCCCACCGCGACCACGGCCTTGCAGCTGCCATCCTCCTTCATGCGGCCCGCCTCGATAATTGCATCGAGGGATTCCTTCTTGGCCGCGTCGATGAAGCCGCACGTGTTGATGACGATCACCTCCGCCTCGGCGAGGTCGTCGGTGTACTCGGCCCCGCGATCCGCGAGCTGCGCGAGGTAGCGCTCGCTGTCCACGGTGTTCTTGTCACAGCCGAGCGTGATGAAGCCGAGTTTCATGCCGATGCGGGTTTGGGCAGACAATCTGTAAATGTAGCTTACTCTAGGACTTAGCTGTAGTTCCGACCTCTCATTCCGCACCGTGTCCCTGCGTCGCCTCCGTTCCGTGCCCCTCCTGCTGCTGCTGGCCGCCTGTCACGACGAGCGGCCCAGTCCTCATGTCTTCGCATCCCCGCCGCCTCCGCCGCCGAAGCGCGCCGTGAACTCGGACGCGATTGCTGCTGTGCTGCCGCTCGGCACGAAGGGCCCGGGCGCCGAGATTACCTCCGTGGTCGATGCGAGTACGGGTACTCCGGCGCCGCTCACTGCCGCCACAGGCACGCTGAGCGTGCTTGGCGTCGTCGCGCTCGGCCCGGGGAACTGGCGTGAAGCGGCCGACCTCCAGATGCAGCTGGCAGTGCGTGGGAGGCGCGACACGACGCTCGTGCTGGCCCTGGGATCGCCGCCGCCCGTCATGATGGCGCACGCGTTCGAGGTGGCTGTGGACCGCCTTGGCGCCGGGAACTACTCGATGCGGGTGCGGCTGGTGGGCCGGTCGTCGCGCGTGGTGGCGGAGTCGGGTCCGGTGTTCATGACGGTGCCGGAGCGCTAGCGTCGTCGCGCGCTGGGCAGAGGGCGGCTTGCGCAATTCGACTTTGTAATATAAAGTTCTTTCCATGAGCGACCACACTGCGACACTTTCCCGCCCCGCCGCGCGAACCGTCTCGCGTGGCGACTCCGCCGCCAGGCTGCCCGCCGGCCTCGGCCGGCCCCTGCTCGCGCACGCCGCCCTGCTGGGCATCGCTGGCGATACGCTGCTCCGTGAAGGCCCCACCGGGGTTGGATTCTCCATCTGGATCGCCCTCGTCGCCGTCGCCCTCCTGTCGCTCGCATGGCGCGCGGAACGCACGGTGCCCGCCGAGACGACGCTCTGGCTCCTCATCGCGACGTGCTTCGCGTCGGTCATGTCGTGGCGCGAATCGACGGACCTCCAGCAGCTCGACGCCCTCGCCGTCCTCGCCTCGCTCGGCTTCGCTGCCACCACGCTGAGTGCCGGCGGTTCGCGGGTCCTCCTCGCCCGCGTGCGCGACGCGCTGCTCAGTGGAATGCACGTGCTCGGCGCCGTCATTCGCGGCATCGTCCCGCTCACGTTGCGCGAGCTCTTCCAGGCCGCCGAGCATGACGACTGGAGCGGCCGCGCGCGTCCGGCGTTCCGCGCGACGCTCATCGTCGGCGTCCTGGTGCTCGTGTTCGGGTCATTGCTCGGCAGCGCCGATCCGATCTTCGCGAGCTTCGTGACACTGCCGGACTTCAACGTGGGCGAGATCCTCTCACACGTCGTCCTCATCGGGTTCTTCGCGTGGCTGCCTGGAGGGCTCGCGATCGGGGCGCTCGCGGAACCGACCGGCGCCCACCGTACGAGCGCTGGCATACGCGCGCGACTCGGGCTGCTCGACGTCACGACCGCGCTCGCGACGCTGAACGTGTTGTTCGGCGTGTTCATGCTCGCGCAGCTTGGCTGGCTGTTCGGGGGCGAGGCGTTCCTACGCGCGCGCACGGGCCTCTCGGCCGCGCAGTACGCCCGGCAGGGATTTTTCGAGATGGTGTGGATCGTCGTGCTCGTGATGCCGCTGCTGCTCGTGACGCGCGCGCTGCTCGAGCCGGGACGTGCGGTGCTGCGCCGCTACACCGCGCTCGCCATCCCGGTCGTTGTCCTCCTCGGCGCGATGATCGGGTCTGCCGCACTGCGCATGCAGCTGTACGTGCACTACTACGGCCTCACGCTCGATCGCCTGGACACCCTCGTCTTCATGGGCTGGCTCGGCTTCGTGCTGTGCTGGCTCGCGGCCACCGTGCTCCGCGGCCGGCCGCGGCTCTTCGTGGCGGGCAGCACACTTGCCGGCTTTGCGACACTCGCTGCGCTGAACGTGTTCACGCCGGACGTCATCGTCGCACGCGAGAACGTGGCGCGCGCGCAGTCGAGCGGCGTACAGCCGCTCGACGTGTCCTACCTCGCGGAGCTCGGGGCCGAGACGACGGACATCACGCTGGGCGCGCTGCTTGCGCCGGCCGCCCGCGCGACGACCACCGCGTCCAGCCGCTGCGAGGCCGCGCGCAGGCTATTGAGTCGCTGGGGCACGGACTCGTCGCGCGCGCAGGCGCTGCGGAGCCGCGACGGCTGGCGCACATGGAACCTCGGCGAGCGAGACGCCATGCGCGCGGTGCAGCGGAACGAGAAGGCACTCGAGGTCATCGCCAACGAGTGCCCGCTCAAGGACCCGAAGAGCTAGCGATAGTTGCCGAACTGCAGCTGCACGCCGAAGTCCTTGCCCTTGAGGAGTGTGATGGCTTCCTGGAGATCGTCGCGCGATGGGCCGCTGATGCGCACCTGCTCGCCCTGGATGGATGCCTGCACCTTCTTGAGCTTGGCGTCCTTGATCGCCGCGGCGACCTTCTTCGCCGTCTCCGTGTCGAGCTCCATCTTGAGCTTCACGTCGCGGCGGACGGTGTCGCCGGCGGCCTGCCTGATGTCCCCGATGTCGAGGTTCTTTACCGGCACGCCGCGCTTGAAGAGCTTCGTCTGCACGACGTCGAACAGCGCCGTCATCTGGAAGTCGCTGTCCGCCACGAGCGCGATGAGTGACTCGGCGCGCTTGAACTCGATGGACGCCTTCGAGCCCTTGAAGTCGTAGCGCTGCGCGATCTCCTTCTGCGCCTGGTTGATCGCGTTGTCGACTTCCTGGAGGTCGACGCCGGTGGTGACGTCGAAGGATGCGGTCTGGGCCATCGGGGAGTCCGGTGAGTGCGGTTTGGGGCCCAACCATTCGCGTTGGACCTGCATCAAAATGGGGTCCGGGTGCGTATACTGGGAGTCGGTCGTCTCCCGGGACGCCTCGCCCGTCCAATCCCAGCCGTCACCAGCATCGTGTTTCGACTCACCGCCGTCACCGTCGCGCTCGCCGTTGCGACCGGTGCCGGCCTCTCGCCGACGCCGGCAAGCGCGCAGCAGGAGTTCGTCCGGCAGCGGCTCCTCGTGCACAACTTCGACGCGGGCCGCGGCTCGCTGGGCCGTCGCGTAGGCGACGCCGTCGAGGGCGCCATCAACCACGGCCCGAAGCGCGACCTCGTCGTCGTGAGTCGCTGGGAGATGCTCCAGGAGCTCCAGAAGGCGGGCTTCAACACGGACAGCGTGCTGCTCGGCAGCGAGATCCGCGACATCACGCGCCGCCATCGCGCGGACGAATATGTGGTCGGCCGCGTACTCCAGGGAACCGGACGCGCGTTCCGCCTCGAGGGCGCGCTCATGCTCACGCGCGATTCCGGACTCAAGCAGCCGATCATCACCGCGGAGCTGAACGACGTCGGCGCGGCCGCGGACGCCTTCGGCGCGGAGGTCCTCCGCGCGCGCGAGCAACTCGTGCACGTGCGCCACTGCGAGAACGCGATGCGCGCGAACACGCCCAGGGTCGCGGCCGTCGCGGCGCTCGAGGGCATCAAGGCGTATCCGCGCGCCACGGTTGCGCGCGCATGCCTGCTTCGCGCGTACGGTGCACTCGGCCTCCCATCCGACTCCGTGGTGCAGGTGGCGTCGGCGCTCGTGTCGTTCGACTCGACGAGCTGGATCGGCTGGGAGGCACTCGCCAACGCGAACGACGATCTCGGCCGGCGCGACGCGGCCGGCGCGGCGTGGGCCAACGTGGCCAGGCTCCAGGGCTTCGATGCGGACGTGGTCGCACGCGCGGTCACGGCCCTCATGCGTGACGGCAATGCCGTGGTGGCGAAGCCGATCATCGCGAAGGCCGCGACCGATCACCCGGACAACGAGCATCTCGCCGGGCTGTACTGGCGCGTGCTGCTCGCGACGGAGGACTGGCTCGAGGCGACGAAGGTGGGCGAGGCGCTGCGGAAGCTGTCGCCGACGTACGAGACGCAGCCTGAATATTTTGCGCGCATGGCAGGCGCCTACCGCAACGCGAAGCAGCCGTTCAATGCCATCTCGCGGGCGGCGGAGGGCGTCGCGCTGCACCCGGAAGATCCCGAGCTCTACCTGCTCTACACGCAGCTCATCCTCGCCGAGAACGACACGGCGCTCGCGCGCGGCATCGAGCGCTTTCCGAAGAGCGGCAAGCTGCTCGCCCTCGATGCGCAGCTGCGGCGGAAGCGCGGCGACACGAAGGGCGCGCTCGACGCGACGCGACGTGCCGTCGCACAGGACACGTCGCTGGCGCGCGGATACCTCCAGCTCGCGCAGGCGTACATCGACGTGGACCAGGGCGACAGCGCGCTCGCGGTGCTCCAGGCCGGCGTGAAGACCGCCGCCGACTCCGCCGTGGTCGCACAGTTCGCACTCTCGCGCGGGAATGCGATGTACCGCGCGGCGAACGGCACGAAGAAGCGCGCGGACTTCGAGGCCGCGCTCAGGTTCCTCGAGTTGTCGCAGCACCTCGCGCACACGCCCAACGCGGGCTTCCTCGTGGGCTCGGCGTCATTCGGCGTCGCGCAGCTCGCGGCCACGGAGCTTCCCACGGCGAAGAGCTGCACGCTCGCGACGCTCGCGCAGGACAAGCTGGTGGTGGCGGAGATGGAGCTCGCTGTCAACGGCCAGGTCGCGCCGGACGCAGCGAAGCAGTTCCTCGACTACGCGGGACAGCTGCGGCCGTACGTGCAGCAGCAGGTGAAGGCGCTCTGCCCCGGCCCGGCGGGTACGCCAGCGTCGGCCACGCACGCGCCGCACTGACGTGCGGCGCTGGTCAGCTCAGGTCCAGCTCACGCGATAGCGGCAGTGCGCGGCGCCCTTCGCGCGGCACTCCTCCTCGACGATGCTGACGCCCTTCACCTCGCACATCTCGAGCGCCTTGCGGTGCCATCCCACGATCGTGCTGCAGTCGGGGATGCTGAACGTCTCCGCATCGTAGGTCGTGAGCACGCCCTGTCTCTCGCCTGCCTTCTCGTATTCTCGGCGACCCACTTCGTAGTACATGCGATAGATCTGCGGCGCCTTCGCGAGGAACGCGTGCGCGTCGCCCTTGGTGAGGAACGCCTTGTGCGCCTCGGCCAGGTTCTTCGCGGCCGAGGCCTCGCCGAGCTTCTCGAAGTAGCGCGGGTCGCCCCGGCCGAGCACCGTGACGATCGCCTGGTCGAGCCGCTCGCCGACGGCGAACGGGAACCAGCTGATCGACAACACCGTCTTGAAGAGCTTCTGCTCCTCGGGCGTCAGCGCCGCGAGCACCTGCGCCACGGCTTCCTTGCCGCCCACCTGCTCCACGTACGCGAGGCGCGACTTCAGCACCGTGCCGCGAACCTGTTGGGTCGACATCAGCCGAGGTAGCTCTCGAGCGCGCGTGCGCGGCTCACATGACGAAGGCGCGAGAGCGCCTTCTCCTTGATCTGTCGCACGCGCTCGCGCGTGATGCCGAGCAACGAGCCGATCTGCTCGAGCGTCATCGGTTCCTCGCCGTCGAGGCCGAAGTAGAGGCGCAGGATCTTCGACTCGCGCTCCTTGAGGTGCGCGAGCGCCTCCTCGATCGACTCCGTGAGCGCCTTCTCGAAGGTGAGCTCGTCCGGCGTCGGATTGAGGTTGTCCGGGAGGTAGTCGAGGAGCTTGTTGTCCTCGCCCGGCGTCATTGGTGCGTCGAGGGAGAGGTGCGTCTGCGAGATGGACATCGTCTTCGCGACTTCCTCTTCCGTGATGTCCATGCCCTCGGCGATCTCGGCGTGCGTCGCCTCGCGGCCGAGCTCCTGGAGGAGGAACGACGCGCGCTTGCCGATGCGGTGCAGGGTGCCGGCGCGGTTGAGCGGCACGCGCACGATGCGGCTCTGCTCCGCGAGCGCCTGGAGGATGGCCTGGCGGATCCACCACACGGCGTAGGAGATGAACTTGATCCCCTTCGTCTCGTCGAACTTGTGCGCGGCGCGAATGAGGCCGAGGTTGCCCTCGTTGATCAGGTCGGAGAGCGACACGCCCTGGTTCTGGTACTTCTTCGCGACGCTCACGACGAAGCGCAGGTTGGAGCGCACGAGCTTGTCGAGCGCTTCCTGGTCCCCCACCCGGATCTTCTGGGCGAGCGCGACCTCGTCTTCCCGCGTGATGAGCGGGTAGATGCTGATGTCGCGCAGGTACTGATCGAGCGAGCCCTCTTCGAACGACGACTTCTTGCTGTTCGGAGTGGTGGCCATGCGGTGATTCCGGGGGAACGGCGGGCCGCCGCGCTGTGGACCTGCGAGCGGCGGGAACAGAGGAACCGACCTGCAGGGGTCGGGCGCTAGCGGGGTGCTTCGGTCAGTGCACGCGCTCGCCGAGGCGCGTCCATCGGACGTGCGTCAGCCAGGCGAAGTCGTCGGTCGAATCGGGCAGGAAGCTGAAGTACACCATCTCGGGCCGCCCACGCAGCAGCGAGTCGGGGACGAATCCCCAGTAGCGGCTGTCGAGCGAATTGTCGCGATTGTCACCCAGGACGAAGTACTGCCCCATTGGGACGACCAACGGCCCCCAGTTGTTACGGGATGGGTGATACGAGGTCTCGGCGGCGCCGGCGGTCTTCACCAGGAAGTTGTTCTGCCAGCGGAATTCCTCCCACACGGGATCGGCTTCCGGGTCCGAGTGCGAGACGTACGGTTCGGCGAGGGCGATGCCGTTCCGGATGAGGATGGCGTCGCGCATGGCGAGCGTGTCACCCGGCAGGCCGACGAGGCGCTTGACGAAGTTCTTGGTGCGGTCGACCGGCCACTCGAAGACGATGACGTCGCCGCGGTGCGGCTGGCGCAGGGCGGGCAGGCGCCGCCCGGTGAGCGGGACTTCGGCGCCGTAGACGACCTTGTTCACCAGCAGGAAGTCGCCGACGAGCAGCGTACGCTCCATGCTGCCGCTCGGGATCTTG
>JBDSTA010000032.1:0-6184 GCA_039928475.1 Gemmatimonadaceae bacterium | reverse complement strand
TGAGCCTCGACGGCCCCGCGGCAATCCACGATCGCATTCGCAACGTTCCCGCGGCGTTCGAGAAGCTCGCCGAGGGGGTCGCCGCCGTGAAGCGTGCCGACTCCCGCGTCTCCGTCACGGCGCGGTGCACCGTGCATCGCAGCAACTGCCGCGAGTTGCGCGCGACCGTCGCCGCGGCGCGCGCCGTGGGCCTGGATCGCATCAGCTTCCTCGCCGCGGACGTCAGCACCGACGCCTTCAATCGCCCCTCGCCGTGGAGCGACGAGCGTGTGGACGAAGTCGCACTGTCGCGCGACGACGTGACCGCGCTCGCGAGTGAGCTCGCGGCGCTCGAGCGCGATCACGCGGACGATTTTGCATCGGGCTTCATCGCCGAGTCGCCCGACAAGCTGCGCCGCCGCCTGCTGCAGTATTCGGCCGCGCTGCAGGGCGACGGCGACTTCGCCCCGAACGACTGCAACGCGCCATGGGTCTCCACGGTCATCGAGGCCGACGGCACCGTGCGCCCATGCTTCTTCCAGCCGCCACTGGGCAACATCAACGATGCCGCGTCGCTGCGCGACATCATCAACGCACCCGACTCAATCGCATGGCGCCGCGGCCTCGACGTGCGTCGCAACGCCATCTGCCGGAAGTGCGTCTGCACGCTGTCGCTGGGCAGCCCCGTCGGCGCATGATGCCTGGTCGAATCACCATACTGGCTGGCGCGCACGTGGTGCATCATGACGTGGTCGAGCGCCGCGATATCTGTTTCGCCGATGGCGCGGTCGTCGGCGCGGCGGACGACACGGCATTCCGGATGGACCTGAGCGGCCACCTGATCTTCCCGGGACTCATCAACGCGCACGACCATCTCCAGCTCAACGGGGTGCCGAGGCTCGAGCACTCCGCGAAATTCGCAAACAGCTACGAGTGGATTGCGGCAATGACGGAGCATCGTCGTCGCCCGGACGTCGAGGATGCGGTGCGGGTGCCGCTCGCGGAGCGCCTCTGGCACGGCGCGCTGAAGAATGCCCTGAGCGGAGCGACGACGGTCGCCCATCATGACCCATTCGACTTGTCGATCTCGGACGCCGAGTTCCCGGTTCGCGTGCCGAGCGACATGGGATGGGCGCATTCCCTCGGCCTCGGGGGCGCGGACGACCAGTCGCCCGAGCCGTATGGGCCGGATGTGCGGGCGAGCTTTGCTGCGACGCCGGCGCACCGGCCGTGGGTGATTCATCTCGCGGAAGGCACCGACGAGCGCGCCGCGTCCGAGCTGGGCGTGCTCGACGCACTCGGCGCGCTCGCGGCGAACAGCGTCCTCGTGCACGGTGTGGGGCTCACGGGCGGCGATGTGCGCCTGATCGTCGAGCGCGGCGCGGCCGTGGTGTGGTGCCCATCCAGCAACCTGTCGATGTTCGGTGCGACGCTCGACCCTCGCGGCCTCATTGCCGCCGGGCGGCTGGCGCTGGGCACCGACTCGACGCTCACTGGCTCACGGGGCCTGCTCGACGAACTGCGCATCGCGTCGGCCTGCGCCGAGCTGTCCGGTGTGGAGGCGGTGCGCCTCGTGACGGCCGACGGGAGTCGCGTCCTGCGCGAGGCGCGCGCCGGCAACCTCGCCGTTGGCTCCTATGCGGACTGCGTCATCCTTCCCGATGCCGCGGATCCGCACGCGGCGCTCGTGCGCGCGCGCCGCAGTGCGTTGCGGGCCGTGATCAGGGGCGGCCGCCCGCTCGTCGCCGATCCCGACTTCGCTCCACTGTTCGAGGCGTGCGACGTGCCGGCGACGAGCATCGTGCTGGACGGCCGGCCGAAGCTCATCGCGTCGTCCATGCTGCGGTACGGCGATCGTTTGCCGGCCTGACTATCGTCCGAGCGCCAGGAGTCGCTGGAAGGCGAGACGGGCGAGCGCGCGGTACACGAATGGCTCCGTCGGCGTCCGTCTCACCGCGCGCAGCGTGGCCGCTCGCGCGTCATGCCAGCGGCCCAGTTGCATCATGATGTTCGCGGCGTTGACTGAGTGCGTCGCCTCTCGCCGCTCGGCGATGCGCCTCAGCGCCGCGTCGCTCGTGCGTGCCGCGAAGCTCCGGTACATGTCGGCGAGTCCCACGTTCACGTCCGGGAGGCCGTACGTCGTGCCCTTGTGCGAGCGAACGTCCACCAGTGGCTCGTCCACCACGCCACAGGGAGCGCGCTCTGCGAGTCGCAGCCACAGCTCGTAGTCGCCCGCGCGCGGCCATCCGTCGTCGAACGAGCCAGCCTCCAGCAGGAGCGCGCGCTCGACCATCACCGAGGGCGCTGCGATGTTCGCCTCGAGTGTCAGCACCGGGCGAAGGATGTCGCCTGCGTGTGGCTGCCACCGGCGGAAGTTGCTCGGCGGCAGGGGGACTCCGCCCGCGTCAACCATTCGCCTGCCGGTATAGCTCCAGCGAAGCTGCGGATTGTCGGCGTGGAGGCGCAGCTGCCGATCGAGCTTCTGCGGGTGCCAACGGTCGTCAGAGTCGAGCAGCGCAACCCATTGCCCGCGCGCGCGCGCGACACCAGCGTTGCGAACCCGTGAAATATTCCCGTCGCGCGCAAGCCGAATGACCACCAGCCGCGGTTCATTCAATGACTCCAGCCATTGGCCCGTGCCGTCGGTCGAGCCGTCGTCCACGACGATGAGCTCCCAGTCGGCAAAGGTCTGCGCCTGCACGGACGCCACTGCCTCCTCGAGCATCGCGAGTCGGTCATGAGTGGGAAGCACGATGGAGACGGCGGGGCGCATGCGCCCTACTTACTCCAAATGCTCGTCCGGCGCGAGCACCGGTGAAGATCGCGATCGTCACGCCGGGTGGCGTCGGCGCGAATGGAACCGACGGCGTCATCCCCGCGCTCGTGTGGCTACTCGAGCGGCTCGCGAGCCGCCACGAGGTTCACGTATTCGCCTTCAACCAGGTTGCCGACCCCGCAACGTGGACGCTCGGGGGCGCCGCCGTGCACAACGTCGGCTCGGCGCGAGCCTGGCGACGACGACTGCTGTCCGCGTTCGGCGAAGAGCACCAGCGCGCGCCCTTCGACGTCATCCATGCATTCTTCGGGTGGGGAGGCACGAGCGCCGCACTGCTCCGCGCGCGTCATCGCATCCCTGTTGTCCTCCACCTCGCCGGCGGTGAGCTGGTGGACATGCCGGACATCGCCTACGGCATGCGCGCCTCCCTGCGCGGAGGACTCGAGCTCCGCATCGCGATCGCCGGCGCGCGCCGCGTGACCGTTGCCACGCCATTCATGCATGCGCTGGCGGCGGAGCAGGGCATCGACGCCCGCATCGTTCCACTGGGCGTCGCGCTCGACCGGTGGCCGCCACGCGCTCCGCGTCGTCGCGATCTGTCGGAGCCCCTTCGCGTCCTGCACATAGGAGACCTGCGCCCTGTGAAGGACCAGCCGATGCTGCTCGCGGCGATGCGCGCACTCGGTGAGCGTGGTGTCAACGCGGAGCTGGACGTCTGCGGCCTCGACACCATGGGCGGTACGCTCCAGCGCTCGGTCGACGCGGCACTCGCCTGGTGCGTCCGCTGGCACGGACACGCAGATCGCGGCATCCTTCGGGGCATGATGGAGCGCGCCGATGTCCTCGTCGTCACGTCCCGGCACGAGGCGGGGCCCGTCGCGGTGCTCGAGGCCGCCGTCGCCGGCGTGCCGACCGTGGGCACGGCCGTGGGCCACATTGCGGATTGGTCGCCAGATGCTGCATGGTCGGTGCGCGTGGGCGACGCAACCGCGCTTGCGGACGCACTCGCGCGCCTCGCTCGTGACGAGGATGCTCGCCTCGCACTCGCACACGAAGCGCAGCGTCGCGCCCTCGCGATCGACGCCGACCACACGGCGGCAGCATTCGAGCAGGTGTATCACGAGATGACCGAGTCATGACCTCCGATCGCGTCGCGTTCCGCGCCCCATCCGATCCGCTGCTTCGCGATGCGGATCTCGTGCACGTCGTCGAGCTTCCCGTCCTCGGAATCCCGACGCGCTTCGAGTCCAACAGTGAGACCGTCGCGGCGCTCGTCGTCGAGGACTTCGGCTCGTGGCGCCGCGCGTCGACGCTCGTGGACCCCACCATACCGCACTGCACGGTGCGCATCGTCGTCCACGCCGAACCCGACGCGGATCCCCGCGAGCCGCTCACGCGCAGCACGGCGGACGGCCGACTGTTCCTCCACTCGGGCGCGAGCGTCGCGGTCGTCGATCCGGCGCGGCGCGAGAGCCTCGCGTACGTCTCGGCTGACCTCGTCGCGAGCGAAGATCTCTTTCGCGAGTCGTTCCTCGCCGCCGTGACCTTCGCGTTGGTCGCCGCGTTCGATCGTCACCCCGTACATGCGGCGGCCATCGCGCGCGACGGGCGCGCATTGTTGCTCGCCGGTCCGAGCGGCGCGGGCAAGAGTACGCTCGCATGCCTCGCGCACCTCGAAGGATTCCGCCTCATGAGCGACGACATCGTGTGGGTGCAATCGGCGCCTGCACTGCGCATCTGGGCGAGCACGCGTGGCGCTCACCTCCGCGCCGACGCGCTGGAGAAGCTCGCCATCACGGACATGCATCCCGCAATGCGCGCGCGTGATGGCAAACGCCGCGTACCCGTCATGAGCGCCGACGAAACCACGCCCTGGGTGGCCGCGGGCGACGCGCGCGTCTGCATCCTCGAGCCGGGAAGTGCCGCACACCTCGAGCGTCTCACGCCCGCCGCGATCGCGGAGGCCCTCGCGGGGCAGGTTGATCCCGGCTTTGACCGCTTTCCGGAGCGGCAAGCTCGCGTGATCGAGGCGCTCGCGGCACCCGGAGGCTGGCGTCTCACGCTGTCCAGCGACCCCCGCGAGGCGCTCCCGTTCATCGAGGCGATGCTGGGCGTGACGGCCCCCTGAACGTCGGGTCTTTAATGGTGGCCGAAGCCCGCGACCGGGGCGTACATTGGCGGCCGCATGCGTAACCCAGCCCTCCCGCGAATCATGCAGTTCCTCCCGAGAACGACCGCGCAGCTCGGCCTCGCTCTCATTGTCATGACCATTGCGGCCACCGCCGCACACGCGCAACAGCAACTCCCCACGACTGATCAGGCCAGGCGCGCGCTCGCGACTCGTCCCGAGCTCGTGGTGCAGCTCCGCAGGGAGATAGCCAACAGCGGGCTCACGGCCGACCAGATCCACGCCCGTCTCCGCGCTGCGGGTTATCCCGAGGATCTCCTCGATGCCTACGTCGGTCCGCGTCGGACGGGTCGCGATTCAGCCTCCGCGCCCCTCGCGACGGACGACGTCCTCGATGCGGTCGCGGCACTCGGCATCACGGATTCCACCGACACCGCCGAGCTGCGCCAGATGCTGCGCGGCCGAACGACGGGCGCGCTCTCTGCACGCGACACGCTTCGCGCACGCGCGGACACGACAGACATGCTGGACGCGCTCTCACCGCCGAACGATTCGCTCGAGGGCCGGACGCCGCTGCGAGGGGCTCGTCGAATCCGTGCCGCCACGGACACCGGCCAGGCCATCTTCGGCCTCAGCGTGTTCGACGCGGCGACGACACAGTTCGATCCCAACCTCGCCGGCCCCGTCGACGCCAGCTATCGCCTCGGTCCCGGTGACCGCCTCGTCCTCATCCTCACCGGTGACGCCGAACGCTCCTTTACGCTCGACGTCACGCGCGAGGGATTCATCGTCGTGCCTGGCGTCGGTGAGATCGCGGTCGCGAACCTCACGCTCGGCCAGCTCGAGGACCTGCTCTATCCGCGGCTCGGCCGCGTGTACTCCGGCTTGCACCGCGGCGCCGGTGCCACCACGCACTTCTCGCTCAATCTCGCGCGGCTTCACAGCAACCAGGTCTTCGTCCTCGGCGACGTGAGCCAGCCCGGCAGCTATCGCGTGTCGAGCGCGGGCACTGCGCTCACGGCGCTCTACGCTGCCGGCGGCCCGACGGCGAATGGCAGTCTTCGCCACGTCGAGATCAAGCGCGGCGGGCGGCTGGTCGACACGTTGGACCTCTACGACTACCTCCTGCGCGCCGACGGCTCGCACGACCCGCGACTCCAGTCCGGCGACGTCGTGTTCGTCCCGGTGCATGGCGCCCGCGTGCGCGTGGTGGGCGAGGTGATTCGCCCGGCGACGTACGAGCTGCGCAAGGGCGAGACGCTCGCCGATGTCCTTCGTGCGTCCGGGGGCTTCACCGCCGA
>JBDSTA010000031.1:0-3099 GCA_039928475.1 Gemmatimonadaceae bacterium | reverse complement strand
GGGGTGGTGCGGCGCGTGATCGGCGGCGAGCCGCCGCCCGTCGAATGATCTACGTCGGCCTGATGAGCGGCACGTCGCTGGACGGCATCTCCGCGGCGGTGGTGCGCTTCACGAATGTCGTTCCGAGCGATGCGCGAAGCGCGGAGTCGACGAACCTGCACCTCTCGGCCGAACTACTGGGCTTCCACGTCCACGAGTACAGCACCGAGCAGCGCGACCGCCTCCTCGCCGCCATGCGCGAAGGCACCGCGCGCGACTATTGTCGCCTCGCCGCCGACTTCGGCGGCTGGCTCGCCGACGCGGCCGTCGCCGTGCTCGCGGAGTCCGGTGTTGCACGCGCCGACGTACGCGCGATCGGCTCGCACGGGCAGACCCTCTGGCACGAGCCCGGTCATTCCACCTGGCAGCTCGATGCGCCGGCGGTGATCGCCGAGCGCACCGGCCTGCCGGTGGTGAGCGACTTTCGTGTGCGCGATGTGGCCGCGGGTGGGCAGGGCGCCCCACTGGTGCCCATCGCCGACGCGTTGCTCTTCGGCGGCGGCAAGTGGCGTGCGCTCCAGAACATCGGCGGCATCGGCAACGTCACCGTCGTGCCGCCCGATGGCACGCTTGCCAGCGTGCGCGCGTTCGACACGGGGCCTGGCGTCGCCGTGCTGGATGCCGTCGTCCGCAAGCTCGATCCATCGAAGCGCTACGATCGCGACGGCGTGTGGGCGTCTAACGGGCACGTGATCCAGTCGGTCGTCTCCGAGCTGCTGGCGCATCCCTACTTCGCCGCTGCGCCGCCCAAGAGCACGGGCCGCGAGCTCTTCGACGCGGCGTACGTGGAGAAGTTCGTCGAGCTGTGCTGCCGCGAGGGCGAGGTGCGACATGCCGACGTCGTCGCCACGGCGACGGCGCTGACGGCGCAGAGCATCGCGGACGCGTATCGCCGCTTCCTGCCCGAGCCGGTGGAGGAGGTACTCGTCTCGGGAGGCGGGGCGAAGAATCCCGTGCTGCTGGCGATGCTGCGGAAGGCGGTGGCGCCGTTGCCGGTGGTCACGTTCGACGAGCGCTACTTCGACGGCGAGGCGAAGGAGGCTGTGGCGTTCGCACTGCTCGCGCACCTGCACCTCCAGGGCATCCCGGGCAACGTACCAACGGCAACGGGGGCGCGGGGACCGCGCGTGCTGGGCACCTTGTCTCCAGGGATGCTGCGCCCGGACCTGACGGCGTGACCCTCGAGGAACGCTGGCACCCGCTGCGGCGCGAATGGGTCATCATCGCGTCCAATCGCAATGCGCGCCCATGGCAGGGCGAGACCGTCCGCGTGGACAAACCCGCCACGCCCGCGCACGACCCCACCTGCTACCTCTGCCCCGGCAACACCCGCGTATCCGGCGCGACGAATCCGGCCTACGACGGCGTCTACGTCTTCGACAACGATCACCCCTGCGTCTCGCCCGCGGCGCCCGACGTCGAGCCGCCGGCGCAAGAGATCTTCAGGAACCGAAAGGCCGACGGCGTCGCACGCGTCGTCTGCTTCACGCCGCGTCACGACCTCACGCTCGCGCAACTGCCGCACGACGAGATCGTCGCGCTACTCGGCGTGCTCCAGCAACAGTACCGCGAGCTCGGCGCGCGCCCCGAGGTGAATCACGTCCTCATGTTCGAGAACAAGGGCGAGGTCGTCGGCGTCAGCAACCCGCACCCGCACTGCCAGGTCTACGCGACGAACTTCGTGTTCCGCACCATTGAGGTGGAGGCGCAGGCGGCCGCGGAGCATCGCGCGACGACCGGTCGCGCACTCCTCGCGGACGTCATTGACGCCGAGGAAGCCGACGGGCGAAGGATGCTGTTCAGCAACGAGAGCGCAGTCGCCTTCGTGCCGTACTTCGCGCGCTATGCATACGAGACCTATGTCGCGCCGCGCGCGTCGCACGCGAGCATTGCGGACCTGGGCGCCGGGGAGCTCGACGACTTCGCCCTCGCACTGCGCGACACGCTCGTCCGGTACGACGCCCTGTGGAACATGTCGCTCCCTTACGTGATGGTGCTCCACCAGGCGCCGACGGACGGACGCGCGCATCCCGGATTTCATTTCCACATCCAGATCCATCCGCCGCTCCGGAAGCCCGGGCTGCTCAAGTACCTCGCAGGGCCCGAGATTGGCGCGGGCAACTTCCTCAACGACACGTCGCCGGAAGAGAAGGCCGCCGAGCTGCGCGCAGCAACCGCATGATGCGCGACGCAATCATCGCGCTGCACGACCGCATCCGTGCATCGGTCGTCGAGGCGTGCGAGAAGCAGAGCGCCGAGTCCATGTCGGCGGTGGCGCACGATGACGTGGGCGACACGATCTACGCCGTCGATCGCGTGAGCGAGGAGACGCTCGTCGCCGGACTGGGCGAGCTCAACGAACCGGTCGTCCTGATCGCCGAAGGTCTTGCGCCAGGGGGCGTGGTTCTCCCGAGCGGTGCGAGCGAGAAGGACTGCCGCTGGCGCATCATCGTCGACCCGATCGACGGCACGCGCGGCCTCATGTACCAGAAACGCTCGGCGTGGATCCTCACGGGGGTCGCGCCGAATCGCGGCGCCGCGACATCGCTGCGCGACATCGAGCTCGCCGTGCAGACGGAGATCCCGCTGGTGAAGCAGCATCTCTGCGACCAGCTCTGGGCGGAGCGCGGCAAGGGCGCGCATGCGCAGCGCATCAATCGCCTCACCGGCGATACCACGCCACTCGTGCTGCGGCCCTCGGGCGCTGACTCGGTGTCGCACGGATTCGCGTCGGTAAGCCGCTTCTTCCCGGGTGGTCGCGACGTCCTCGCCGCGATCGACGACGAGGTCATGCTGGCCGTCGGCGGCCCGGCAGCGCCGGGCAAGGCGATCTGCTTCGAGGACCAGTACATCTCGACGGGCGGCCAGCTCTACGAGCTCATGGCCGGCCACGACCGCTTCATCGCGGACCTCCGTCCGCTGCTCGGTCTCGGTGGCCTCTGCTGTCATCCCTACGACCTCTGCACCATCCTCATCGCCGAGGAGCTCGGGGTGCGCGTCACGGACGAGCGCGGTACACCGCTCGATGCGCCGATGGATCTCGAGACGGACGTCGCCTGG
>JBDSTA010000030.1:0-7658 GCA_039928475.1 Gemmatimonadaceae bacterium | reverse complement strand
CGGCGCGCGACGATGCAGTTGATCATCGGGGTCGCGCTGCTCGACTCCGCCGCGATGGGGGTGTTCTACCTGTTCTTCAAGGACGCCCCGTCGCGGCAGCGGCTGTTCTTCACGGTCGCCTGGACGGTGGCGACGGCGATCGTGGTGGGCGTGCTGCTCAAGCGCGTGAGGAAGGCGCGTTTCGCGAAGTACTAGTGCGAACGAAACTGCCACGGCGCACGCTGTGCGCGTAGCGCGCTACGCAGGCTGCGCTGGCGCTGAATGACGCAGAACCTGCGTGGACCAGAGGTTACGCACTTCCTGCGTACTTCTGCGCCCGCGCAGCCTGTGTCTTTCTGCGTGCGTAGTGGCTCTTTCGCGGTGGCCCCAGTTCAGGGCCTTAGCAACGGATAGGGGTCCACCGGCACTCCCTTCGACCATTGCTTCACGTCCAGCGACCGCGCCAATGCGAAGTGCAGGTGCGGTGTGTTCGCCGGCGCGTTGCCGGTCGTCCCCACGATGCCGATCTGCTGTCCGCGCTTGAGCGGTTGACCGTCAGCGAGCCCCGGCGCGTACGCGTCGAGGTGCCCGTACATCAGGATGAACCGCTCCGACGAGTCGGCCGCGTACACCATCAGCCCGCCCGCCTTGCTGTTGAACAGCTTGAGCACGCGACCACCTGTTGCCGAGAGCACCGGAGTGCCGCGCGGCGCGAGGATGTCGAGCGCTTCGTGGACCCGCGTCCCGCCACGCATCTCGTTGTAGGTGTCGTGCAGGTCCGTCGCCTTCACGCCGGCCACTGGCATCGACAGCTCGAGCCTCAGGGTCGTCAGGTCACTCGGCACCGGCTGCGCCGCGGGCGACGAATCCACCATCGTGATCGCGTGGACGGTGTCGCCCTTCATGAGGTCCGCCACGGCGGATGGATCCCCGCGCACGACGGTCGCGGGCTCGGCGCCAGTCGCCATGGGGCGCAGGCTCGGATCGCTGATGGGCGATGTGGAGCTATCGGCGAAGCGCCCGATCGTGTCGGGGTCGATCTTTGGCTTCGGCGGGCCGTCCTCGATCTTGCAGGCGGCCAGTAGCACGATGGCGAGAAGGCTTTTCCTCATGCCAGCGAACTGAAGCAAGAGCGGGGCCGAGTGCATCGGAGACTCGCGGACTGCCACTACGCACGCTGTGCCCGCTACGCGAGCGACGCAGGCTTCGCCAGCGCTGAATGACGCTGCAACCGCAACAACAAAGGCGCGCTGCAGTTCCTGCGTCGTCCTGCGTCCGCGCCGCCGGCGTCCTTCTGCATGCGTAGTGGCTCTGGTTCGGGCAGCGCCATCAGCGCAACGCGGGAAGTGCCGGAAGCGAGGCCATGAACGCCACGAGATGATCCTTCCACACCGCCGCGGCCGTATGCGTCCCGTGCCCGCGCGTCTGCGGCGTGATGGGCAGCATGACGAACGTCCCCCTGGGCACGCGCGTGATCAACCGCTCGATGATGCCGAGCTCCGGCGGATTCACCTGGTCGTCGGCCGAGTTGATCGCGAGGAGCGGCACCGTGATCTTCTCGAGCAGCGGCTCGGGGTTGTAGTCGCGCGACGCGTCGAACTGGTAGAGGAAATCATTCGCGTCGTTCGTGCGCACTCGCGCATCGAGCGAGCGACGGACGACGGCGTCCGCCGAATCGCGCGTCGGTGCATCACGCTGTTGCACGAGCGGCGAGCTCGTCATGATGAAGAGCATCTGCATCGCCGCGCGCAGGCCGGCCGGCTGCGTCGTGTACTCGCCGCCCTTCCACGCGGGGTCGTTGCGGATGTCGTCCATCGCCATCGTGCGGATCATGCGGTTGCGGCCGGCGATCTGCGTGGGCACGCTCGCAAGCGGCACCGCGCCATCCATGAAGTCGGGGTACTTCTCGGCCCACACCCACGATTGCATGCCGCCCATCGACGTGCCCATCACGAGGCGCAGGTGATTCACGCCGAGCTTCTCCGTGAGCAACCGGTGGTCCGCGATGACCATGTCATCGTAGCCATAGTGCGGAAAGCGCGCATGCAGCCCATCGCTCGGCTTGCTCGACCCACCGTGGCCGATGCCGTCGCGCAGGATGACGTAGTATCTCGTCGTGTCGAGCGGCTGCCCGGCGCCGAAGAGCACGCCCGCGAAGATCGGCGTGAGGAATTGCGTCCCCGTGCCGCCCGTGCCGTGCATGAGCAGCACGGCGTTGCGCACCACGCCCGACGCATCGCGCCGGGGCTGGCCGAGCGTGCGGTAGTGCAGCCTGAGCTCGGGGAGCGTCTCGCCGCTGGTGAACCGGAAATTCCTGATGACGTAGTCGCCCTGCACCTGGGCGCGAGCAGGCGTGGCGAACGCGAGGAGCGCGGCGACGACGGTCAGCCTCATGACGAATTCCGGAGGACGTGAATGATGACTTCCTCGACGAACGGCTTCACGCGCGCGCGGTGCGCGTGCATGTGCGGGGCGTCGAGGTGCGCGGCGAGGGCGGCTTCGTCGTCCCACTTCTCGATGACCATGACGACGTTCTCGCGCGACGGCGCCTGGACGGCGATGCTCGTGGCCACATCAATCGCGCCGCCATACTCGATGCAGCCACGCTCGGCGCGTACCTCGGGCTCGAGTGAGCGCAGGTCGTCGATGAAGTTGTCCCGTTCCCCGGGACGCGTGCGGATTTCAGCGAGTACGTGAATCATTCTGTGGTGTGGGTGCTAGTAGCGGCTGGTGCGCTGAAAGATCGCCGCGCCTTCGCCGCCGGGTTCGGCCAGCATGAGCTTCGGGTGCCAGCCCGCGAAGGGCAGCAGGCCGGACAACGTCGCGCTCGCGCGATCGAGGAATGCGTCGAACCCGGGCGCGGCCTCGAGGAACTCCAGCCTGGCGCCGTCCATGAGCTCGACGACGAGCCGCACGGACTCGCCGCTGCTGCTGCGATGTGCGGTGAGCGAGCGGATGTCCGCCCACCGCGCCGCCGCGATGCACTTGCCGCCCTTCCAGAGCGCGAACCCCGCGGCGACGACGACGATGCGTCCGCTATCTTCCTCGAATGCCAAGTCTTCCTCGGTGGGTGCCCCGAAATCCCGGGTGTGGTTGCCTGGTGCTGCTCTTCATTGCCGCAGCGGTGTTCCTGCTACTGAACGACGGTTGACACCAAAACAGAAAACAACTGCGCACGCTGAAAGATGCAGGCTGCGCAGGCGCAGGAGGACGCAGGAAAGCGTGAGGAATGCAGTTGCAGTTACTGTGTGCCTTCTGCGCTAGCGAAGCCTGTGTCCTTCTGCGTGCGCAGTACAGCTCTTTCCGTTCACGTCATGGCACCGGCGCTAGAACAGGTGCCGGCGGAATACCAACCGCCTCTGCCGACGGCAGTATCCGCGTTCGGGAATACTCGTTACGAGCATTGGAAAACCGATCCGCCCTCTGCTGCCACAGCTGGATCGCGAGATCGTACTTCACCAGCACGTTCGACAACCAGTACGGCCGATTCTCGCGCCGCCACGCCGCCTCGTAGAGCTCGCGCGTCAGCGAGTAGCCGTCCCGCAGGTCCTGGAAGCGGCCGTTGATCCCGGAGATGTCCGACAGCTCCCCGTTCCGGAACCGGTACGTCGTATCCGACGCCCGTGAATACGCGCCGCGAATGTCGTCGGCAAGCTGGAACTTCATCCCGATCAGGTCCAGCCGGCGCGCGCCGAGCTCCATCGCATCCAGCGCGCTCGCGTTCGAGTAGCCGCCCGCCGCGCGCAGCTGCGCGATGTACACCAGCGCCGACTCCGCCGCGATCCGCAGCATCCGCGAATGCGGACGAATCCGGTCCGCCGCGATCAGGCCGTCCACGCTGAACGGATCCCGCCAGAACACCGCGTCACTGCCTTCGCCGAGCCCTGCCCGCTGGAGCGTCGCGTGCGCCGCCATCACCAGCCGCTCGGCCGCGTCGATGCGGCCGGACGTGTCTCTATAGAACGCGCGTCCATACGACTTCTGGAACGCCTCGATGCTGCTTTCGCCCTGCTGCCAGCCCGCGGCCGCGCCGAAGAGCACGCCCGCCCACACCTGGTCGAACAGCGCCTCGCCGTCGTCGTCCCATGAGGTGTTCAACAGCCCCGTCGCGCCGAGCCGCTGGCCGTCACGCACGAAGTTCCTGATGTTCACGAACGCCGTGTTGTAGTTCGGGTACACGCGATTCCAGCTGCTCACGCCGGGCGCCACCCACGTCTCGATCCCGGCCTGCGTGAACGGCGTGATCTGCTTGTCGTAGCTCGTGCCCGCGCCGTAGTCCCACGGCACCGCGATCATCTCCTTCGGCAGCGAGCGCACGAGGTTCGGATGATTGACCGCGACGTCGCCCCAGAAGAGATACTTCTTCCCCGGCTGCTTGATGTTGTTGACGATGTCCGTCAGGAAGCCGAGGTACACCGGGCCGATGCTGTCGCGCTTGATACGGTCCATCGTCTGGCCGCGACCCAGCTCGAAGGTCTCGTCTGCGCCGATGTGCACGAGCGGGCTCGGGAACATCGTGTCGATCTCCGCGAACCACTGCTTGATGAGCGCCATCGATCCCGGCTGCCCCGGCGCCAGCACATGCCCGCGCTGCGTCTCGGCGAGTGGTGCATACAGGTCGTACTTCAATACATGGTGCAGGTGGCCGAACGCCTCCTGCTCCGGCACGACCTCGATGTGATACCGCTTGGCATACGCCACGAGCTCGGCCACGTTCTCGCGCGTGAGCGCACCGCCCGGCGGGGCACCGATCGGATTGGACCGGTATTCCAATGTGTGCTCGAAGTACGGCGAGTAGACGTTGATCTTGTACGCCGCGAACGTCCGCATCTGCCGCTTCATGTAGTCCATCGTCGGCACCGGACCGCGCGACAGGTCGTCGTGCAGGCCGCGGTACTTCATCGCCGGCCAGTCGCGCACGGTTGCCATGCGCAGCACAGCTGACGTCCCGCGCCCCACCACCAGCTGCTTCACCGTCTGCGCCCCGTAGAACACCCCGCGTGCGGAAGCGCCGATGACGTTCAGCGTGTTGCCCGCGGGCACGATGACGTACCCCTCGTCGCGCATGGCCGAGTCGAGCCCGCCGGCGCGCGCCAGCAGTGGCTTCGCCGCCGCGGCGCCGGCCCGCAGGAGCACCACGCGCACGCTCCCGGCGTTGGCAACGCCCACCTCCCTCAGTGCGTCCCGAAGGTCGCGCGCGGCAAAGGCGTCGTCGGCATCCGCCGGGACGACGACGTCCAGCCCCCTCGCCAGCACCACGTCCCGCTCGGCGCGCGCCTCCCTCGGCTGCGGCACCAGCAGAAACGGCGCCTGGGCCGCTGCCGGGATGGAGAGGAGAGCCGAGAGGGCCAGGACCACCACGGGAAGACGACGGGCCATTCGATCCTCGAGCTTCGTTGAAGGGCGGAAATTGCGCTCACGAACCCGCGCACACCCGGTAAATTGAGTGTCCGGCTCCGAGTGGCGCACCTGAGGAATGCTCGTATTCTAGCGCTGATCCTGCAAATCACCGCACCCATCGTGCGTGAGCTTCACCAGATGACGCTCCTCGAGCGCCTCTGGAAGTACACGCTCCTCGGTGTGTCGAGCATCGTCTTCGAGGAGACGAATCCCATCTTCGGTGGGATCGCCGCCCGGCACGGACGCGCCGGCATGCTCGGTGTGGTGATCGCCACGGCGGTCGGTACGTGGGCGGCGTCGATGGTCCTCTATTACATCGGCGTGTGGCGCATCGACTGGGTGCGCGCGCGGTGGCCCGAGAAGCAGAAGCTGTTCGATGGCGCACTCGCCATCGTCGAGCGTCATCCGTGGCGCGCATCGCTCGCCGTCCGCTTCGCGTACGGGCTTCGCCTTCCGCTGCCGATTGCGTGCGGCGCGGCGCGCGTGCCGCTCCTCGTCTACACCATTGCGAGTGGCATCAGCTCGTGGGTGTGGGCCATCACCTTCGCGTACCTCGGCCTCGCTTTCGGCGGCGCGGCCATCGCGCTGCTCCACTTCACGCACCGGCTCGAGGTGCGGCTGGGCGTCCTCGCCGTCGTGCTCTTCCTCGCGCTCATGTTCGTCGTCCGTCGACGACTGGCCGCCGAGCGCACGGCGAGAGTACTTGCTGGTGAAACGATTCCCATGATGAGCACCGGCGAGCGCACCGCGCTGCGCCGCTGGCCCCAGCACGAGCACAAGAAGCCGTAAGGCGATTCCCGTCTGTTTGGTGCGCGGCGCGCGCGAATGTGGCATACTTGTCGGCGATGAACCCCGAAGAATTCCGCCGCGTCGGACACCAGATCATCGACTGGATCGCCGACTACCGCGCAAAGGTGCAGGACCGGCCCGTGATGGCCCGCAGCGAGCCCGGCGAGATCAAGGGCAGCCTGCCCGCGTCGCCGCCTGCGTCGCCCGAGAAGTTCGCGGCCATCATGCGCGACTTCGACAAGATCATCGTCCCGGGGCTCACGCACTGGCAGCACCCGAGCTTCTTCGGGTACTTCCCCTCCAACGGCGCGCTCTCCAGCGTGCTCGGCGACTTCCTCAGCACGGGGCTCGGCGTCATCGGCCTGTCGTGGCAGTCGAGTCCCGCGCTCAGTGAGCTCGAGGAGATCGTCACCGACTGGGTGCGGCAGATGGTCGCGCTCTCGCCGGCGTGGAGTGGGGTCATCCAGGATACGGCGTCCACGAGCACGCTGGTCGCGCTGCTGTGCGCACGCGAGCGCGCGACGAACTACGGCCTCGCGCGCGGCGGCATGCAGGACGAGGAGAAGCCGCTCGTCGTCTACACGTCGAAGCACAGCCACAGCTCCGTCGAGAAGGCGGCACTGCTCGCGGGCTTCGGCCGCAAGAACCTTCGCGTCGTCGCGCACGACGAGAACTTCGCGATGCGCGCGGACGCGCTGGGCGAGGCGATCGCCGCCGACATCGCCGCGGGGCGGCTGCCATGCGCGGTGGTGGCGACGACCGGCACGACGACGACCACCGCACTCGATCCCGTGGGCGCCATCGCGGCGGTGGCCGCGAAGCACAACGTGTGGCTGCACGTGGACGCCGCGATGGCGGGCTCCGCGATGATCCTTCCCGAATGCCGCTGGATGTGGGACGGCATCGAGGGCGCCGACTCCGTGGTGCTGAACGCGCACAAGTGGCTCGGCGCCGCGTTCGACTGCTCGCTCTACTATGTGCGCGACGCCGATCACCTCGTGCGCGTGATGTCCACGAACCCGAGCTACCTCCAGTCGTCGGTGGACGACCGCGTGAAGAACCTGCGGGACTGGGGCCTGCCGCTCGGCCGGCGCTTTCGTGCGCTCAAGCTGTGGTTCCTCATTCGCGAGCAGGGCGTGGAGGGTCTGCAGAAGCGCATTCGTCGCGACCTCACGAACGCGCAGTGGCTCGCGGAGCAGGTGCGATCGACGAATGGCTGGAAGCTCCTCGCGCCGGTCTCATTGCAGACCGTGTGTGTGCGTCACGAGCCCACCGGCTACGATGGCGCGCGCCTCGATAGACATACACTCGCGTGGGCCGACCGGGTGAACGCGTCTGGCCTGGCCTACGTCACTCCGGCGGTGCTGGAAGGGCGGTGGATGGTGCGGGTCTCCATCGGTGCGGAGTGTACGGAACTGCATGATGTGGAGGCGCTTTGGAGTCAATTGCAGGCTGAGGTCTCGAGCTAAGTTGGGGTCAGAGCTGACAGG
>JBDSTA010000029.1:0-3639 GCA_039928475.1 Gemmatimonadaceae bacterium | reverse complement strand
TCATGGAGGCGCTCACGAATCGCGTCAACGCGCGCTACGTGAACAGCGCTGCGATCGGCGCGCCCACACTGGAGCGTGAGGCGGAGCCGCTGACGAACTATTTCGTTGGCCGAATGCGCAAGGATCTCCGCCTCGGCGACACGCGCCTCGGCATGATCACGACGCTGACGAACCGGTTCATGAACGATTCCACCGAGAAGAGCCGGCTGCGTTCGCGCGCCGAGGTGCTCGGCGGCGACATCGTCCACTACTGGAAGGCGCGCACGTATTCGTTCCAGGCGCAGGCGGCGCTCACGGACGTGGCCGGCGACACCGCGGCCATGCGTCGCACGCAGCTCGGCAGCTCGCACTACTTCCAGCGCCCCGACCGCAAGGAGACCAGCGACGGCCTCTTCGACATCTCCTACGATCCCGCGCGGACGTCACTGCGCGGATACGGGCTGTATGCGCGGCTCGCGAAGGAGAGTGGCAACTGGATGTGGGAGACCGCGCAGAACTGGCGCAGCCCCGGCTTCGAGGTGAACGACCTCGGCACGCTGAGCCGCACGGACTACAAGTGGATGCAGGCCAGCGTGCTGCGCCAGTGGACCACGCCCGGCCGCTGGTACCGCGACGCGGCGGTGATCGTGGGCGGTCAGGGCTCGTTCAATTACGAGGGCGACAAGAGCGACCAGCAGGAGGAGATCTGGGGGCGCTTCACGCTCAAGAACTACATCGGCGTGAGCGGGTTCTTCATCGATCATCCCCCGGTGTACGATGCGCTGCGCACGCGCGGCGGCACCGTGGTGAAGACGTCGGGCTACCGGTTCGCGGCAATCAACGTCAACGGCGATTCGCGCAGCCGCATCTCGTGGGACTTCGGGTCCACGCACGGCCGCGACATCACCGACGATGGCTGGAACGCCGATGGGTACGCGGACCTGATCCTCAAGCCGCTCGTGAACCTGCGTGTCAGCTTGGGTCCGTACATCTCGCGGACCGTCGAGCCGAAGCAGTACGTCACGACGGTCGCCGATCCCACCGCCACGCAGTTCGGCGGCCAGCGCAACGTGTTCGCGCGGCTCGACCAGCACTCGCTGTCGATGAACACGCGCATCAATGCGACGTTCACGCCGAACCTCACGCTCGAGCTGTTCGCGCAGCCGTTCCTGGCGAGCGGCATGTACGACAACCTCAACCAGTTCGTGGCGCCCCGGTCCGGTGACGTCGCGCTCTACGGTCGCGACATGGGCTCGCTGCTGGTGCTGCGCAACAATGACGGGGCCATTGGGTCGTACCGCGTGGATCCCGACAATGGAGGACCGGCGGCGGCATTCGATGTCGGCAACCCGAACTTCAACGTGCACTCGCTGCGCGGCACGGCAGTGCTTCGCTGGGAGTATCGCCCGGGCTCGACCATGTACTTCGTGTGGACGCAGCAGCGTTCCGGTTCGGACGCGTTCGGCGACTTCGATTTCAACCGCGACAAGTCTGCACTCTTCCGCGACCGCCCGGTGAACGTCTTCCAGGTCAAGGCGTCGTACTGGCTGGGCATCTGAGCCCGGCAGGAAACCCTTTCCCGCGCCGCATGCATCCAATGCGGCGTGATCGGGGATTTCTCGCGCCGGCGTCAGTCAGCCGGCCCAGGTTCAGCGCTCGTCGCCCTCGTCGTGACGATCTGCGCGTTTGCGGCCGTGCTGACAACGAGTGCGCGCGCGATGCGCGACTACGTGTTCGGCGCGCCCGCGCCCGTCGCGCTCGCGCGTGAGCGCGTGGACTTCCTGACCACGGCGCGCAGCAGGTCGGCCGCCGCAACGAGTGTATTGCCCCCTGTGCCGCGCACCGTTCCTTCCGTTGCACCTGCTTCCCCTGAGGCGACTGCGGCGCGCGACACCAGCACGCGTGTCGTGCCATCGAAGGGCACCGCGCCCTCGCTCGCACCACCTCCCCGCGCCCCGCGATATCTGCGGAGCGCGCCGATCGCTCCCATCTACGGCCGCAACCCGTTCGTGCCCGTTGCGCCGCCCACGCGCGCTGAGGCCGAGTCGATACTCGGCGGCATGAAGGATTCGCTGAACTTCCTGGTCGTGCATCGCGTCATGGGCACCGCCGAGCGCGATTCCCTCATGCGCGTGATGGCGACGGCGCACGTCATCCCCGGACGCGCTGCACAGATGCCCGGGTATCCACCAAAGGGCGGGCTCTCGAACTCCGGGATGATTGCCGTCCCGCTCTTCAGTGCAGGTCCATCTGCCGCCGAGCGACGGCGCGACAGCGCGGCGAACTTTGAGTATCTCGCGCGCCTGCGCAGATTGCAGGATCGCGTGCAGGCCAGGCGCGAATCACTCCGCGTCGCCGACTCCATGTCGCGCGCGCGCCAGCCATGACCTGATGATCGTCGCCGAGACAGACCGGCTCACGCTGCGCCGCATGACCGAGGCTGATGCGGTACACATGCTCGCGATCCTCACCGACACCGACTTCGTGCGGTTCGTCGGCGACCGCGGCGTGCGCACGCTCGAGGCAGCGGAGTCCTACCTGCGCGCCGGTCCCATGGCGAGCTACGAGCAGCACGGGTTCGGACTCTACCTCGTGATCCGGCGCGACGACGAGTCCGCCGTCGGCGTGTGCGGGCTCCTCAAGCGCGACTACCTCGAGGACGTGGACGTCGGCTACGCGCTCCTTCCGCATGCGCGCGGCCATGGCTTCGCGCTCGAGTCGGTGCGCGCGGTTTCAGAGCATGCGGCGCGTGATGTCGGCGTCACGCGACTGCTCGCGATCATCTCGCCGGAGAATGCCGCGTCGCGCGTCGTGGCCGAACGTGCCGGCATGCGGGAACACCGCGCGCTCACCGACACCAACGGCCACGAGGTGATCGTCTACGAAAAGCTGCTCGCCTGACGCTACTCGGCGATGACGCGGAATCGAAGCACGCCCGCGCTGTCCACGAGCACCACGGTGCGCCGCTCTCCGCTCGGCACGTTCACGGGGCCGGTGGTCGCGAGCTTTGCGGTTCCACCCGGCGCCGTGACGAACACCTCCCAGTTGCCCGGGTCGCTCTGCAGGTACGGCGACGTCGCCTGGTAGGCGAACGGCGTCATGATGTGCACGGGCGTCTGGAAGTCGGGCTGCGTGCGCCAGAACTCCACCGCTTGCCCACCACTCGCGAAGTGACCGACGCGCAGCTTGCTCTTGCCGGCCGGCACCACGCTCCCGGTGTCGGCGAGCACGCTGGCGGAGAGCGACGCGCCATTCGGGACCGCAACCGCCGTTGCCGTCTGGCCGGTCACCGATTCCACGAGCACCGCTGCCGACGTGCCAGTCGCCGTGGTGAGCTCGAGCTGGTGGATTCCACGGGGGACGAGGAATGCGTTCGACACGCTCGCCGTCGGCACTGCCTGGCTCGCGGCCTGGCCGTCGATGCGCACGGTGAGCGGCGACTGTCCGGCATTGATGATCCGGATGGAGCTGTCGTTCGCGCTGGCGAGATAGACGTCTTCGCCGCAGGAGGTGACGGCTGTCAACGCAGCGAGGAGTGCGAGATGGGAGTACTTCATGACGATCTCCGCATTGGTATAGGGGCGCACTGGCGCCACTTGTGACAGGTCGCACCATCGCGCCATCGTACAGATACTCGAACTCAGCACAGCCATGTCCGGT
>JBDSTA010000028.1:0-6525 GCA_039928475.1 Gemmatimonadaceae bacterium | reverse complement strand
GAGTATCTCGTCGCGGCGCACATCCCCGCGTACGCCGCCGCGCTGCCGATCGTCCGGGCGCTCACACTCGGCCTTCCGTTCTGGGTCGCGACCCACGTCGTCATCGTCGGTACGCTCCAGTCGTACGGCCTCGTACGGCATCAGCTCGGCGTGGAGCTCGGCGGCGTGGCCATCGTGATCGCACTGTGTACCGCGGCGCTGCTCTCACACCAGCCGCTCTGGATCGTCGCGACCGCCGGCAGCGTCGCCGCGGTCTTCACGCTGATCATTGGCGCGCTCGTGGTATTTCGCTCGGAGGCACCAACGGGCATGCGCTCCGCGCTCGTGTTCGCGCTGTTCTCGGCGATCCAGGGCGCCGCCCTGCTCGCGGCCGTGCTGCTCGGTGGACACTGGCTGCGACAGACCCTCGTCTACGCCGCGATCTCCCTCGTGCCCACCCTGCTCGCGGCGCGCCGCGCGCGCGCGCACGGCTGGTAGGTCACGCCGTGACGTCGCGGAAGAGGCGCTCGTACTGGTCCACGACCCCATCCCACGTATAGCTGTCGCTCACACGCTGCCGCGCCTCCTTGCCGAGCGCGCGCGCAGTGGCGTCGTCGCCATCCATCTCGCTGATACATGCGGTGACGCTCGGCGCACTCGCCTGGAAGTAGCGGCCCGTATCCGCGAGTGCCTCGCGGTTGAATGGGGTGTCGAGCGCGAGCACGCAGGCCGCGTAGCCCATGGCTCGAAGGAGCGCGGGATTCGTCCCGCCAACGGAATGCCCATGCAGGTACGCGTGGCAATGGCACCACAGCTCGCGCAGCGCATCCTGGTCGCTCACCTGGCCCACCATCGTGATGCGCTCGTCCGATGCGGCGATCGAACGAAGCTCCGCCTGGAATGCATCCTCGTACGTCGCGCCTCCCACCACCACGAGCCGTCGCGTTGTACCTGAGCGGCGAAAGCCCTCCAGCATCAGCACGAGCGAGTTCTCGGGGATGAGCCGGCTGACGATGAGGTAGTAGTCACGCGGTGCGACGCCGAACTGCTGGAGGAGTTCTGGCCGCGACGAGTCCTCGATGTCGGCGCCATACGCGATCATCGTGGACTCGCGACCGAACCGCTCGCGATAGAAGGCCTGCATGGCAGCGGCGTCCGTGACGAGCGCCGAACAGAAGCGCACCGCGGCCCGCGCCGCCGAGCGGTAGTACGCGCGCGCCAATGGCCCCCACTTGGCGCGCGTCCAGTCCAGGCCATCCACGTTCATCACGACCGGCTTCCCCGACACGCGCGCGAGCATCGCGTGGTGACCCATGCCCACGTTGACGAAGAACCACACGTCGAACTCGCGGCGCGGGAGCGCATGAAGCACCGCGAAGAGCGTGGACGTCACCGCCGCGAGATTCTTGCCGCCCGGCGACGGCACGAATACGAGCGTCACACCCGAGTCGTGGGCCACGCGGCGCGCGGCCGAATGCGCCGACGCGCGACAGTAGATCGTCACCGAATGGCCACGCGCCGCAAGCCGGGGCGCGATCTCGGCGAACGCCGTATCGAAGCCGCCAATCTCGAGGTCGGGATGCAGGCCGCGCAGGCCGAACATGCCTATGCGCAGCGGAGCGCTAATAGGCGCCACGCCGGTTGATCACCGTGGGGATCGTACGCGCGAGGATGCGCAGGTCGAGCGTCAGCGACCAGCTGTCCACGTACTCCGCGTCGAGACGCACGACCTCCTCGAAGTTGAGGATCTCGTTGCGCCCGCTCACCTGCCACAACCCCGTGAGCCCTGGCTTCACCGCGAGGCGGCGCAGGTGGTGCGGCAGGTACTTGGGAAAATCTTCCTCGCAATTGGGGCGTGGGCCGACGAGCGACATCTCCCCAATGAGCACGTTGTAGAGCTGCGGAAGCTCGTCGAGGCTCCACCGGCGCATCGCACGGCCAGGCCGCGTCACGCGGGGATCAGCGGCGATCTTGAACAGCCGCGCGTCGTCGCTCTGGTTCAGGTGCGCCAGATCGTCGCGCTCGAGCTCCGCACCGAGCCGCATCGTGCGCAGCTTGTACATGAGGAATGGTTCACCAACGAGACCGAGCCGCAGCTGCTCGAACAACACCGGTCCCCTGGAGTCGAGCTTTACGAGTAGGGCCAGCGCCGCCAGGATCGGCGCGCCGAGCACGAGGCCGATCGTCGCTCCGACGATGTCGACCGCGCGCTTCATCGCCGCCTGTGCGTTGGTGAGCGCCGGCTCGACGCGCTCCGACGTCGGTACCAGGCGGTTGATGTCGACCGCCGCGGCACCCTCGATCTGCTTCACGTAATCGAGTTCGATCAGAATGTTTCTCCGTCGCTGACTTCGGTTCGACCCGCCCAGTGAAGCTGCCGTCACGTCGAGACGAAAGCGAGTCGGGAAGGATTCCCCGGACGCGGCGCAGTACGCACTTTGCGATATGTCGCTGACCGATTCCCTGGACGCGCGCCTCGCTCGTTTCGCCAGCACGCGGGACCCTGCTGAGCTGTGGCCAGGCCTGTCCGAGGCCGCCAGGGTCGCCGCCGCGCGAGAGATCGCGCGACTCACGGGTATCGTGCTCCGGAGTCACGTTGCGCTGGACGGGGAACCGCACCTCGATCGCGAAGGGCGCCACGACAGCTATGCGCTCGCGATCGCCGCGCATACCACCGGCATGGGCCCCGTGCTGGGCAGGTGGCTCGAGGACGGACGCATCGCCGCGCACGAGCGCCATCGCGCGTCGCTCGCCGCGCATCTCGATCACTCGCGCCGCCGGGTGGCGCGCCTGCGCGCCGGCGTCCTGCCGGCCATCGACGCCTTGCTCGCGCGAGGAATACCCGTCACCGCGCTCAAGGGCTATCACACCGGATCCGCTTACTTCGACGAGCCCGGTGCGCGCCGCATGTCCGACGTGGACGTCATGATCCCCGCGGAATGCATGCAGGACGCCGGCGTCGCGATCGCGCAGGCAGGCTTCTCGCTCGCGTCGCCTGCTCTCGTCCCGCACAAGCTCGAGTGGATCGCCGCGGGTGTCGATGCGCGCACGCACTCGGTGGAAGTGTCCGACGAGTGCACCGGGTGGACGCTCGAGACGCACACGTCGCTCGACCGGCGCTACGCGGAAGGCACGTGGGCGCACCTGGACGCGATCTCCCGCACGCGGCCCTGCGAGCTCGATGGGCGACGGCTTCGCGCGCTCGATCCTGCCTCGCTGCTCATCTCGCTCGCCTGCCATTGCTCGGAGGAGCTGGAGGCGAGCCGGCTGCTCAGGCTCTTCGAGATCATCCAGGTCATCCGCATCGAGACGGATGCTGGTGCGCTCGCATGGGACGACGTCTTCGACAGGCTGTGCTCCGCGCGCGCGATGCGCTTCGTCTACCCCGCCTTTTCGCTCGTCGAGCAGCTTGCACCCGGAACCATCGATGCACGTATCATGAATGCATCGTTGAAGGATTCAACCTGGTTCGCGAAGCACACCGTCAGCCGCCTGGTGCCTGGCGGCGGCAGGATCGACGACCGCGGGCTGATGCGCCAGTTCATGTGGACGTCCGGCTCCGCCGCGCTCGCGCGCCGGCTGTCGCACCGTTTCTCACCGGCCAACACGATTCCGGGCGACGCACGTCCCGGCTGGCGTGCGCACCTGCGGCGGCTCGCATCCGGCGCGCTTTCGTTACGCGCGCCGGACGAGCGACCCTGATCAGTACACGCGATTCGGCTTCGACATCCGGCGCACCAGCCACACGACGAGCGCGATGGGCAGGATCACCATCAGTGCGACCTTCAGGATCGCGAGCATGATGCCCACGAGCGCCATGCCCAGCCCGAACACCACGCCGAACATCGACATCCCCAGCACGAACAGCACGAACAGCGCGGGCACGCCCACGCAGAGGAACAGCGCCGACCACAGCAGGAATTTCAGGACGCGCATGGTGCCGCCAGGTGAAGGACGAACCTCACTACGCGCGCATGTCCCACGCTGTTTCGCGCGGGGAAGCTCGCGTGTAATGACGCTGACAGCTTGTCATGCCGCTGTCAGGCATCCGGCTTAACATGCCCTGAGGTTCGATCCTCGAGCATCCGGAGATTCTTGAAGTCCTTGTTACGCACCGCAGCAGTCGTAGCGTCCCTCGCTTTCGGCACCACCAGCTCTGCGTCATCGCAGAATACGACCACACCGCGCCGCGGAGAGATTCACGGCCGCATCGTGAGCGCCGCGGCAAAGGCGCCGATCGCCTCCGCAACCGTCGAGGTCACCATCGCCGGCGCGACCACCCCGGTCAGCCGCGTTACCACCACCGCCGACGGCGCCTTCCGCGTGCCCGCACTCGCACTCGGCCGCTACCGCGTGATGATCCGCGCCCTCGGCTACCGGCCCGTCGAGGTCCAGGCGGTGGACATCGTGTCGGCCGCGCCGCGCACCGACGTCGGCACCATCGTCCTCACCGCAGCAGCGCTCGAGCTCCAGGCCGTCGAGGTCATCGTCCATCGGCAGGACGTCCAGCTCGCACCCGATCGCAACACGTTCGTCGTGCGCGACATGCCGTCGACGCGCGGCGGCAATGCGCTCGACGTGCTGCGCAACGTACCGGCGGTGGACGTCGACATCGACAACGTCGTCAGCCTCCGTGGCAACGCCGGGGTCACGATCCAGATCAATGGCAGGCCGAGTCCCATGAAGCCCGCGCAGCTCGGCAACTTCCTGTCGCAGCTGCCCGCCGACATGGTGGACAAGGTCGAGGTGATCCCCAACCCCTCGGCGCGCGATGATCCCACCGGGGTCGCCGGCATCATCAACATCGTCATGAAGCAGGAGACCGACGCCGGCACGAGCGGCGGCCTCACGCTGTCCGCAGGCACCACCGGACAGGTGAACGTCGGCGGGAACGTGGGCTATGAGCGCGGTCCGCTCACGTTCTTCGGCAGTTACGGCTTCCTGCGCGACCGGCGTCCGCGCACCGAGTCGCTCATGCGCGACAACAACTACCTGAGCCCCATCACCTACCTCGACGAGTCCGCAACGCGCCTCCAGAAGCCGTTCGCGCACACGCTCACGGGAAGCGCGGGGTACCGGCTTCGCGAGCACGACGACCTCTCGCTCGACGTCACCTACAGCACGCGCAACCAGGACGAGAGCTACGCCATTCTCTATCGCGACCTCGATAGCGCACGGGTGCTCACCGGACTGAGTGATCGCACCACCATCGGCCGCGGAAACGAATCGAACTTCGAGACCGCGCTCGGCTACAAGCACAGCTTCGCGCAGAAGGGGCATCGCCTCGCCGCCGAGGCGAGCATCGTGCGCGACCAGGAAGGTGGGCCCAGCAGCGTGACAGCGCGGACGCTCACGCTCGCAGGAGCACCTTCGGCCGAAACCGCGCTCGAGGACCAGGTCACGTGGGAGCATCCGCTCGAGAACGTCGTGAAGGTGGACTACGTGCGCCCGCTCGCGCCGCTCGTGCGCCTCGAGACGGGCTACAAGGGCTCCGTGCAGGAGTTCCACACCACGCTGGACACGCGCGTATTCAGCAGTGCGGCCGGCGCATACCTGCCCGATACGAGCCGCATCAATGAGTTCACCTTCGACGAGACGGTGAATGCCGGCTACGCGATGCTGAGTGGACAGCGCGGCAAGTTTCAGTTGCAGGGTGGCCTTCGCGCCGAGCACGCGTCGTCGCAGTTCCATCTCACCACGCGCGGCGCAACGTACGACAAGGCGTACAACAGCCTCTTCCCCAGCGCGCTCGTCGCCTTCAACGTCGATGACGCGCATCAAATGAAGCTGAGCTACTCCACGCGCATCAAGCGTCCCGACGAGCCGGACCTGCTCGACCCAACGGCCCATTACGCGGATCCGCTCAACCTCTCGCGCGGGAACCCGAACCTGAAGCCGGAGTACATCCGCGCGCTCGAGCTCGGGCTTCAGCGTACTGGCGAGCGGCTTACGGTCCAGCTCACGCCCTTCTGGCGTCGCACCACCGACGCGGTGCGATCGATCCGCACCATCGACGCCGCGGGCGTGGCAACGCGGACGTACGCCAACATCGCGACGAGCGATGCCTACGGTGGAGACGCGACCATCGCCGTCCACGGTGGGCGCCTCACGGGATTCGCCGGTGCGAGCGCCTATCATCAGGTGAGCAATGCCGCGAATGTCACGCCCGGACTTTCGATCAACGCATTCGGCTGGCGTGCCCGAGCCAACGCCACGATGAAGTTCTCGAAGACCATGGACGTGCAGGCACTCGTCTCCTACCAGCCGGCCATGACGGTGGAGCAGGGGCGCAGCGGCAGCCGCACGCAGGTCAACTTCGCGGGGCGGAAGAAGTTGATGGACGACCAGCTCAGCATCACGCTGCGCGTCATCGATCCGTTCGACACGTCGCGCGAAAGTTCGACGACCATCGACCCGCGCTTCTACCAGGTCTCGAACCGGGCCCGTCAGGTGCGCGGCCTGCTGCTCGGCTTCACCTGGACGTTCGGCAAGCCGGAGAAGGAGAAGGACGCCGACCTGGTGGGCGGGCCGTGACGGCCGGCGTGT
>JBDSTA010000027.1:0-3332 GCA_039928475.1 Gemmatimonadaceae bacterium | reverse complement strand
CCGGCGTGGAATCCGTGACCTCCACTCTCGCCGCCGCGCAGCGCGTGGGCGAGCGCATTGCGGAGGCCGTCGAGGCCCGGGTCGAGGTGGAGCGCCTCCTGCGCAGGCCCGGGACGTCGGGAGAGCTGGGCCTGGCCCGAACCACCTAGAAAATGCTCGACCGTGGCGCGCGGGTACGGTAGCTTGCGCCCATGTCGCACGACGCGGACTTCATCGCCCTGCAAACCGCCCTCGCGGGAGAGTACTCCCTCGATCGGGAGCTCGGGCGCGGTGGCATGGGCATCGTCTACCTCGCCCGCGAGGTGCGCCTCGCGCGACCCGTTGCGATCAAGGTGCTCCCGCGCGCGCTCGCCGAGCGCCCGGACCTTCGCGAGGCATTCCTGCGCGAGTCGCAGACGGTCGCTCGGCTGAACCATCCGAACATCGTGCCCGTCTACGCTGCCGGCGAGAGGGACGGCTTCGTCTACATCGTCATGGCGTACGTGGATGGCATCACGCTCGGTGAGCGCATCCGCTCACGCGGGCCGTTGCTTCCAGGCCAGGGTGCACGCGTGCTGCGCGAGGTCGCGTGGGCGCTCGCCTACGCGCATGGCGCGCGCATCGTGCATCGCGACATCTCGGCGGAGAACATCCTGCTCGAGCGCGGCGGCGAGCGCGCCATCGTCACGGACTTCGGCATCGCGAGCGCCATGCAGACCGCCGCGCTCGATGCGGACGGCAACGTGATGGGCAATGCGCACTACGTCAGCCCCGAACAGGCGGCGGGCGAACCGGTGGACGCACGCAGCGACCTCTACTCGCTCGGCATCACGGGATACTACGCCCTCACCGGGCGCCTTCCCTTCGACGGCGAGACCAGCGCCGAGGTCGTGACGCAGCACCTCATGGCGATCCCGCCATCGATCACGAGCGTCGCTCCCTCGGTACCGCCGCGCCTTGCCGCCGCCGTCGAGCGCTGCCTGCACAAGGAGCCCATTCGTCGCTACCGCAGCGCGGAGAGCTTCGCCGAGGCGATCGACCTCGCGTTCGAGCACGCCAAGGAAATTCCCGCACCGCTCCGCTCGTGGATCAACCAGAGCGAGAAGGAGCTTCCCGCGCGCGTCGGCATGGTCGGCATGGGTGCGGCGGGCGGAATCCTGCTGGGCATGGAGTTCGTGCGGTACGGTGCGTTCGCGCGCGCGCTGCCGTTCTTCATCACGCCCCTGCTCCTCATGGGCGGCCTGAGCCTCATTCCCTACTTCGCGCGACTGCGACGCATCATTTCCGACGGCTTCGTGGTGGACGACCTCCACGCCGCGTTGCGCGAACATCAGCTCGCGCGAGGCGAGGAGCTGGAGTACGAGCGTCGCCAGACGTCGCCAAAAGTGCGGGCCTTCCTCCGCGTCCTGCTCGGCGTGTCCGCTGGTGGCACCGTGATCGGCTCCGTGATGGTCGCCAAGTTCCTCGAGTTCGAGTCGGGCTTCTCGCGGTGGACGCCCACGCTCATGGAAGCGGTCGCCGAGTTCCAGATGATCTCCGGGGGCACGCTCTTCCTGTCACTCGTTGGACTGACCGTCGCCGGCGTGGCACTCGGCGGCGAATTCATCCGCCACCGGCTGGCCGCGCGCTTCGCCGCGGCGGGCATCGCGTTCTGGAAGAGCCGGTGGGCCGCGCGCATCGCGAAGGCGGCAGCCATCGGGCTCAAGCCCGCCGAGCGCCCAATGCTGGGGATGCCGGTGCTCACGGAGATCGCGCTGGGCCGCGCCACCGATCATCTCTTCGAGGCGCTGCCGAAGGCCACGCGTCGCGAGCTCGCCGCGCTGCCCGACACGGTGCGCCGCCTCGAGGGCGACGCGAGCCGCCTGCGCGAGAGCATCAATGCCCTCGACGACCAGCTCGCCGCGTTCGAGCGCGGCGGCGAGGCGCTGGAGCACGCAGCGCGCAGCGCGCTCGAGGAGGAGCTCCAGGTCGCGCGGACGCTGTCTGCCGAACGACTCGCGTCCACGGTCGCCGCGCTGGAGAGCATCCGACTCGATCTCCTGCGGCTCCAGATGGGCAGCGCGCCGATCGAGTCCGTGACGGCGACACTCGACGCCGCGCGGTTGATCGGTGAGCGCATTGGCGAGTCGATTGCCGCGCAGGCCGCCGTGGATCGGCTGCTGCTCGAGAGCCGCACGCGCACGGGCGCCATCACGCCCGACGCGCCCGCGGACGACGACACACCAGTGCACGGCGTGGCCGCTGCCCGTGGCTGAGCTTCCGCCCCTTCTGTGCCCGCCTCCACTCCAGAAGGGCGACACCATCGGCGTCGTGGCATCTTCCTACTCACCGCGCCCGCGGTGGCTCGCGCGCGGCGTGCGGGCATTGGAGCGCGCCGGCTACTCTGTCCTTCTCGACCCCGAGCTCTCCACCACGCGACGCTACCAGAAGGCCGAAGACGAACGCCGCGCGGCGAACTTCACGAAGATGTGGACCGACCCGCGCGTGAAGGCCGTCATCGGTGGCACCGGCGGCTACGGGGCAGTGCGCATGCTCCCGTACATGGACCCGGAGCTCTTCCGCGCGCACCCGAAGGCGTTCGTAGGCTACTCGGACATCACGGTGCTTCACCTGTGGCTCATGCGGCTCGCGGGGCTCCGCGCCTTTCATGGCCCCACGGTGGACGACCTGATCCCGAGCGCGCGCGACATCACCACATCGGCACTGCTCACCGCCCTCACCACGCCGCGTCCCGCGGCGAAGATCGGACGCGAGACAACCCGCACCGTGCGCCAGGGGAGGGCCGTCGGCCGCCTCGTGGGCGGCAACCTCGCCCTCGTGCAGCAGACCATCGGCACGCCGTACGAGATCGACACCACGGACGCGATCCTCTTCCTCGAGGAGGTGCGCGACCCCATGTCCTTCGTGGACGAACGCCTCGTGCAGCTCCGCGCCTCGGGGCTGCTCGGCAAGGTGCGCGGAATCGTCTTCGGCCACCTCCGCCTGGACCGCTCCGAGGAGGAGGACTTCGAGGATTTCGTGCTGGATCTCGTATCCGACCTCGGGGTTCCCGTCGTCATGGACTTTCCTGCCGGGCACGACAATCCTAACTTGACACTGCCAATCGGCACGGAGGTCGAGCTCGTCGCCGAGGAAGCGACGGGTTGGATCGTCTACCGCGAAGACGCGTTGCTGTCACCCGCCACTCCCCCCGCCCCCGCTTCGTGAGCACGTCCGAGCACTTCGACCTGGTCGTCATCGGGTCAGGCCCCGCAGGGGAAAAAGGCGCGGCGCAGGCCGCGTACTTCGGCAAGCGCGTCTGCCTCATCGAGCGCGCGCCGAAACCCGGCGGCGCCGCGGTCAACACGGGCACC
>JBDSTA010000026.1:0-5828 GCA_039928475.1 Gemmatimonadaceae bacterium | reverse complement strand
CGCGGTTCGCGCACGTGTGCTGCCGTGGCAAACGTTCCTTCGCCATCGCGGCGCTGCAGGGCATCGGCGAATTCAGCGGCGGTGCCGAACCGGTCCGCGGCGACCTTCTGTAGCGCGCCATCGATGGCGGCGGCGACGTACGCGGGTACTGTCGGCCGAAGGTCGCGAATCGAGACGGGCGACGTCGTCATCATCTTCGCGACAATGGCCTGCGCCGTCTCCCCGGTGAATGGCGGCTCGCCGGCCAGCATCTCGTAGAGCATCGAGCCCAGGGCGAAGATGTCGGTCCGCCCGCTCACGTGCTTCTCGCCCATCGCCTGCTCGGGACTCATGTACTGCGGAGTGCCCACGCTCATGCCACTTTCGGTGAGCCGGACGCCGCCGCTCCCCTCGAGCACCAGCGCAATCCCGAAGTCGGCGACGAGCGCGCGATTCTCGTGCAGCAGGATGTTCGCCGGCTTCACGTCCCGGTGCACGAAGCCATGACGATGCGCATAGTCGAGCGCACTCGCGATGTCACACGTGATGCGCACCGCATCGGCCACGGAGAGCTGCGCTTCGCGATCCAGGCGATCGCGGAGCGACTCGCCCTCGACGAACGGCATCACGTAGTACGCGATGCCGTCGGCCTCGCCCGAATCGAGCAGGGGAACGATGTGCGGGTGACTCAGCGTGGCAGTCGTCCGGATCTCCCGCAGGAATCGCTCGACACCCATGCGCTGCGTCACGTCTTCGCGCAGGACCTTGATGGCCACCCGTCGATCGTGCCGGATGTCACGCGCAAGGAAGACGGTCGCCATGCCTCCCTCACCCACCTGGCGCTCGATCGCGTAGCGATCCGCCAAGGACCGGGTCAGCCGTTCGCCGAGAGTGGGCATCAGCTAGTATGGGGCAGGGAGTCGTCCTGAACAATGCACCGCAAGACAGCATTGCCGGGCGAACGACAGCTAACTCGGTGGAGGGGTATCCGGGCCTGTCGAGAGCGCACTGATCGTGACGTAATAACCGTCCGGATCCCGCAGTGAGAACTCACTCGTCCGGGTATTCGCGTTCACGTGCGGTTCCTCTGCAAACCGATCGACGAGTGCGCGAGCTCGCCGCAGAGCTGCGTCGTAGTCGTCGACGCGGAAGAACAGGAGCAGTCCGTTGCCTGGTAGCCCGTCGTCCGGGCTCGTCAAGGTGGGATGCTCGTGTGCACCCCAGCGGTGAAGGCAGAGCAGGACCGTTCCGTCCTCGTCGAGGATCTGCCCGAAGTGGTCATGGGCAGGAAGCGTCTCCGGTTGCCCGAACAGCGACTGGTACCAGCCGAAGCTGACCGCAACGTCGCGTACGCCGATGATCGTCCATGTGCGTTTCATTCCCGAACCCGTCGGTTGTCCAGTGGGCCTGCGAGTGGCGCGCTTCCGTGTCGCATGACACGAGCAGCCATTGTCAGGAGGCCGAGCGCGCTGGTCACGAGGAGCCACCACGCCACGTCGGGTGCGCCGCGCAGCAGCTCCGGCCATGTGAGCCCCACGAAGCGAGGCAGCACCGCGACGCCAGCCACGAGCGCCAGGTCAGTTGCACTCGCCCACGCGAGACGCCGTCCGGCGACGCCGCTCGTCGCCCGCCACGCACGCAGCAGCGCGCGCGCCTGTGACGCCAATACCGCAAGCATCGCAATCGCGACGACAGCGAAGAACATGCGATGGCGTGAGCTCACCGGAGGCAGCGGCTGGCCCACGAGATGTGCTGCGATGTCATCGGCGAGACGATGGCTGGCCGGGACGAGCGGCCAGGGCAGGGCGGACGAGGCGTTCGTCAGCACCGCCACCCCCCAGCCCTGTTCCGGCAGCATCACCATCTTGCCACGGAAGTGCGAGGTGATCCCGCCGTGATGTACCGCGCGCGCTCCAGCGAGACGCCCGTCACGCCAGCCGAAGGCATAGGAGAAGCCGTCGGACGGCGCGCCGCCGGCGTGCATGCGGGTCATTGCGTCGGCACCGAGCACGCGTGTGCCAGCGTATTCGCCGAGCTGCAGTTGCGCGATGAGGAAGTGCGCGAGGTCGCCCGCGCTGCTCACCATCGCCGCCGCGGGCAATCGGTCTGGCTCCGCGGAAATTGAAGCGTGCATCGGGAAACCCAGGACGTACACGTGGCCGCGTCCCATGTCGCCCACTCCTGCCCGCACCGCGTCCGTATGGCTGTGGCGCATGTCCAGCGGAGCGAGGATGGCCTGGTCGACGTACATCCCGAACGGCTGCCCCGACACGGCCTCGACAACGGCGCCGAGCACCTGGTAGTTGGGGCTCGAGTATTCATGCGTGGCACCGGGAGTATGCGAGAGCGATACCCCCGCGAGTGCACGCACGTGATCGGTGATCGTGAGGTGGTCGCCATGTGCGCGGGGAGCACCGGTGGGGATACCGCTCGTGTGGTTCAGCAGCTGGCGAATCGTGATCGCCGCGCTGGCGCCTGCGTCGCCCACCCGGAACCACGGGAGATACCGCTGTACCGGCGCGTCGAGCGCTATCAATCCGCGCTCCTCCAGCTGCATGATGGCGAGGGCGGTGAACGACTTGCTCATCGAGCCCAACACGAAACCCGTGTTCGCAGTCACGGCGCGGCCACGACCGTCGTCGCCAAAGCCCCGCACGTGCACGATCGTATCGTGATGCACGATGGCAATGGAGACTCCGGGAATTCGCTCCGCGCGCATCAACCGCTCGACGTGCGCGTCGATGGCGTCGAAGTCGCGGCCGGCGTCGGCCGCCTGTTGAGCGCCGACCCTGGACGACAGCGCAGCGCCGGCGAGGAGCGGGAGAAAGAGCTCGCGAAGCAGTGCGCGAAGCGGTGCGCGAAGCGCTGAGGTGGTGGTCACGTGTACGTGATACGTCGCTGCGCGCTGCTGGTTTCGCGCCACCCGTCGTGCAGGACGAAACAGCACGTCAACGAGCGGGCAGGTTCGACGCTAGCCGACGGGTGGCGCCATACGCGGGCACGAACACGTAGCCTCAGCGCGTGGTGAGGTAGAGCCGCTCATTGGCATAGTCGAGTTCAACCCTGAAGTGCTTGAGAACATTGCCAGCGAGGGAGCCGACGATCGGCGCCGCCATCATCCCGCTCATGTATCGCTCGAACGTGCCTTCCCGTTGGGAGACGACGCCGAATTCCTGCAGTTGGTGGGAACCCCACTGCGCACCCGGCACCGACATCGTCTCGAGTGTCATCCCGCCCAGGGTCGCTGCCTCTCCAACAGCACCGGCGTGGCGTGGCCAGTCCGGATGCTGGCTGCCCCACGCATGCAACAGGACCTCGGACACCATGGTGAACGACGCTCCCGTATCGAGGAGGAGTCCGTAGGTCGATCCATCCACGTTGATCTCCGTTCGCGGAAATCCGGACCGCTTGGCGACCGGCATGGGAAGACCCGCGCCTGTCGGCATCAGCACGCCGGGACGAGCAATCGTGAACGTCGCATCCGGATAGTCGAACACTACGTGGTACTGGGCAAGCACGTGACCGGGGATCGTGCCTTCCGCCTGACCGGGTGCCGCCGCCGGCAGGATGTTGCCCTGGCCGATCGTGACGAGCGTTCGCTGGGGATTGAGCGCCAGTGGGAAATCACCGATGAACGCACTCGGGAGCGCGGTGACCAACGCGAACTCCCTGCCTTCCTCGCGTTCGGTCTTGCCCCATTCGAGCCCGAGCTCTCGAGCGAGCGGCTCCGCTATGAGGAAGCCGCCCCCGCCGGTATCGAGCAGGAAGCGCGCGGTCCGCACGCCACCATCAGGCTTGCGAAACGTCACCTGAACGAATGGCCGGCTGCCTTCGACGATCAGCGGCACGGTTGCCCGTTCCACGCTGGTGTTCCTGGCATCGGCAGGCACGCAGGCGAGGATGCCAATCGCGAGGATCGACGTGAGGGGGCGCATCAGCATGTGTACTCTCCGTGGACTCGATCCGGGAAGGTTACGCCTTCAGGCGGAGGCGGCGGATCTCAGCGCCGCGGCCTCACCCACCACAGCGACTCCGGCACGATGCCGTCCCAGGCCAGTTTCTCGGCATCGTCGGCGGCCATCCACAATGCACCAAACGAGAACTTGGCGACATTCGTGATCTTCCGCATGTCGAGCTTCCCGACCTCATCACTGGGCCTGTGATAGTCGGGGTGCTCGCCATTGAAGAACTGCATGATGGGAATTCCGCGTTCGAGGTACGGCCCAGCATCGGTGCGCGGATAGTAGTACGACGCGCTCACATCTTCGTAGCGTCGGTCCAGCGCGATGAACGGGTACTCCTTCGTTGCGCGTTGCAGCACCCCTTCGATACGCGTGCTCAGCAGCTTTGGCCCGGTTACGTAGATCGTGTCCGCTGATGACAGCGTCGATACCGGCGGACTGTTGTTCGGCCGGCTGCGGCCGATCATGTCATTGCTCACGTGAAGGACGAGGTTCTCCGACCACGGTCCGTAGGCGATGCTGCGCGTCCCCCACAAGCCCACCTCCTCGCCGGAATCCCAGACCAGCAGGATGGAGCGCTTCGCGCGCGGCGCCGCCATGAGCGCTCGAACGACCGCCATGTTGCCTGCGCTCCCGCTCGCGTTGTCATCCGCCGCGTTGTACTGATCAGCGAGCCCGTTGCCGGGCATGCTCGCGTTCTCAGGCACGGCGCCGTCGAGGTGCGCCGCGAGGGAAATCCATTCGTTCTTGAGGACCGGATCGGATCCTTCCAGCATCCCGACCACGTTGTACGGGTGCGCGTCGAGGGTCGTCGCGGCGAAATCGATTCGCAGGCGCTTGCCCGCACCAAGGTCCACAGACCGACGCGATGTTGCGGAATCAGAGGAGAGTACGGTTTCCGGCGACAGCGAGCTTCCCGCCAGCAGCTTCGCGAGTGCCGACGCCGATATTGAGATACGCGGCACCTGATACTGTGCGTACGCGACGCCGACGGAAGGATTCAGGTCCTGTCCCACGACTGCGCGCCGTTGCCAAAGACCGCGCGCGGAATCGGTCGCGACGGTTATGATGCCAAGCGCGCCGCCGAAGCGCGCCACCTCGTTGATGGTCGTGTAGTCGATACCGACCTTGCCCAGGCTCGGGTCGGGTCGCGGCGCGCCACGGCCCGCGAGAGCCGGGGACCCACTCACCAGCAGCCACTTCCCCTTGATGTCGAAGCCGCCATACGGATCGACATTCGATTTCGGTCGCCGAACGCCGGTGCCGACGTAAATGACGTTCGCTTCGCGCACCCCAGGCACGAGGAAGCTCTGGACCAGGAAGTCGACACCCCACACGAGCGGCGCCTTGCCGATGGCACCGGCAACCCTGGTCGTGTCGAGCGTGGAGCGGGTGACGGTGTAGTGCTGGAAGTACGTGCCGCTGTCGCCCATTGGCTTCACGCGCATCGCGCCGAGGAATCGCGCGATGTACGCCGCGGCGGAGTCGTAGCCTGGTGATGCGAGGCCAGGAAATGGCGTGCGCCGTCCCATGTTGGCATCGGAGGCGAGATAGCTCACGTCACGCACGATGTCGTCGGTGCGGATCCGATCGACGGCGGCCTTGGCAAGGACCTGGCGTGAGTTCGCCGATTGCTGTGCATCCAGCGAGCTGGCGCCGATCAACAGGGCACTCGCAATGACGAGGTATCGCTTGGTAAAGTTGGGCATGAGACAATCTGCGTGGCCGTCGCCTGTACGGCCACCGGCCGGCATGCAGTTCTTAGCCGCGGATGCCCGCACGAGGCGTTGGAGCAACGGGACGCCAGATCGCATTTTGCGAAGTCGGCGCGTCGATATGCGAAGAAGGTTTTCGTGCTCGAGCCCTTGTGAAGCGGCCGCTGAACCG
>JBDSTA010000025.1:0-7752 GCA_039928475.1 Gemmatimonadaceae bacterium | reverse complement strand
TTCAGTTTCGACCCTCGCCTCATTCGATGACCATCCACCTTGTCGTCCGCCGCGCACTCGCTGCGCTGCTCGTTCTCTCCGCACCGCTCGTCGCGCAGGACTCGACGACGCGCGGCGTACGCATCGGGCTCACGTACGATCCGGGCTCACGTCCGGGCATCGTCGTGATTCCGGGGCGCGGCGCCGGTTCGGATTCCGTGCGCGCGATCCTGCAACGCGACCTCGACTTCGGTGATCGCGTGAGCGTGATCGCGCTCGACGCGGCCGATGCCGCCGCCGCGGAGCGCGCCACGGCGCCGAACTGGGCGTTGTTCACGAAGCTTGGCGCCGCCGCCGCGGTGCAGGCGACGCCCACACCCACCGGTGTGCACGTCGCCGTGTACGACATCGCCAAGCAGGCGACGGCGCTGGTTCGCGACTACCCCGGCCCGGCCATGAGCGATGCACGCGGCTGGCGCGCCATGGTCCACGGCATGGCGGACGACCTCGAGGAGGCGTTCACCGGCACGCGCGGTATTGCGCGCACGCGCATCGCCTTCGAGCGGGGCAGGCGCCTGTGGCTCGTGGATAGCGACGGCGCGGAGGTGCAGGCCATCACCGAGCAGGGCTATCCTGTCTCGCCGAGCTGGAGCCCGAACGGAACGTCCATCGCGTATGCGGTGGTGATACCGGCGCAGGTGGCGTTACTCGATCTCGCGACGGGACGCTCGCGCACGATTGCTTCCGGCAGCGGAACGTACATCTCGCCCGTGTTCATGCCCGATGGCTCCGGCCTCGCCTACGCGCACGGCGTGGACAACGGCGTCGACATCTGGAGCGCGACGACGACGGGCAGTGGCGCGCAGCGCCTCTCCGTGGGGCAGGGCAGCGACAACGTGTCGCCGACCTACAGCCCGGACGGTCGGCGCCTCGCCTTCATGTCGGCGCGCGCGGGGCATCCGGAGATCTACACGATGGATGCGGACGGAACGAACGTGGACCTGCTCACGCCTCTCGACTTCGGCGAGAGTGCATTTCGCTCGAATCCCGACTGGTCGCCGGATGGACGGAGCGTGCTCTTCCAGTCGCGCATCGCCGGCACCTTCCAGCTCATGACCATCAGCCTGCGCGACCGTAGCCTGAAGCAGCTCACGAGCGATGGCAGCAACGAGGATCCGAGCTGGGCGTCCGACGGCCGTCACCTCGTCTTCGTCTCGAATCGGTCGGGGGTCAAGCAGCTCTGGGTCCTCGATACCGAGACGGGGCGCACGCGTCAGCTGTCGCGCGGCGCTCCGGTCCGCAATCCCTCGTGGTCGCCGCGCCTGCACTGACGCACCGACTCTTCAGACTGCCCGCCTCCAACCCGCCGGAGACTCGCATGAACCGTATCACCACCGTCCTGTCCATGTCCGTCCTCCTTGCCGGCAGCGCCGTCGCGTGCCGCAAGAAGCCGGAGCCTGCACCGCAACCGGTCGTGTCCGCGCCGGCGACGGACGCGAATGCGGCGCAGCATCGCGCCGATTCGATCGCGGCGGCGAACGCCGCGCAGCACCGCGCCGATTCCATCGCCGCGGCGAACCGCGCGGTATCCGCGAATGATCCGGCGACGCAGGCGGCGATTCGCCGCGTGCTCACGCAGACGGTCTACTTCGACTACGACAAGGACGTGCTGCGCGACGACACGCGCGCCACGCTCGATGCCAAGGCGGCCATCCTCGCGGCGAACGGCGGCGTCACGCTCGTCATCACGGGACACACGGACGAGCAGGGCACATCGGAGTACAACCTTGCGCTCGGCCAGCGTCGCGCGGCGCAGGTGAAGCGCTATCTCGCCACGAAGGGCGTCATGGAGGACCGGATGACGACACAGAGCCTGGGCGATTCACAGCCGGCGTCGCAGGGCAGCGACGAGGCGTCGTATGCGCTGAATCGTCGCGCGGAGTTCGAGCCACGGAATGCGTCGGGCGTGCTGATGCGCGCGAGGCAGTGATGCGCGCCGCGCGGCTCTGGCCGCTGCTCGCCGTCGCCGTCGCTGGCTGCCTGGCGTCCAAGAACGACATCGTGCTGCTGCAGGGCGAGATTCGTACGTCCCGCGACGCGGCCGCCCAGGCGGACGCCGCGAGCCGCGCGCACATCGACCAGGTGCTCGCGCAGCTCGCACGCTCGAACGACTCGATTCGCGCCGTGAGCACCCGGCTGTCCAAGCTCGCGGGCGACGTTCAGACGGATCACTACGAGATGGGCCGGCAGATCCTCCAGATCCAGGAGCTCACCGGCCAGAGCCAGCGCCGCATGCAGGAGCTACGCGCCTCGCTCGAGGAGCGGAACAGCCAGCAGCCCGCGGCGGTCACGCCCGGCGACAGCGCAAAGGCACCCGCGGGACCCGGCCCGGCACAGCTCTTTCAGGGTTCGCTGGACCAGCTCCGCCGGGGCAGCACGTCGGTGGCGCGCACTGGCTTCGAGGAGCTCGTCCGCAACTACCCGAATGCCGAGGAAGTCCCGGAGGCGATGATCTACATCGCGTCCACCTACGCGAACGAGCGGAACCAGGTCGCTGCGGACTCGGTATACGGTCTCGTCATCCAGAAATACCCGTCGTCGCCGAAGGCGGCGACGGCGTTGTACAAGCGCGGTCTCTCGATGCGCGCGGCGGGGCAGGCGGCGAACGCGAAGGCAGCCTTCGAGCGGGTCATCAAGGATTTCCCCCGCTCGGATGAAGCCACGCTCGCGCGCGATCAGCTGCGCACCCTCAGGTAGGAAGCACAGGAGTCGATGATGGGTAGTCCGGCCGAGATGCCGTTTCTCGACCACCTCGAGGAGTTGCGCTGGCGAATCATCTGGTCGCTCGGCGCACTCGTCGTGGGCGTCCTCATCGGCTTTGCGCTCCTCATGAAGTTCGAGGGGCCCGTGCTGCTGTGGCTCCAGGGTCCGATGCTGCCGTACCTGCATGGACGCCGCCTGATGAACACGCACCCGGGCGGCGGGTTCTCCATCATCATGCAGGTCGCGCTCATCGGCGGCATCGTGTTCGCGCTGCCCGTGATCCTCTACCAGGTGTGGGCGTTTCTCTCGCCCGCGCTGCACCGGCACGAGAAGCGGATCGCGATCCCCGTGATCATGGGGGCGGTGTTCCTGTTCGTGTGCGGCGTGGCGCTCGCGTGGTACCTCGTCGTGCCGATGACGCTGCGCTTCCTCACGGGGATCGGCGACGACGCGTTCGACCAGATGATCTCGGCGAACGAGTACTTCGGGTTCGTCACCACGCTGGTGCTCACGATCGGCGCGGTGTTCGAGCTGCCGATCGTCGTGCTGCTCCTGTCGTCGATGGGCCTCGTCAGCCCGAAGTTCCTCACGAAGTATCGCCGGCACGCGGTCGCGGGCTCGTTCGTCGTCGCGGCATTCATCACGCCCGGAGACATCTTCGTCACCAACCTCGTGCTCACCGTGCTGCTGTACCTCCTGTACGAGACGAGCATCATCCTCTCGTTCCTGGTGTACCGGAAGCGCGAAGCGAAGCGTGTGGCCGACGAAGCCCAGGAGGCGGTGGCGTGAGGTTCGTGCGTGCGGTGATGGCGGCGGCGATGGCGTGCGCCGGACTCGCGTCCATCGCGCAGGCCCAGGTGCCGACGCGGCCGCCCGTCACCCGTCCGCCGGTCGCCGGCGATACGATCCGCAAGCCGGCCGACACGACGAAGGCACGGCTGGACTCGATCGCGTCGATGAGTGATACCGCGGCGAAGGCGAACTTCGTCGCGCCGGACTCGGTGGTGCAGCGGCTGCTCGGGCTCCAGGGGTACAGTGTCACGCGCTACCAGGGCGACCTGCTGACGTTCGATGCGATCAGCCGTGCGCTCCAGCTCACGAAGAACGCGATCGTCCAGAAGGACTCCCAGGTCGTGAAGGCCGACACGATCGTCTATGCGGGGAGCGGCAGCCAGATCCGCGTGGGCAGCGCGCCAGGGCGACGCAACGTGCTCGTGCAGCCGGGTGGAAAGCCGGTCTACACACTGGGCCAGAGCACCTACAATCTCGCGACGAAGCGCCTCGCCGGCGGTGGCCTCAGCACCTCGATCGACCAGGCAGGCCAGACGCTCATCATCACGGGCGACAAGTTCGCGATTGCGGCGGCGAAGGATTCTGTGAAGGGCGCCAACGACGCCAACTACTACTTCACCGACGGCACCGTCACCGCGTGCACCGACTCGATCCCGGACTACTACTTCAAGGCGAGCGAGATCAAGCGCACGGGGTCGTTCGTCGTCGCGCGGCCAGCGGTGCTGTACATCGGCGACGTGCCCGTGCTGTGGCTGCCCTTCCTCTTCCAGGACATCCGCAGCGGACGTCGGAGCGGCATCATCGCGCCGAACGTCGGCTTCAGTGACTTCATCAGGAACAGCCGCAACTACCGCCGCAACGTCGAGGGCCTCGGCTACTACTTCGCGATCTCCGACTTCCTTGGCGCGCAGGTCTCCCTGGACTGGCGCAGCTCGGCGGGCGACGTGGTGCAGGGTGACGTCGGCTACATGCGGTACAACGGCGAGTTCGGCTACAAGTGGCTCGACCGCTACGTGTCGGGCAACCTCGCGCTGAGCCACACCACGCAGGCGGCGACAACGAACACCGCCATCAGCTGGGGTCACCAGCAGAGCTTCACGCGCAACAACTCGCTCACGACGAACTTCAACTACGTCACGAGCACGCAGCTGCAGCGCGCGACGACGGTGAATCCCTACTCGCAGCTCGCGACGATTGCGTCGCAGGCCAACTTCCAGCAGAAGATCGGGACCGCGCAGCTCAGCCTCGGCGCGAACCAGAAGCAGTACCCGGGACGCGACCAGCTCGATCGCACCTTCCCGACGGTGAGCCTCACCACGAGCCCGGTGAATCTCGGCAGCTGGCTGACGTGGACGCCAAGCTTGCAGTACAGCTCCTCCCAGAACCTGCACATCGACCAGCCCACGCCCCTTGGCCTGCTGGCGCGACTCGACAAGACGACGGCGGGCAAGGACAGCATCTTCACGGACACGCTCAAGCGCAACGCGTACAACAGCAGCCTCACGTTCGATACGCCGCTCGTCATCTTCGGCTACAACCTGGGCAACCAGATCAGCATCAACGCGGCGCGCAACGACTTTCCCGAGCTGGCGATCGTGACCGACGTGGTCACGGGCGTGGAGACGGAACGCATCTATTCGCAGACGTACAAGACGGAGTTCAACTGGACGCCGTCATTCACGCTGCCGGCGGTGGCGCGGAACAACCTGAACCTCTCTCCGTCGCTCTCGATCTCCAACGTCGACGGCGGACCGTTGTTCATCCGCAACGAGCGGACGGGCGGCAAGTGGGTGCACCAGAGCAAGCGTCCCAGCTTCGGCCTGTCCGCATCGCCGACGCTCTTCCACATCTTCGACCGGATCCCGGGCCCCTTCGGGAGGATCCGCCACTCGATCACGCCGTCATTCGGCTATTCCTATGCGCCGGCCACGGACGTGAGCGACGAGTACCTCGCCGCGATCGGCCGCACGCGTTACAGCAAGACGGGGCAGTCGAGCTACCTGGGTGCGCTGGCGCAGAATGCGCTCACCTTCGGCCTCACGACGAACATCGAGGGCAAGTACCGGCCGAAGAGCGACTCCGCGCCGGAGACGGGCGAGAAGGTGAAGATCCTCTCGATGACCTTCTCGTCGCTCAACTACGATTTCGAACGGGCGAGCTTCACGAAGTCGCGCATCCGTGGCCTGACGAACCAGAACTTCGGCTACACGGCGCGCTCCGACCTGCTCCCGGGCGTGGACGTCGGGGTGGACTACTCGCTCTTTGAGGGCTCCACGCTCAGCGATACGGCGGTGTTCAAGCCGTACCGCGAGCGCATCACCGCGGCCTTCCAGATCAGCAACACGGCGAATCCGTTCGCCATCTTCACGCGACTGTTCGGCAAGGCCGTTCCGCCGACGGAGGCGGGAACGGCGCGGAACCGGCCGGCTCCCGACAATCGCTACGAGACGCAGATCGCGTCGCAACCCGTCGCCGGCCGCGGTGCGCGCACGGCTGCGTTCATGCCCACCGTGACGGAGGGATGGCAGGCGTCGTTCACCTTCACGTCGGCCCGCCAGCGTCCGCCCACGGGAAGCCAGCGCAACGTCATCGCGTTCGATCCGGCCACGCGATGCGCCGCGCTCAACACGCCCATCCTCAAGCTCCAGTACGAGCAGTGCGTGGCGCAGGCGCTCGCGAATCCGAGCACGGAGACGCCGATCACCTCAGGCCTCATCGGCTCGCCGATCTACATCTCGCCGCCGACCACGTCGCTGGGCAGCAACCTGAACTTCAATCTCACCGAGAAGTGGGCGGCGAGCTGGCAGACGCAGTACGACTTCGAGCAGCACAACTTCGCGAGCCAGATCGTGTCGCTGCAGCGCGACCTGCATGACTGGCGCGCCATCTTCGCCTTCACGCAGTCGCCCAACGGGAGCTTCGCCTTCAACTTCCTCATCTCGCTGAAGGCCGAGCCGCAGTTGAAGTTCGACTACCACAAGTCGACGTACCGCAATGAGGGCATCGCGCGCTAGCGTCTCTCGCCGGCAACACAACGCTGTCCCAGAAACTGGACAGCGCAGCAGGTCGGATCGTGCAAGCCGTTGTGTACGAAGCAGTTGTAAACGGGGGTCGAGTGGTGCGAGGGATGCCTCTGGCGTCGCCAACCCTGACCCCACCCCTCATGACACGCCTGTCTCGTTGTCTCCTCGCTGCGGCCTTCCTGCCACTCGCCGCGTGCAACGTCCAGATCTCGTCGCCGGACGGCATCTACACGGAAGGCGACACGCGGCTTCCCGCGCCATCGAGCATCGTGACCGTCGCTCTCGACGGCGCAGTGCACCTCTCCTGGAGCGGCACGCTGGCGTCGTCGTATCAGGGGGAGTTCAAGCACTTCCGCGTCTACTCCACCGCGTACTCGTTCAGCGGCGGCCGGTGCGATGATGGGGGGTGGGTCGTGGAAGGCACGACGGTGTCGGACGCATTCCTCGTCGGGAACCTGCGCAATGGCCAGTCACTCTGCTTCGCGGTGAGCACCGTTGCGCGGGATGGCGGTGAAGGCTCTCGGAGCCGGTCCGTCGTGGAGACGCCGCGATTCTCGACGGTGCTCGGTTTTTGAGGATGTCAGGGCGTCAGGTAGTCGGGAGCTCGGGACCTCACGTCCCGACGCCATGACATCCTGATTCCCGCACTTGAATACTCCATGGCCCCGGAAGACATTGCCCCGATGCAATCGCTTCCGGCCATTACGCTCGACGGCAACTCACTGTCCCTCGACGACGTCGTCGCCGTCGCCGTCTCCCGCGCGCCGGTCGAGCTGTCTGGCAATGCCCGTGCGCGCATGCTGCGCGCCAACGACGTCGTGCGCGCGATCGTCGAGCGCAACGCCGTCGCGTATGGCGTCACCACGGGATTCGGCAAGCTCTCCGACGTGGCCATCCCGCCCGATCGGCTCGACGAGCTCCAGGTGAACCTCGTGCGCAGCCATGCGGCGGGGGTGGGACCGCTGCTGTCCGAGCGTGAGACGCGCGCCATGATGCTGCTGCGCGCGAACGTGATTGCGAAGGGATACTCCGGGGCGCGGCCGGTGCTCGTCGACACGCTGGCCGCGATGCTCAACGCGGGACTCTATCCGCCGGTGCCGGAGCAGGGGAGCGTCGGTGCGAGCGGCGACCTTGCGCCGCTCGCGCATCTTGCCCTCGCCCTCATCGGCGAGGGCGACCTGTTCCATGGCGCCGA
>JBDSTA010000024.1:0-2841 GCA_039928475.1 Gemmatimonadaceae bacterium | reverse complement strand
TCGTTCGACTTCGCGATGGCGCTCACGCCGGGCTGGCACGCCACGATCTTCCCGCCCTACTTCGTCGCCGGCGCCATCTTCTCCGGCATCGGCATGGTGTTCACGATCATCATCCCGCTCCGCAAGTTCTTCAAGCTCGAGCACTACGTCACCATCAACGACCTCGACGCGGCGGCGAAGCTCTGCCTCTTCACGTCCATGGTCGTCGGACTCGCCTACCTCACCGAGTTCCAGGTGGCGTGGATGTCCGGCAACAAGTTCGAGCAGGACTACTTCTGGAACCGCGTCTTCGGGCAGTGGACGTGGGCCGCGTGGATCATGCTCATCTGCAACATGGTCCTGCCGCTCTCGCTCTTCTCGCAGAAGCTGCGGCGCAACACGAAGTGGCTCTTCATCCTGTCGATCTTCATCAACATCGGCATGTGGTTCGAGCGCTTCGTCATCGTCATTCCCTCGCTCTCGCACGAGTTCGAGCCCTGGCAGTGGGGCGGATACCACCCGACCTGGGTGGACTACAACATCCTCCTCGGCTCCTTCGGCTGGTTCTTCATGTGGTTCCTGCTCTTCATCCGGCAGATGCCCGTCATGGCCATCGCCGAGATCAAGGAGATCCTGCCGCCCAAGTTCCGGCGGCAGCATGCGGAGTCACATCACGCGGAGCACGGTGCCATCGGGCATCCGCGCCTCGCGACAGATACGCACTCTGACGGAGGGCCGCTCTGATGCAGGGCGTCATCGCCGCATTTGCCGAGCTGGACTCCACCGTCCACGCGATCGAGGACCTGCGCAAGCAGAACTTCCGCGACATCTCGGTCTTCAGTCCCGTCCCGCGCCACGAGCTCGAGCACGCCATCGCGGCGCCGCCGAGCAACGTGCGCCGCTTCACGCTCATCGGTGGCCTCTGTGGCGTGACGTTCGGCTACTGGGTGCCCATCTGGATCTCCGACTACTGGCCCATCGTCGTGGGCGGCAAGGCCGTCGCGAGCTGGATCCCCTATACGATCATCGGCTTCGAGCTGATGGTGCTCATCGGCTCGCTCTCCACGGTCTTCGGCATGTTCGCACTCGCACGCATCCCGCGCCTCACGATGACGGTGGGCTACGATCCGCGCTTCAGTCACGGTGATTTCGGTGTGTGGGTCGCCGCTGGTCCCGATCGCGCGCCCGAAGCCACCGCGCTGCTGCAGAAGCACGGCGCCCTGGAGGTTCGCAATGAGCGCTAGTCGCAAGTACGCCGCGCTCTCGCTCGTCACCATGCTCGGCGCGTGCTCGTGGTTCACCGATTTCCGCGAACAGCCCAAGCACGACCCGTGGGAGTCGCCCAGCGACACCATCGGCATGCGCGGCAACCCGCAGAACTCCGTGCCCGTGTACGGCTCGCTCGCGCCGGCCTATGCGTTCTCGCACACGCCGGGCATCGCGACGCTGGACTCCATGGCGAGCATTGCCAATCCAGTCGCGGCCGACGCGCGCTCGCTCCACAACGGGCGCATGTACTACCAGATCAACTGCGCCGTCTGCCATGGCGAGGCAGGGAAGGGCGATGGGGCCATCCTGAAGGCCAAGGCCATCTTCCCGCCGCCGCTCATCGGTGCGTCTGCGGAAGGCAAGTCCGACGGATACATCTGGGCCATCATGCGCAACGGACGCGGCGCCATGCCGTCGTACAATCGCATCGAGGAGATGGATCGCTGGGACGTCGTCAACTACGTCCGCGGCCTCCAGGGCAAGTATCAGGTCGCCACGGGTCCCGTCGGTCTGCCCGGCGAGACGGGCGACAAGGTGCCCGGCTACTCGCAGATGGGCCCCACGCGCCCGTCGCCGTATTACAAGCACGCTGGTTCACAGGCTGACGCCACGCACGGCTTCGCCTTCCCGAAGGCCCCGGGCGCGGCGCAGGACGGTCCCAGCCCGGCAACCACCGATTCCGCGAAGATGGCACCCGCTGCTGCTCCCGCGACACCCACCACCCCGACGGCGAAGACCGGAGGCGAGCGGTGAGTCTGCATCCTGAGCGTGTTCCCACGCGCGACGAAGTCATTCGCGCCTACGACTCCAAGCCGGTCTCGTCTTCGGTCAAGACGGCGATGCTCGCGCTCACCGTCATCGGCGCCATCGTGTTCGTGGCCGGCCTGTTCATGGACCCCGATCGCGCCTGGCGTGCGTATCACGTGAGCTGGCTGTTCGTGACGTCGTTGTCGTCCGCCGGCGTCATGTTCGTCGCCGTGCAGCGCATCACCACGGCGCGCTGGTCGCGATCGATCATCCGCCTCATGGAGGGCTACGTCGCGTTCCTCCCGGTGGCGTTCGTGCTCCTGCTGCTCACCGTGTTCCTCGGCAAGCACCACATCTTCCCGTGGACGCACGAAGCCGCGCCCGTGTCGGAGAAGGTGCTCTGGTACAACGGCTCCTTCGTCACCGCGCGCGTGATCATCGCGTTCGCAGTGATCACGGCGCTGTCGCTGTGGTACATCTACACGTCGGTGCGTCTCGACGTCGGCCTCGTTCCCGAGGCGGGCGCAAGGTGGGCGGCCGGCCTGCGCGCTCGCATGCGCAACGGCTTCGGCGAGGAGCGTCGCGAGCTGCACAGCACGCACTCCCTTCAGGGAAAGCTCGCCGTCTTCCTCGCGCTCTGCTTCGGCTACGGTTGGACCGTGCTCGCCTTCGATCTCTCGATGGGCATGAGCCTGCACTTCCAGAGCACGCTGTACGGATGGTGGTTCTTCATGGGCGCGTGGCTCTGCTCCCTCACGCTGTTCGCGCAGCTCATGATGCGCTGGCGCAGCTTCCTCGGGATCGAGGAGTACATCACCGAGACGCAGTTCCACGACATCGGAAAGC
>JBDSTA010000023.1:0-5299 GCA_039928475.1 Gemmatimonadaceae bacterium | reverse complement strand
GTCGAGACTCCGGTATTACAGCCGCTCTACGGGGGCGCCACAGCGCGCCCGTTCGCGACGCACCACAATGCGCTCGACATGCCTCTCTACCTGCGCATCGCGGATGAGTTGTATCTCAAGCGTCTCGTCGTGGGCGGCTTCGACCGCGTGTACGAGATCGGCCACGACTTCCGCAACGAGGGCATCGACCGGACGCACAATCCCGAGTTCACGATGCTCGAGTTCTACCAGGCGTTCGCGGACTACCGCGAGATGATGACGGTGGTGGAGGCGCTCATTGCGCACGTCGCCGCCGTGGTGCGCGCGGTGCCCGGGGTCGGCGACGCCGTGCCCGCGCTGTCGCCGCCGTTTCCGCGCATCGAGTGGTCCGCGGCGTTGTCGGCCGCCATCGGCATGGATGCGATGACGATCGGCGACCACGACCTTCGCGCACTCGTGAGCGCGCAGGGCGTGGACAAGACGGGCGACATGAGCCGCCCCAAGCTGCTCGACGAGCTGTTCGGCGCGCTGGTGGAGAGCCAGATCGTGGAGCCCACGTTCGTGGTGGACTACCCGAAGGAGCTGTCGCCGCTGGCGAAGCCGAAGCGGGACAATCCTGCGCTCACCGAGCGCTTCGAGTTGTTCGCGCGCGGGCGCGAGCTCGCGAATGCGTTCAGCGAGTTGAACGATCCCATCGACCAGCGCGAGCGCTTCGAGGCGCAGGCGCGGCTGCGCGATGCGGGCGACGACGAAGCGAGCGGCGTGGACGAGGACTACCTGCGCGCCATGGAGTACGGCATGCCGCCCATGGGCGGCGTGGGCATCGGGCTCGACCGGCTGTTCATGTACCTCACCAACACGACGAACATCCGCGACGCGATCCTCTTTCCCACGATGCGCCCCGAATGACGCGCCTCGAGGCGGCCATCGCCTGGCGGTACCTGCGCAGCCGGCGTGGGTCGAAGCTGCTGTCGCTGATCAGTGTCATCGCCATCGGCGGTGTCGTGATCGGCGTGAGTGCGCTCATCGTCATCATGGGCGTGATGACGGGACTCCAGGACGACCTCCGCGACAAGATCCTCATCGGCAGCCCCGACGTGCGCGTGCTCAACTACGGCTCCGACATGGTCCTCAAGGACTGGGAGCCGGCGCTGAAGAAGGTGCGCGCGGAAAAGGGCGTGGTGGCGGCTGCGCCGTTCGTGCTGACGAAGGCGCTCGTCGGCGCAGGGCACAAGTACGCCGATGGCGCGTACGTCATGGGCATCGTTCCCGAGGGTGAGGGCGGCCCGCCGGTGACGACCATTCGCAACTATCGCACGTCCGGCGACTTCAGCTTCCGCACGCTCGATGGAAAGCAGCGGGGCGCCGTCGTCGGCGCACGCCTGGCCAACCGGCTCCCGGTGTTTCCGGGGGCGGACTCCATCACGCTCACCACGATGGGTAGCGCCGTGAGCCCGGTGACCGGCACGCCGATCCCGCGCGAGATCAAGCTCGAAGTCACGGGTGTGTTCAACACGGGGATGTACGAGTACGACAACGGCTACATCTACGTCTCCGTGGAGGTCGCGCAGGAGCTGGCCGATCTCGGGAACGACGTGACGGGCCTGGAGGTTCGTACCACCGGGCGCAATGCGGCGCCGCTCGTCGCGGAATCGCTCGCGAAGAATCTTGGCTACCCGTACCGCACCGAGGACTGGCAGGCGCAGAACAACTCGCTCTTCTCGGCGCTCAAGCTCGAGAAGCTCGGCATGACGTTCATCCTGCTCCTCATCATTCTCGTCGCGGCCTTCAACATCGTCGGCACGCTGACGATGGTGGTGTCCGACAAGACGAAGGAGATCGGGATCCTGCGCGCAATGGGAATGCCGGCCGCGTCCATCCGCCGGATCTTCCTGATCCAGGGGACACTCATCGGCGTCGTCGGTACGACGCTGGGACTCGGGCTCGGGCTTCTCACCGCGGTCGCGCTCGACAACTACAAGCTGATCAAGCTGGATCCGCAGGTGTACTTCATCGACCACCTTCCCGTGGCGCGCACACCGCTGGACATCGGCGTCACCGTGGCTGCGAGTCTCCTCATCGCCGCCGTGGCGACCATCTATCCGGCGATCCAGGCGTCGCGCCTCACGCCGGTGGAGGCGATGCGCGAATGAGCGCCATCGAAGCGCGCGGCCTCTCGAAGCGATACGTCGGCGGTGACGGCGCGGAGATCACCGTGCTCGACAACGTGGACGTCACCGTGGATCGCGGGGAGATGGTCGCGATCATCGGCGCCAGCGGCGCGGGGAAGAGCACACTGCTCCACCTGCTCGGTGCGCTCGACCGTCCCACGTCGGGCACGATCGCCATCGCGGGTCATGAACTGTCGTCGCTGGACGACGACGCGGTATCGACGCTGCGCAATCGCACGGTGGGTTTCGTGTTCCAGTTCCATCACCTCCTGCGCGAGTTCACGGCGCTCGAGAACGTGATGATGCCGCTCCGTATCGCCGGGATGGACGAGTCGCGCGCGAAGGCGCGTGCCTCGTCGCTGCTCGAACGCGTTGGGCTCGGGGGCCGGGTTACGCACCGGCCGGCGGCGCTCTCGGGCGGCGAGCAGCAGCGCACCGCGGTCGCGCGCGCGCTCGCGGCGGATCCTGCGGTGCTGCTCGCGGACGAGCCGTCCGGCAACCTCGATCACATGAACAGCGAGCGGCTGCACGACCTGTTCGCGGAGCTGGCGCGCGAGCTGGAGATCGCCATGATCGTGGTGACGCACAACCGCTCGCTCGCGGCCCGTGCGGACCGCATCCTGCAACTCGAGGATGCGAAGCTCACCCGGATCGGTCTCCCCGAGGTGGTAGCCTGATGATCTGCGACAACTGCCAGGTACGGGATGCCGTGGTGAACCTCACCACGATCGAGAACAATGCCGTGCGCCAGCTGCATCTCTGCGAGCAGTGCGCGGCGGAGCGCGGGGTGGAGACGACCGTGGCCACGCCGAAGCATCCGCTGGGCGCGTTCCTCCAGGAAGTGCAGCAGCAGGCGGCGCCGGCGAGCCTCGAGGCAGGCAAGTGCACGTTCTGCGGGTTCACGATGAAGGACTTCCGCGACACGGGACGCCTCGGCTGCGCTCGCTGCTACACCACGTTCGAGCCGAGCATGCGGGAACTGCTGCGCCGCGTGCACGGTGGTCCGCGGCATATCGGCCGCCCCTATCGGGCACCGAACGACGAGGTGCTCGGGAAGGCCGGTACCCTGGGCGAGCTTCGCGAGAAGCTGCGTCGCGCCGTGGAGCAGGAGCAGTTCGAGACAGCCGCCGAGCTGCGCGACCGGATCAGGGTGCTCGAATGACGATCGACCTCTCGTTGCTGCCGGATGGCGGTGTGCGCTGGCTCGATGCGTCCGGCCAGCACTCGGACGTCGTGCTGTCCACACGCGTGCGGCTGGCGCGCAACGTGGACGGGTATGCGTTCTCTGGCCGGGCGCGCGACGGCGAGCGGTTGCGCGTCCTGGCGCAGGTCCGCCAGGCGCTCCAGCAGGTGCCCTCGATGCCGGAGAGCTTCCTGGTGCGCGTGGACGAGCTGGCGCCCGCCGATCGAGCGCTGCTGTTCGAGCGCCACCTGGTGAGCAAGGAGCTCGCGGGGCTCGAGCCGCAGCACCCGCTGCGCAGCGGCGCAGCCGTGTACCTCTCGGATGGCTTGAGCGTCATGATCAATGAGGAGGACCACCTCCGTATGCAGTCATTGCAGTCCGGATTCGAGCTTCGCGCGGCGTATGCGGCGCTCGACCGGGTTGACCGTGAGCTGGGTGCGAGGGTCCCATTCTCATACCATGGTGAGTTCGGCTTCCTCACGGCATGTCCGACGAACGTGGGAACCGGGATGCGGGCCTCGGTACTTATTCACCTGCCGGGGCTCGTGTTGACGAAGGAGATCGGGCGGGTGCTGGCGGGCCTTCAACAAATGGGGCTCACGTACCGAGGCTTGTATGGTGAGGGGTCGGAGGTCGTCGGCAATTTCTTCCAGCTGTCGAACCAGACGACGTTGGGCCGGTCGGAGGAGGACCTGCTGGATACGCTGATCCGCGTGGTGGGTCACGTGATCGAGCGGGAGGAGGAGGCGCGGCGTGTCCTGCTGCGTGACGCTGGTTATATTATCGAGGACAAGCTCTGGCGGGCGTACGGCACGCTGCGATATGCGCGAAGCCTGACGTTCGACGAAGCGATGAACTACCTGAGTGGCGTGCGTCTGGCCGTCGGTCTGAAACTGATCCGCGGCCTCAGTGTATATACCCTCAACAAGCTCCTGATCTTCTCGCAGGCCGCGCATCTGTCGGCCGCGGAAGGGCGAACGCTGACCGAGAGCGAGACGAACCTGGCGCGAGCGCGCTATGTGCGTCGTGCGCTCGACGAGGAAGCTGGAGCGGTCGGCTGAGCGGCACGTCCACCCAGGTCTCCCTGAGGGGCTGAATGAACGGCTACAACTTTACTGAGCGGGTGCGGAAGGTTCTCGCGATGGCGCGCGAGGAAGCCGCCCGTCTCCACCACGAGTACGTGGGCACGGAGCACATCCTGCTCGGCCTCATCCGCGAGGGTGAGGGGGTCGCCGCCACCGTCCTGCAGAATCTCTCCGTCGAGCTCGACGAGATTCAGCAGAAGATCGAGGAGACCGTGAAGAAGGGCAAAGCTGCCCAGACCACGGGACCCGACCTCCCTTACACGTCGCGCGCGAAGAAGGTGCTCGAGCTCGCAATGAGCGAAGCGCGCGAGCTGAGCCATTCCTACGTGGGCACCGAGCACCTGCTGCTTGGCCTGCTTCGCGAGGAGAAGGGCATTGCCGCGCAGGTCCTCACGGACGCCGGCGTCAACCTCGAGGCGGCGCGCGCCGAGACGCTGCGCATCCTCGGCACGGAGATGCCGCAGCAGCAGGGTGGCGCGCAGACCGCGGGCGGAGCTCCGCCGCAGCCTGCCGCGCCCAAGGGCGAGAAGAAGTCCAAGACGCCCGCGCTCGACCACTTCTGCCGCGACCTCACGCAGCTCGCCGCGGAGGGGCAGCTCGATCCCACGATCGGGCGCGCCAAGGAGATCGAGCGCGTCATGGAGGTGCTCACGCGTCGCAAGAAGAACAATCCGGTGCTCATCGGTGAGCCGGGTGTGGGCAAGACGGCCATCGTCGAAGGCCTCGCCCAGCTGATTGCCAATGGCGAGTGCCCGGAGTCGCTGCGCGACAACCGCGTGCTCTCGCTCGACATGGCGGCGGTCATCGCCGGCACGAAGTATCGCGGCCAGTTCGAGGAGCGCCTCAAGGCGGTCATGAACGAGATCGCGCAGAACAAGAAC
>JBDSTA010000022.1:0-2629 GCA_039928475.1 Gemmatimonadaceae bacterium | reverse complement strand
AGCGACTTGTCTTTCGCCGACCTGGCGCGATAGTCGTCCCACGAGGCCTTGTAGTCGCGCGCGCGCGTGAGCGCGTCGCGGATGACTTCCTCCTGGCCCATGCGCGTGCCGGGATAGCGGCGCGGCGGCGTTGGCACGCCGGGGATGTTGATGCCCCCGCTGTTCTTGCGCGTGACGTTCTCGCCAAGGGCGAACTTGATGCCCGGCGGGGCGCCGGGGAACATCATCTCGTCCACGCTCCGTCCCCACTTGAGCTTCACGACGGCGTTCTGCCCGCCGATCGTGTTCGCCGAACCGTGCAGGATGTTCAGCGTCGTCACGCCGCCGGCGAGCGCGAGGTAGATGTGCGGCTCCGTCGGGTTGATGACGTCGCGGATGCGCGCCATGCTCGTGACCGAGAGCGAGCCCTCGTTCGTCGCATCGCTCGCCATGTGCGAGTGCGGGTCGATGATGCCCGGCATGACGAACTTGCCCGTGGCGTCGTACACCGTCGCGCCCGCGGGCGCCGCGATGTTCTTGCCGATCTGCGCGATCTTGCCGCCCGAGAGCAGCACGTCGGTGTTCTGGAGCGTGCCGTTCGTGACGGTGATCACCGTGCCGTTCCTGATGAGCATCGGTGCGGCGGTCTTGCCCTGCGCGCTCGCCACGCTCGCCAGCGCTGTCAGCGCGAGCACCGCCCGCGTTGTCACCCCGAGCGCAGCGAGGCTTGCACTGAGGAGCGAACGCGACGAAGTGGGCATGCACCTACCCAATGAAAGATTCATCATCACCGGATCTCCGGGTTGTTGTCATCCTTGTGACCGCTCGCCTGCGGCGGAGCAGGGGCGGCGCCACCACGCCCGCCGAAGCCGGCGCCCGCCGCCGGCGTCGCCGGGTGCAGCGCGATCGGCTTGCCATCCACGAACAACTGCGACACGCGCGACGCCTTGTCCGCCATGTCGCCCTTCGTGATGGTCAGGTTCGCGATCTTGCCCACCTCGAGCGATCCCAGGCGGTCCGACACCCCGAAGATCTCGGCGGGCTGCCACGTGAGCGCCTTCAGCGCCTGGTCCGCAGAGAGTCCTGCTTCGATCGCGCGCTGCACGTTCAGGTTGAAGTCCGTCCACGTCGTCAGCCCGCCCGACTCGAACGCGAACTTCACTCCGCTCGCGGCGAGACGACCGGCCGTTTTCGGATACTCGACGCGCTCGCGCAGCACGCGCGTGGGCTCCGGCTCGGCATCAGGCGTGGGCGCCGCCGTGCGGCGCGGAAAGTTGAGCGACAACAGCACGGGCACATTCTCCGCCTTCAAGCGGTCGGCGACGAGGTTCGCCTCGGCGCCGCCCGCGATGATCACGCGCAGGCCGAACTCCCTGGCCAGGTCGAGCGCACGCTCGATCTCGCGCTGCGAGTTCGCGACCATCACCACTGGCTGCTGCTTCGCGAGCGCCGGCAGCAACGCGTCCAGTGACGGATCGAACTCGGGGCGCGACATGCCCTTCGGATTCCTGTCGTACGCGGTCTTGATGTCGCGATAGCGCTGCGCGTCGAGCAGCTGCTGCCGGATCACGGCGAACACGCCCATGAGCGAGCCGGGATATCCGCCACCGCCGCCACCACGGCCTCCGCTGGCGAACGCCACCTGCTGCGCCACATTCGGCCGCACGATCATTGCCGCGGCCGACGACCCGCCGAGATTGATGAGCGCCGACTGTCCCTGGAAGATACCGGTGCCCGGCGCCGTGAGCGCCGTGGTGATGCCGGCGCTGCGTGGGCCGTCGAGCGCATCCTCGTCGAGCCGCACCTGGTCCGCGGCGCGCAGGTCGGGCTCCACGCCACGCGGGGAGTCGAAGCTGAGTCCATTGCCGTTGCGCGATGCCGTCGGTGCCGCGGCGGGCGCGCTCAATGCCGCGAGTGCTGCGGCCGCGCCACCACCACCTGCGCCGGCAGCGGCAGGACGCGCCATGCCGATGGTGCCGAAGCTGTCGAACAGGCCGGGATACACCGTGAGACCCGTGCCGTCGATGATGCGCGCGTCAGCCGGTACGGCGACGCCCGCACCAATCGCGGCGATGAGCCCATCGCGAATGACGATCGTGCCCTTCTCGATGGCGGGTGCATTCACCGGCACCAGCCTCGCATTGGTGATCGCGTACGTGGATGGAACGTTCCGCTGCGCGGCGAGTGGCGGCGCGAGCACCGCGACTGCCGACAACACCGCGGCGCGGCGTAGCAGGACCTGCATGAGTGGGGTTCTCCTCGGAGGGCGACTCGGCGCATGACGCGCGAGCCTCTGGACTGAGCGACGGCGCTCGGGGAAGTCGAATAGCCTACGCCATGAAATCCCGTTTCGTTGGCAACCTCTGGCGCGACAATAATGCACGAAGGGGCGGCTTCCGTCAGGAAGCCGCCCCTTCTCGCCACCAGAACGTGTCCGGAGCTTATGCAGCCTTGCGGCGACGGCGAACGAAGCCCGCGATGCCGAGGAGGCCGGAGGCCATGAGCACCGTGGTCGTGGGCTCGGGCGTGGCGACGATCGGGCCGGCAACGGTCGGATCCAGGCTGCCGAGGTCCATCTCGCTCTGGATCCACGAGGCGTGGTAGGCCACGTCCGTGAAGCCGGCGAATTCGCCGAAGCTGGAGTTGAGCG
>JBDSTA010000021.1:0-2353 GCA_039928475.1 Gemmatimonadaceae bacterium | reverse complement strand
CGATTGCCTCGAGCAACTCGTACAGGGCGCGTTGCTGCTTCGCGCGGGCGAACATGGCATCGCGCTGCAGCAGTGACGTCAACTCAGTCACGATCTCGACGACGCGGCGCGTCTTGCGCGGTGGGATGGGCACGTTGGCGCCGGTGAGCGCCGCGGGCAGCGCGCTCCGCAGCACGACGCCGAGCGGCGACACGTAGTAGTCGGCGATCCACCGGCAGAGCGCGATCATGTTTTCGGACATCACCGGCGCAGCATCCGGGGCGGCGATGACGTCCTTGGTCTTGCTCGCGTCGCGCGCCTCGCCGGCGCCGACGATCACGCCGAGCTGCTTGCGGTTGCGGAAGGGGACGACGACGCGTGAGCCCGGCGCGACGCTGCCGGTGAGGCCCTCGGGCACCCGATACGTGAAGGTGCGAAACAGTGGGAGGGCCAGGGCCACGTCGACGAGCATCTACTCAATATACATGGCGACCATCGCTGCTTACCGGTGCCGCGAGGCGAGCGCCGACGTCAGCGCGCGGTGACGCCCAACCCCGGCGACGACGGCAGTCGGATCACCCCGTTGTCGATCGTGGCCCCGATGTACGGATCGTCCGAGAGCAGCGCCGCGCCATCGTAATCCGCACAGTCCAGCAGCGGCGCAAAGTGCGCCGCGGCGGTGATGCCCAGCGAGCTCTCGATCATGCACCCCGCCATGACGAGCATGTCGTGCGCGCGCGCCGTGGCGACCATCGCGAGCGCTTCGCGCAGCCCGCCGCACTTCGCCAGCTTGATGTTGATGCCATCCACCACGCCCGCGAGCTTCGCCACGTCAGCGGCCACGAGGCAACTCTCGTCGGCGACGATCGGCAGTGGCGAGCGGCCGCGCACGAAGCGCAGCCCCTCGAGGTCGCCCGGTGGCAGCGGCTGCTCCACGAACTCGACGCCGAGCTCCTGCAGCAGCGGCACGATGCGCAGCGTCGACTTTGGCGTCCACGCGGCGTTCGCGTCCACGCGCAGCACCTTGTCCGGCGCGAGCTCGCGCACCACGCGCACGATGCGCTCATCCCAGCTCGTGCCGAGCTTGATCTTGAGGACGGGATACTGCTTCGCCTCCTCCACGCGCTGGCGCAGCGTCGCCTCGTCGGGCGCGATCGCGATCGTGAAGCTCGTCGGCGGCGCGTCCGCGGGGTCGAGCCCCCACATGCGATAGAGCGGCACGCCGAGCCGCTTGCCGACGAGATCGTGCATCGCGGCGCTCACGCCGCAACGCGCCGAGCCATTGAAGCGAACGGTCTTCGCGAGCGTGTGCTCCATCGCCTCGAGGCTCCACCCGTCCATCTTCTCGATGGCCGCCGCGAGCAACGGCATCACGCTCACCACGGTGTCCGCGGTCTCGCCGTAGAACTTGCTCGGCGCTGCCTCTCCCCAGCCGGTCATGCCGTCGTCGTCGGTGACCGTGATGCGGACCACGCGATACTCGGTGTCGCCGCCGCGCGCGATAACGAAGGGATTCTTCGTGTGCAGCGCGATGATCTCGTGCGAGAGCTTCATGCCTTTGCGGTGGGGATGGACCGGCGTGCGAGGGTCGCCGCGCGCATCGCGGCGGGGTCCTCGTCGGCCGTGGCGAGATAGCGGATGAGCGCATCGGCGAGCTCGTTGCCGCGCTCGTACCGATGGTCCGCCGACTTCGTGAGGCAGCGCATCACGATCTGCGCGAGCATCGCCGGCACCGCGGACTCCACCTCCGAGATGTCCACGGCCTTCTCGTGCACGTGCTTGTACCCGACGGAGAACGCGTCCGCGCCGTCGAACGGCGGGAAGCCGACCAGCGCCTCGTACATCACGACGCCGAGCGCGTAGAGGTCACTGCGGCCGTCCACGAGCTTGCCCATCGCCTGCTCGGGGCTCATGTAGTGCGGCGTGCCCATCGCGCGCCCACTCGCCGTGAGGCGCCCGTGAAAGCGCGCGGTCGCGATCCCGAAGTCGGTGATGACGGCATTGCCGTCGTCGTCGAACAGGATGTTGTCCGGCTTCACGTCGCGATGCACCACGCCGCGCCGGTGCGCATGATCGAGCCCCACGGCGACCTGTGCCGCGGCGCCCGCGACGATCACCGGCGACACGGAACGGTCGCGCTGCACGCGATCGGCGAGCGAGCCACCGCCGAAGAACGGCATCACGATGTACACGGTCTCCGACGACCGGCCGAAGTCGAGCATCGGACAGATGAAGGGATGCACGAGTTGCGACGCCGCCTCGGCCTCGCGACGAAAGCGCTCCGTCATCTCCGCATCGCGCGCGAGGTGCGCATGCAGGACCTTCACCACCACGTCGCGCCCCAGCGGCATCTGCTCGGCGCGATATACCGTCG
>JBDSTA010000020.1:0-4009 GCA_039928475.1 Gemmatimonadaceae bacterium | reverse complement strand
CGAACACGCTGTCGCTCGGCAGCCTGGACCTGCGCGGGTTCCTCCAGTTCAGCCAGGGCGGCAAGGTGCTGAACATGATGCGCATCTTCACCGATGATGGCGGCTACAGCTACGACAACAAGACGACGCACGTGCTCGACCGCTGGCAGAAGCCCGGTGACGTCACCAGCGAGCCGCGCATGAGCTACGACGGCACCTCGGGTGCGCGCCTCATGTCCACGCGCATGATCGAGGACGGCTCGTTCGTCCGGCTCGGCGACGTCACGCTGGGTTACCGGCTGCCCGACCGGATCACGAGCCTCGTCAAGATGGACAACGGGCGCGTGTTCGTGTCCGGGCGCAACCTCAAGACCTGGACGAAGTACACCGGCTACAACCCCGACGTGAACAGCCGCGGCGTGACGTCGAACGTGGTGACGGGCGTGGACTACTACGCGTATCCGCTCGCGCGCACGTTCACGGTCGGCATCTCCGCAGGCTGGTAATCACCCATGACGCCAACTTTCATGCGACTCGGAACACTCACGGCGCTCGCCGTCATGACACTTGCGGTCGGAGCCTGCGATCATGCGCTCACGACCACGCCGGGCGACCGGGTGTCGGCGGACCAGCTCATCATCGACGCGGCGACCGCGCAGGCTGCGCTCAGCGGCGCGTACGACGCAATGCAGAGCGGCAGCTACTACGGCCTCGACCTCCAGCTGCTCGGCGACCTGCCGTCGGACAACGGGCAGTGGGCCGGCACCTACCAGTTCCTCGGCGAGATCGCGAACAACCGCATCGCCGCGGACAACCCCGAGGTGACGGCGCTCTGGACCGCGATCTACCGGCAGCTCGATCGCGACAACGTCGTGATCTCGCGCGTCCCGACGCTCTCGGGCGTCGCCGACAACGTCAAGAACCCGATCCTCGGCGAGGCGTACCTGATGCGCGCCCTCGGCTACCACAACCTCGTGAAGTTCTGGGGTGACGTGCCGATGCCGCTCGCGCCGGTGGTGGTGGCGTCCGACGCGGCGGAGTACGCGCGCACGCCGGCGCTCCAGGTCTATGCGCAGGTGCTCAGTGACCTCGACAAGGCCATCGCGTTGATCACCAACTCGTCGGACACGCGTCGCGGCACGGTGATGGCCGCGCGCGCACTCAAGGCGCGCGTCCTGTTCTACCGCGCGAGCGTCGCCGGTGCGAACGCGGCGGCGGACTACCAGGCGGCGCTCGACCTGGCGAACGTGGTGCTCTCGGGCCGCGACACGCTGACCGTGCCCTTCGCGAACCTGTTCTCCGCGACGGGCGCGAACACCGCGGAGGACATCTGGCGCGTGAGCTTCACGGCGTCGGAGTCCAACAGCCTCGGCTACTACTGGCTGTACGCTGGACGCCACGAAGCGCGCCCGACGACGGGCCTGCGCAACGCGTACGACGCGACAGACCTTCGCCTGCCGCTCACGGTGGGGCCGCGGTCCTCCACCAGCAGCACGCTCGAAGGCAAGAAGTGGCCAACCACGGCAGGCGCAGAGCATCCGCACATCATCCGGCTGGCGGAGCTCGTGCTCATCAAGGCCGAGGCGCTCGCGCGCCTGAACCAGCTGCCTGCGGCCGTCGCGGAGTACAACAAGGTTCGCGTGCGCGCCGGGCTGGCGCCGCATGTGCTGGGGACGAACGTCACCACCCAGGCGGACGTCATCAACGCCATCGTGCTCGAGCGGCGCCGCGAGCTCGCGCTGGAGGGGGATCGCTGGCCGGACCTCGTCCGCCTTGGCCAGGCCGCGACGGTGAAGGCGTTCAGCGACCGTCCGGGCCAGGCCCTGTTCCCGATTCCGCTGCGAGACATCACCACGTCGCCGAAGCTCGTGCAGAATCCGGGCTACTAGCCCTCCGCTTCGACCGGCCGACACCGTGCGTTGAACGCTCCGGTGTCGGCTCGGGCGGCGGACGTCGCCGGCGCGAGCTTGACGCCCGCCGCGCGGATTTCGACAATACCTCATCCGCGCACGCTGCGGCCGTCGCCGGCGCGTGCCAATTCCCGTCACACTTCGAGACCCCGCATGCGGCGTTCAACCGTCAGCGTCTCCCTCCTGCTCGCGTTCCTGGCCGCCCCGCTCGCCGGGGCGCAGGATTATTCCACGGCGAAACCCGGGCGCGACCCGAACCAGCCGATCGACGAGGCGTACACGAAGAAGATCCTTGAGTACACCACCGAGAAGTTCTTCCTCTCGCCGCTGGTGGACTACATGCCGGCGTCGAAGACGGTGCCGACGCCCATGGCGACGCTCGGCGACATCGCCGGCGCGAAGAACTACTTCCCGTACTCGAAGGAGGTCTATGCCTACATGCGGCTGCTCGAGAAATCGACGCCGCGCGTGAAGGTGTTCTCCATCGGCACCACGGAGGAAGGGCGCGAGCACATCGCCGTCGCCGTGGCATCGGATGAGCTGATGGCCAGGCTCGAGGCCAACCGCGCGCAGCTCGCGAAGCTCGCCGACCCGCGATCCATCGGGATGAACGACGCCGAGGCGGCGAAGATCGTGGAGAGCGTGGCGCCGGTCTATTACATCACGGGCACCATCCACTCCACCGAGTCCGGCGCCCCGACGGCGCTGATGGAGCTCGCGTACCGCCTCGCCGTGGACGAGAGCCCGTACGTGAAGAACATCCGCAACAACGTGATCACGATCATCACGCCCATCGTCGAGGTGGACGGCCGCGATCGCATGGTGGACCTGTTCCGCTGGCACATGGCGCATCCCGGCGAGACGGTGCCGCCCCTGCTCTACTGGGGCCACTACGTCGCGCACGACAACAACCGCGATGCGATGGGCCTCACGCTCAAGCTGTCGCAGAACGTGCTCAACACGTACATCGGCCAACAGGCGCAGGTGCTGCACGACCTGCACGAATCGGTGGCCTACCTCTACGACAACACGATCGGCGACGGGCCGTTCAACGCGTGGATCGATCCGCTGCTCACGAACGAGTGGCAGATGATCGGCTGGAACAACGTGCAGGAGATGACGCGCATGGGCATGCCCGGCGTGTTCGCGCACGGCAACTTCGACACGTGGTCGCCGGGCTACCTGATGTTCCTGGCCGCGATGCACAACGGCATCAGCCGCCTCTACGAGACGTTCGGCAATGGCGGCACCGCCGAGACGGTCGAGCGCACGCTCGGCCCCGGTGACACGCAGCGCACCTGGTTCAAGCAGAACCCCGCACTGCCGCGCGTGATGTGGTCGCTCCGGAACAACAACAACTACGAGCAGACCGGCTTGCTGGTCTCGCTCAACTACTTCGCGACGAATCGCAGGCAGTTTCTCCAGAACTTCTACGAAAAGAGCAAGCGGTCGGTATTGAAGGCGAAGACGGAAGGTCCGGCGGCGTGGGTGCTGAGCGGCAACGATCCGCGGCCCGGCGCGCAGGCGGAGCTGCTCAACGTGCTCCGCAAGCAGCATGTCGAGATCTCGCGCGCCACGGCGTCATTCAGCCTGACGTTGCCGGCCGCGCGGGCGGCACGTGGGGGACGCGCCGCGCAGGATTCAGCGACGGCGAGCCCCAAGGCACCGCCGGAGATGGAGACGCGCCAGTTCCCCGCCGGCACGTACATCGTGCGCATGGACCAGCCGTACTCGCGCGCCGCCGATGCGTTGCTCGATCGTCAGTACTGGGCGCCGAACGATCCGCAGAAGACGCCGTACGACGATACCGGTTGGTCGTTTCCCGAGGGATTCAGCGTGCAGGCCGTGCGGGTCGTCGATCCCAAGGTCCTGGACACCCCGATGGAGCGCGTGACGTCCGACGTGAAAGCGCGCGGTGGCGTCATCGGCAATGGTGCCGTGTTCGCCATCAAGCACAATGGCGACAACGCGCTGATGACCTTGCGCTACAAGCTCAAGGCCGCTGACTTCCAGCTGGCGGAGGAGAGCTTCAGCGCCAACGGCGAGCAGTTCGGACGCGGGGCCTTCCTCATCAGTGGCGCGAAGCAGGCCGACGTCGACAAGGTCACGCGCGACCTCGG
>JBDSTA010000019.1:0-3807 GCA_039928475.1 Gemmatimonadaceae bacterium | reverse complement strand
GAGGGCCAGCAGGGCGTAGAGGAGGATCATGGCTCTATGGTTGTGGACCCCCCATTCTGCCCCCGGCGTCCCCCGGTGTAAAGGCGAGGAATTTCCCCCGATTGAACGCTTTTGCGGTTTCGGGTGTCCAACGCCCCGGGCACATCGTTTCATCGAGACTTAATGAAACTTATGTTGCCGAGCGAACGCATCACCTCTTAGGCTGGTGCGCCTCGAATTTCTTCCTCCCACCTGTTCGCGAGCGACGAGATGCAACACATCCGCAAGCGCTGGCTCCCCCTCCTCATCGCCGTGCTCATCGTCGGCGGTCCCGTCGCGTGGTACAAGTGGCCCGCGGGCGCATCCGGAGCCGAGGCGTCGCTCACCGCCCCCGTGAAGCAGGGCGCCTTCAAGATCGTGGTGACGACGACCGGCGAGCTCCGCGCCCGCAAGTTCGTGCAGGTCACCGGGCCCGCCGCCGCGCAATCCGTAAACGTCTACCAGACGAAGATCGCGTCGATCGTCCCGGAAGGCTCACTCGTGAAGGAAGGCGACGTAATCGCGCAGCTCGACAAGGCGCCCGCCGCCACGCGCCTCGCGGACGTCACGCTCTCCCTCCAGAAGGCCCAGGCCGAGTTCACGAGCGCCCAGCTCGACTCGGCCCTCAACCTCGCGCAGTCCCGCGAGGACGTCCGCACCGCGGAATACGTCCTGGAGGAGAAGAAGCTCGCGAAGGAGCAGGCGAAGTACGAGGCGCCCACGATCAAGCGGCAGGCTGAGATCGACTACGAGAAGGCCGAGCGCGCGTGGGAGCAGTCGAAGCGCAACCTGTCCACGAAGACGAAGCAGGCCATCGCGAAGATGTCGTCCGTCGGCGCGGACCTCGGCCGCCAGGAGAACAACCTCAAGAACATCCAGTCCGTGATCGGCGACTTCACCGTGAAGGCGCCCGCGCCGGGCATGGTGATCTACGTCCGCGAGTGGAACGGCAAGAAGAAGGGTGTGGGCTCGCAATGGAGCGCGTGGGACAACACCGTCGCCACGCTGCCCGACCTCACGCAGATGGAGTCGCAGACCTACATCAATGAAGTGGACGTGCGGAAGATCGCCGTGGGGCAGAAGGTGGCGATCGCCCTCGACTCCGACCCGTCGAAGAAGCTCATGGGCACGGTCACGGACATCGCCAACGTGGGCGAGCAGAAGCCCAACCAGGATTCGAAGGTGTTCGAGGTGAAGATCCAGGTGTCGAAGGCGGATACCACGCTGCGCCCCGGCATGACGACGTCGAACGCCATCGAGACGGCCTCCATCGCGAACGTGCTGTCCATCCCGCTCGAGGCGGTGGTGAACGAGGGCGGCTACCAGTACGCGTACAAGAAGGACGGCAGCCGCATCGTGAAGCAGATGATCGAGACGGGCGAGATGAACGACAACGAGATCGTCGTCAAGCGCGGGCTGAGCAAGGACGGCGTGGTCTACCTCGCACCGCCGGCCAACAAGGACGGCATCAAGACCGAGGTCATCGCGGGCCTCAAGCCGATATCGGCGGCATCACCCACGCCGGACACGGCAAAGAGCGTCACCCTGGGCGGCAAGCCTGGCATGACACCGATGGCGATGCCCGCACCGTTGGCCACCAAGCCCGCCCCCGCAACGCCCACGCCGGCGGCGACGACGACGCCCGCGAAGCCGAAGGGCTGACGATGACTGCAGTCCCACTCGAAGCGGGTGCGCCGCCACTCTCGCGCGTCCGCGCCCTCATTGCGCACGTCGTGTTCAGCGGGGGCATCGCGGCCGAGGCCGTGGTGCACAACAAGCTGCGCGCGAGCCTCACGTCGCTCGGCATCCTGTTCGGCGTGGCGTCGGTGATCGCGATGCTCGCCATCGGCAACGGCGCCGAGCAGGAGATCCTCGAGCAGATGAAGATGCTCGGCGCCAACAACGTGGTGATCACGCCCATCGTGGAGCAGAAGGAGGGCAAGGTCGACGACAAGGATGCGAAGAAGTCGTCGAAGAAGTTCACGCCGGGCCTCACGTACCTCGATGCGCAGGCGATTCGAGCGACGATTCCCGCGGTTGCCGCCACGAGCAGCGAGGTGGTGGTGAACAGCGTGATCACGCGCGAGGGGCATCACCGCTCGGGCAAGGTGGTCGGCGTGGACTCCACCTATTTCAAGGTGATGAACCTCCGCCTCGGCCAGGGTGCGCCCTTCGCGGCGCAGCACTTCGACGCCGCGGCACCGGTGACGATCATCGGCCAGGGCGTGGCGTCGCGCTTCTTCACGACGGAGAACCCCATCGGCCACACGGTGAAGGTGGGCACGCAGTGGCTCACCGTCATCGGGGTGCTGGAGGACCGGAAGGTGTCGTCGGAAAGCGCCAAGCGCCTCGGCATCCGCGACGCGAGCATGGACGTCTACGTGCCGCTGCCCACGATGCTGCTGCGCTTCCGCAATCGCGGCGAGGTGACGCAGTCCGAGATGGAAGTGGCCGCGCGCTCCGACAACTCCAACGACTCGACGGAGACGGAGGACCAGCGCGCCGAGAAGCGCAACTATCACCAGCTCGACAAGGTGATCGTGCAGGTCGCGAACTCGGGCGACGTGAGCGCCGTCGCGGACGTGGTGCAGCGCATGCTCCAGCGCCGGCACAACGACGTCACGGACTTCGAGATCAGCGTGCCCGAGCTGCTGCTGAAGCAGGAGCAGCGCACGAAGACGATCTTCAACGTCGTCCTCGGCGCCATCGCCTCCATCTCACTCGTGGTGGGCGGCATCGGGATCATGAACATCATGCTCGCGTCGATCCTGGAGCGCATCAAGGAGATCGGCGTGCGACGCGCGATGGGCGCGACCCAGAAGGATGTCCTCGCGCAGTTCCTCACGGAGGCCGTGATGATCAGCCTCGCCGGCGGCGTGGCGGGAATCATCGTGGGCGGCCTGCTCGCGTCGGGCATCCAGCGCCTCGCGCACATCAACACGATCGTGTCGCCGATGTCGGTGGCGGTGGCGTTCGGGGTGTCGGTCGCAGTGGGCCTTGTCTTCGGGATCATGCCGGCGCGGAATGCGGCTCGGCAGGATCCGATTGTGTGTCTCCGATACGAGTAACTCGTTCACACAGAGGACACAGAGGAAACAGCAACAGAAGAGGACACAGGGGAACTGCGGGGAAGTGCAGTTCATCGCTGTAAAGAAAAAACAAAAGAAGAGAGTAACCGCAGAGCACGCAGAGGTCGCGAGAGAACAGCTCGAGCCAACTACCTCCGCGTCCTCCGCGCCCTCTGCGGTTGAAACCCCGCAGTTCAAGCTGTTCCTCTGTGTCCTCTGTGTGTACTCCGTGTCCTCTGTGGTCAAAGGAAAGTGCCATTCATTCCTACCAAGCTGGTCTCATGCGTAAACTCGCTCTGATACTCGCGGCAGTGCCGGCGCTGGCCGCGGCGCAGTCGGCAAGGACATTGACCCTCCAGGACGCCATTCGCATGGCCCAGGAGCAGGGTCCCGCCGCGCAGATCGCGCGCAGCACCCGCGACGCCGCGCACTTCCGCGACAACGCCTTCAACTCGCGCCTCATGCCGCAGCTCTTCCTGCGCGGCACCGCGGCGAACCTCAATCACGGCATCAGCCCCGTCACCCTCGACGACGGTACCACCCAGTACCTCGGCCAGTCGCAGAACACCTCCGCGTTCAGCCTCGGCTTCGACCAGGCCGTGCCCCTCACCGGCGGCACGCTCACGGCCACCCCGATCCCGCGCACGCTGAACATGGCCATGGCCGGGCTGCGCGACCTGTCCATCATCGCCACCCCGCCCGCGCACCGGATGGCGGTGCA
>JBDSTA010000018.1:0-1991 GCA_039928475.1 Gemmatimonadaceae bacterium | reverse complement strand
AGGCGCCACCGTCTCGCGCGCCCGACATGGCATCGGCGCCGCCGGCGCTGAACGCACCCAGGAACAGCTACGGCTCGCTGCCCGACCGGCAGTCGTTCGCGTCGGTGCCCTATCCGCAGGGCGATCGCTCGAGTCTCCAGCACCAGCCGCCGAACGCCGACGAGATCCGTCGCTGGGAGGCGAAGCCCGTCCAGGACTTCCGGAAGAAGATCGCGCCGTACCTGTTCGTGAACGGCGTCATCGTCGTCTTCGCCATCTTCGGCAGCAACGACTTCCTCACGTTCACGGTCCTCTGGAGCATCTACATCGCGTTCAAGTACGCGAAGCTGTGGAGCGAGGGCTACGACTGGCGCGACGTGTTCAAGCAGCCGCGCGATCGTGAGGTGATGGAAGTGATCGAGGAGGCGGCGGAGTGGGTGCGCGCCATCTTCGATCCCGGCGCGCGCGCGCGACTTCGCGCGAATCGCGAGCAGCGCAAGCTCGCCGCGCGCATGTCGCCTGCGCTGGGAAGCGGCTTCGATGCGGGACGCGGCAGCGCGTCGTACCCGTCGCCGATATCGGATGGGGCGCTGGCCGACAGGGTGCGGCAATCCTTTTCCGACCGCGACGAGATCTTCCGTCGCCTGGACTCGCTCGGCAACACGCTGCCCAGTGCGCAGCGTGAGGAGGTGTCGCGCTCGGCGATGGCCCTCGCGGACAAGGTGCAGTCCCTCGCACTAGCGCTCGACGAGTCCGCCCGCATGGACATCTCCTCGGCGCGCGAGCAGCTCGAGTCGGAGATCAGCACGCTCGAGAACGCGGCGAACCCGCTCGAGCGCGGCAGCGAGGATCGCGTGCGCCGCCTCGCGTACCTCAAGCGCCAGCGGCGGGCGCTCGTGGATGCCGATACGCGCAAGAAGACGCTCACCGGCAAGCTGGAGACGTGCGCGCTCGCGCTCCAGAACATGCGCTTCGACCTGATGCGGCTCGGCGCCAGCCCGCAGATGCACCAGCACATCACGTCGCTCGCGAACCAGGCCATGAGCCTCGCGGACAACGTGGATGATGCGCTCTTCGTCGCCGACGAGATGGGCCGCCTTGGCGGACGCTCGAGCGGCAAGCGTCCGTCGGAGCGAGGGTGACCGACCCACTGCTCGACCGCCTGCTCGTTGCGGTCGGGACGCAGTATCTCGTCGATGCGGAGGTCGGCCGGGGTGGGATGGCCGTCGTCTACCGCGCGACGGACCTGCGCCTTCACCGCCGCGTGGCGATCAAGGTGCTCCCGCCGGAGCTGGCCTTCAACGCGGACGTGCGCGAGCGATTCCTGCGCGAGGCACAGACCGCGGCACACCTCGCGCACCCGAGCATCGTCCCCATCTACACGGTGGACGAGCGTGAGGGGATCGTCTACTTCGTCATGGCGCTCGTCGATGGCGAGAGCCTCGCGCAAAAGCTCGCGCGCGAGCCGCGGCTGGAAATCGCCGAGGCGCGCCGACTGCTCGCGGGTGTTGCCGATGCGCTCGAGTACGCGCACTCGCGCGGTGTGGTGCACCGCGATGTGAAGCCCGACAACATCATGCTCGAGATGTCCACGGGGCGGCCCATGGTCACCGACTTCGGCATCGCCCGCGCAGCGCAGGGCGACACGCGGCTCACGGTCACCGGCGTCGCGATCGGGACGCCGGCCTACATGTCCCCGGAGCAGGCGCTCGGCGAGCGCGAGCTCGACGGCCGCAGCGACATCTACTCCCTGGGCGTCATCGGCTATCAGCTGCTCGCGGGCGTCACCCCCTTCAAGGCGAGCAACACGCCGGCGATGCTCGTGAAGCACGTGTCGGAGACACCGCGTCCCCTGGCAATGCTGCGCCCCGATGCACCGGCCGGGCTGACCCAGGCGATCACGCGCGCACTCGCGAAGAAGCCCGAGGATCGCTGGGCGTCGGCGGCGGCATTCCGGGACGCACTGCTGGATACCAGTACGCCGAACGCCGAGCCTGTGGCGCCGCCACCGC
>JBDSTA010000017.1:0-4285 GCA_039928475.1 Gemmatimonadaceae bacterium | reverse complement strand
CCGGCCAGGAGAAGACATTGATGATGTGCTGGCGCCTCCCATACGTGACGACGGCGACCGGCCGGCCGTGCACGTAGTCGACGCGCCCGCCGATCAGCGGATAGCCCTGCTCTTCCAGCCGCGGCACCGCGGGTGAGAAGTCCATGCGCCCGTTGAACCATGGCTTCACGTTGTGCTGGTCGCTCGAGCGCACGTCCGTGAGGTGCTCGGGCATGAGCGAGCGGATGTGGCTCGCCAGCACTTCCGACGCGACAGGCGCATCGGAGGCGCGATTGCTCACCGCGACGAGCGTGAGCCCGCTGCTCGCGACGGCGACGACGAGCGCCGCGGCGGCGAAGGTCCGCGGCATCCGCCAGCGCCGAGCTGTGACCGGCGCACTGCGCTCGACGTTCGGCGGCGCGTCGTTGCCCCTCTCCTCACGGAGCGACGCGCGAATCCGTGCGCGCAGGACGTCCGGCGCACGATGCCGCACGAGTCCTTCGCGCACCGTGCGCACTGTCGTCAGCATCGCTTCATACTCCGCTGCGCACGCGGCGCAGGTCGTGAGGTGGTCGGCGATCGCCATCGCGACGTCGGGCGACAGCTCACCGTCGACGTAGGCGCCAAGGTTCTCGCGCACTTCGGCGCAGGTCATCGGGTCGTCTCCCCGGCGCCGATACCCAGCGCCTGCTGCAGCTGGCGGCGCGCGCGGGCGAGGCGCGACATCACGGTACCGATCGGCGTGCCCGTCACGCGTGCAATCTCCTTGTAGGACAGGTCCTGGAGCTCCCTCAACACCAGCACTTCGCGGAACTCGGCACCGAGCTGGTCGAGGGCGCGCACGAGCTCCGACCGGTTCGACGTCTCGAGCGCCTCGGCGTCGGCGCCGCGTTGCGATGCGTGGTCGCCACTGTGCTCGTCGTCCACGTACTCGACGGAGTCGCGCGTGACGCGAGCGGAACGCCGCCACGTGTAGCAGCAGTTGCGGACGATGGTGAGCAGCCACGGGCGCGCGTCACCGCCGCGGAATGCGGCGTAGTGACGCCATGCACGCAGGTACACCTCCTGGACGACGTCCTGCGCATCGTGCTCGTCGCGAAGCAGGTGTCGCGCGAGCGAGTACGCGTCGTCGAGCAGCGGAAGGACCGCCTGCTCGAACGACTCCACCGTGCTCTCCTGCACGTTCGTCTCGACCCGGGTTGATAGCCGCACCTGAAACAGACTCGGCGCGGCATGGGAATATTCCCGCCGCGTTCACGGGCGGCAACCCGGGAATATTCGCGGTCGTCCGCTGGTATCCATCGGCGAAGAGCCTTTTGTCGCGGGCAAGTGAGACCGGACCCGCGCAGACACACGCCAGGGAGTCATGATGGGCAAGCACGACGATCGCAACGACGAGCGATTCGACGACGTCGGGAACACGCGCCCGGCAGGGACCAACTTCATTGCCGGGAATTCGGAGGACGGCGTGGACCGGCGTGGCTTCCTGCGCTGCATGGCGTGGGCGGGCACCGCGACGGTGTGGGGTATGTCGGGCGGCATCCCGAAGTCGTTCTCCCTCAGCGGGATCGGATCGCTCACCGAGGTGGAGCGGAAGAGCATCTTCTTCGCACAGGTGAGCGACAGCCACATCGGCTTCGCGAAGGAGGCGAACAAGGACGTCACGGCGACACTCCAGGCAGCGGTCGCGAAGCTGAACGACCTTCCGGCGCGCCCGAGCCTCGTGATCCACACCGGTGACATCACGCAGCTCGCGAAGCCCGAGGAGTTCGACACGGCGAACGAGGTGCTCAAGGGCGTAAAGGCCGACCGCATGTTCTACGTGCCCGGGGAGCACGACGTCGCCACGGACAACGGCGCGTCGTACCTCGCGCGCTACGGGCGCGGCACGAAGGGCGGCGGCTGGTACAGCTTCGATCACTCCGGCGTCCACTTCATCGGCCTGGTGAACGTCCTCGACCTGAAGGCGGGCGGACTCGGCTCGCTGGGCGCCGAACAGCTTGCGTGGCTCCGCCGCGACGTGGTGGGGCTCTCGAGCAGCACGCCGGTGGTGCTGTTCGCGCATGTGCCACTGTGGACCATCTATCCCGAGTGGGGATGGGGCACGGATGATTCGGAACAGGCGCTCGCGCTCCTCAAGCGCTTCGGCTCGGTGACGGTGCTCAATGGCCACATCCACCAGATCATGCAGAAGGTGGAGGGCCACGTGTCATTCCACACGGCGATGTCCACGGCGTTTCCGCAACCCGCGCCCGGCACCGCGCCGGCGCCGGGCCCGATGAAGGTCTCGCCCGAGCGCCTCCAGAGCGTGCTCGGCATCGCGAGCGTGACGTTCGTCCCGGGCCGGAGCCACCTCGCCATCGTGGACGGCACGCTATCCGGCACGCTGCCGGCATTCGCGGAGGCGACGAACGAGATGACGGCGCACGCGGCGAAGAAGCCGGTCGTGGCGAGGGGACCGGGCGAGATCGGCATCGACAACTTCGCGTTCTCGCCGGCAACGCTGACGGTGAAGCCGGGCACGAAGGTCACATGGATCAACGATGACGACGTCCCGCACCTGATCGTGAACGTGGAGGGGAAGTTCGCGTCGTCAAAGGTGCTGGACACGAACCAGCGATTCACGGCGATTCTCAAGACCCCGGGAGAGTATCGGTACTTCTGTTCGCTGCATCCGCAGATGCAAGGGAGGATCGAGGTGCGTTGAGGGTTAACCACAGAGGACACAGGGTACACACAGAGGACACAGAGGTCGGCGTGAGGGATCCACGCAATTCCTCTGTGTCCTCTGTGATTTTTTACTCTGTGTCCTCTGTGGTTACTGCGCTGCGATCTTGGCTCGCTCCAAGCGCTCATTCCAGGTGCCACGGATCAACACCAGGTTGAGGTTGCGTGCGTCAAGCTCGGCTCGGAATAATTCGAGCATTGCCTCGCGCTCTACCGGCTGGTCGCGTATGCCATCCGGAATCCACGGTACGTCCACATCGCACAGGAGATAGAGGTCCGCCGCGCGGCGACGCGACTCCGCCTCGATCCACTTCGACGTGAAGTCGTAGTAATATCTCCCATAGATGGACGTGCTCACGAGGTCCGTGTCGAGCACGATCGTCGCTGCGCCCGTCGCGGCGGCTGCGTCTGCCATGGCGGCGTGCTCGCGCGCGATGGGCTCAACGTCGTCCACCGTCAGGTCCCTGCCCACCCGCTCGGCGTAGAGGCGAGACGCCTCCGGCACCCAGGGCGCGCCGAGCGACGCGGCGAGGTGCTGGGCGAGGGTCGTCTTGCCGGTGGACTCGGGACCCGTGACGCAGATGCGCCTCACGCGAGCGCGGGCTGGCCCGTGCGCATCGAGCGGCGCCAGTCGATGTAGCCGCGCACCGCCAGCACCAGGAACACCGCGTAGAGGACGGCCGTGATGTTCAGCTGCTTGTAGACGAACATGCCGACGTAGAGCACGTCCACGGCGATCCACACGATCCAGTTCTCGAGCTTCTTCCTCGTCATCATCCACTGCGCAACGAGGCTCGTCGTCGACAGTGACGCGTCCATAAAGGGGAGCGCGGCGTCGGTGGTGGAGCGGAGGAACAAGCCAAGCGCGAGCGAGCCCGCGACGGCGATGACGCCGAGGAGGAGCCAGAGTCGAGGCGCCGTCCGGGTGACGTGCAGCTCGGTGCGGTTCTCGCCGCCATAGAGCCACTCGTACCAGCCGTAGACCGAGAGCACCGCGTAGATGACCTGGAGCCCCATGTCGGCGTAGAGCTTCGCCCCGTAGAATACGAAGGCGTAGATCACGACGTTCAGGATGCCCGTGGGCCAGCTCCAGATGTTCTGCCGGACGCTCAGGTAGACGCTGATGGCGCCGACGATTGCTGCAAGGAGCTCGAGTTTGCTCACGACGGTGGCTGCGCAGTTGGAGGGTGCCGGCGATAGTCGAAGCTACGTACCCGGCTCGCTGCAGAGCCAGCCCGAAAGAACGAATCCGGCCCGAACTGAATTCACACGCAACACCCCCTCCGGAGCGACGCATGGCTGACAGGAAGATCATCGCAGTGGTTGGAGCGACCGGCGCACAGGGCGGCGGCCTGGTGCGCGCCATCCTCGCAGATCCGAGCGGCGGGTTCTCCGTCCGCGCGATCACGCGCGACGTGAACTCGGACAAGGCGAAGGCGCTCGCGGCCGCTGGTGCGGAGGTCGTCGCCGCCGACGTGGACGACGAGGCCAGCATGACGAAGGCCTTCGCCGGCGCCTACGGGGCGTACTGCGTCACGTTCTTCTGGGATCACTACTCGCCCGAGAAGGAGATCGCGTC
>JBDSTA010000016.1:0-4639 GCA_039928475.1 Gemmatimonadaceae bacterium | reverse complement strand
GACGAGCAGCACATCGACCACCAGACGCGCATCGAGCACGTGGCGCCCAACTGCTATAGCCGCGAGCTGTACAAGGGGATCCTGGACGGCGCGTCGCACGGCGTGTTCAACGGCAAGGTGTACGTTCACCCCGAGGCGCAGAAGACCGACGGCAAGCAGACCAACAACACGCTGTTGTTGTCGGAGCATGCGCGCATCGACACGAAACCGCAGCTCGAGATCTTCGCCGACGACGTGAAGTGCACGCACGGCGCGACCGTGGGGCGGCTGGACGAGACGTCCCTCTTCTACATGAAGAGCCGCGGCATCAACGCGCGCACCGCGCGCGAGCTGCTCACGTACGCGTTCGCGGCCGACGTGCTGGAGACCATCGAGCGTGCGGAAGTGCGCGAGGGACTCGAGTCGCAGACGCTCCAGCGCTACACGGAGCACTGAGCCCCCGCGATGGCCGACCTCCAGGAGCTCTACCAGTCGATCATCCTCGACCACAACCGGCGCCCGAAGAACTACGGCGAGCTCGAGGGGGCCACGTGCAGCGCGGAAGGTCGCAACCCGTTGTGCGGCGACGAGGTGAAGGTGGCGCTCAAGGTGTGTGATGACGCCATCGAGGACGTGCGGTTCACGGCGGCCGGCTGCGCGGTGTCACGCGCGTCGGCGTCGATCATGACGCAGGCCGTGAAGGGAAAGTCGCGCGCCGAGGTCGAGCAGCTCTTCTCCACGTTTCACGAGCTCGTGACTGGCGTGCGCAAGCCCGACGAAAAGGAGACGCGCGCGCTCGGTGAGATGGCCGCGTTTTCCGGCGTGTCCCGCTTCCCCATCCGCGTGAAGTGCGCGAGCATGCCCTGGCATACGCTCCAGGCTGCCCTGCGCGGAGACGCCCCGGCGGAATGAGCACGTTCGAGGATGTTGCCGCCGTGGCGGACCTCCCGGAGGGAGGGATGCTGGGCGTGACGCTCGCGAACGGGCAGCCGGTGTGCGTGCTCAATCACAAGGGCGAGATCAGCGCCGTCGGCAACCTCTGCACGCACGCGATGTTCCACATGTCCGATGGCGTGCTGCACGCGGATGGGTCGCTCGAGTGCATCTGGCATGGCGCGCGGTACGATTGCCGCACCGGTGCGGTGCGTCGTCATCCCGCCGAGTGGCCGTTGCCCGTGTACGACGTGCGCATCGAGGAGGGTCGCGTCCTCGTCGGGCCCGAGGTGAAGGCAAGCGAGGAGCAGGCATCGTGAGCAACTGGCGTCGCGCGGACTTTCCGTTGCTCGCGGCCAGTCCGTCGCTCCACTACCTCGACTCGGCGGCGACGTCGCAGAAGCCGGGGGTCGTGCTGGACGCCATGCGCGCCTACTACGAGCACGACAATGCGAATCCCCACCGCGGCGCGTACGCGCTGTCGGCTCGCGCGACGGACCGCTATCACGCCGCTCGCGCACACATCGCGCGCTTCCTCGGCGTGGCCGATGCGGACTGCCTGATCTTCACCCGCGGCACCACCGAGTCGCTGAACCTCGTTGCGACGGCGTGGGGACTGGCCAACGTGAATGCAGGCGACGAGGTCGTCGTCACGGGACTCGAGCACCACGCGAACTTCGTCCCGTGGCAGCAGCTCGCGCACGCCCGCGGGGCGCGCTTCCTCGTGTGCCCGCTCACGGACGACCAGCGCGTGGACCTGGATGCGTTGCGCGCGATGGTCGGGCCGCGCACGAAGGTGCTCGCGTTCAATCACGTGTCCAATGCCGTGGGGACGATCAATCCCGTCGGCGAGATCGCGGCGATCGGGCGAAACGTGGGCGCGCTGGTGGTGTGCGACGGCGCGCAGGGTGCGCCGCACCTCCGTGTCGGCTTCGATGCGCTCGGCGTGGACTTCTATGCGTTCAGCGGCCACAAGATGTGCGGGCCCATGGGCATCGGCGGGCTGATCGGCCGGCGCGCGCTCCTCGAGTCGATGTCGCCCTATCAGTTTGGCGGCGACATGATCGAGTTCGTGCGCGACGATCACTCCACGTGGAACGTGCTGCCGCACAAGTTCGAGGCGGGAACGCCGAACGTTGCGGATGCCATCGGGCTCGCCGCGGCGTGTGAATACCTCGACGGCATCGGCATGGACGACGTGCTGGCGCACGAGCGCGCGCTGGTGCGGCTCGCGTCCGAGCGGCTCGGCGCCATGGATGGTGTGCGTATCTACGGACCGCCGCCGGGCGAACGCAGCGGCGTGGTGAGCTTCACGCTCGACGACGTGCACCCGCACGACCTCGCGACGATCCTCGACGAGTCGGGCGTGTGCCTTCGCGCCGGCCACCATTGCGCGCAGCCGCTCATGCGCCGGCTCGGCGTATCGGCGACGGCGCGCGCGTCGTTCTACGTCTACAGCGACGAAGGTGACGTCGACGCGCTCGTGACCGCGGTGCTGCGCGCGCGCGAGCTGTTCGCGGTGCCGGCCGGCGGCTGAGCCGCCGGCCGTCGTTCGTCAGGGGACGTTCACGACGATCGACAGCGAGTTGGTGAGCCCGCCACCGTCCCTGACGGTGAGCGTGATGGTGTAGCTCCCAGCCGCCACCCATGTGTTCTTCGCGTACGGCGACAGCTTCGTCTCCGTGCGTCCGTTGCCCCAGTTCCACGCATAGGACGTGATGCCCGCGTCGTCGCTGGAGGAGCTGGCGTCGAGCGCGCACTGGTGGGGATACGCCTGTCCCACGCAGTTCACGGTGAAGCGCGCAACGGGCGCCTGGTTCGTCGGTGGCGCGGCCGTGACCGTGATCATCGTGCTCACGGATGCGCTCGCACCCTGAGGATCTGTGGCGGTGAGCGTGATGTGTGCGTGCCGACAGAGAGGGTGCTCGTCGTGAAGGACGTACCGCTGCCGATCGCGCCGTCGATGCTGCTCGACCAACGCAGTGCGGAGCCGCTCAGTGCGCCAGTTTCCGGATCATTGGCGTTTCCCGAGAACGTGACGGGCTGTCCCTGGGTCACGCTGCTGCTCGCGGTGGGCGAGGCGATGCTCACCGTGGGCGGCTGGTTGGCGGTCGGCGTCGGCACCGTCACCGACTGCGTGATGCTGTTCGTGAGGCCGCCCGCGTCCCGCACCGTCAATGTCACCGAGTACGTGCCATTCGTCGCAAACGTGTTGATCGTCACCGGATTCGTCTTCGTCTCGGACCGGCCGTCGCCCCACGTCCACGCATAGGACACGATGCCGGCGTCGTCGGACGACGCACGTGCGTCGAACGTGCACTGCCTGCTCGGGCACGTTGCCGAGAAGCGCGCGACCGGGGCCTGATTCGAGGAAGCGGCCTGCGGCGCGCCGTACGCGAGCAGGTTCGGTGTGCCCTGTGGCACGCCACTGATCTTGCCAGCGGTCGCGGCATTGATGAGCGCAGAGCGCACCTGGGATGGTGACGCGCCGGGCTGCGCCTGAAGGACGAGCGCGGCAAGCCCGGCGACGTGCGGGGACGCCATCGACGTCCCGCCCAGCGTCGCCGTGGCCGTCGTACTGCCGATGTAGTCCGACGTGATGCTCGAGCCGGGCGCGAGCAGTGCGACGCACGACCCGAAGTTCGACGGCGACACGAACGCATCGCTGCTGTTCGTCGCCGACACTGCGATCGCACCCGAGGCGCCGGATGGCGAATAGCTGCATGCGTCGCCGCCGTTATTGCCCGCAGCGACCACGTAGGTCACACCGCTCGCTATGGAATTGGTGATGCCCTGGTTGAGTGCCGCAGAGTAGCCGCCGCCGAGGCTCACGTTGGCGACCGAGCGCGCAACGTGGTGCTGCGTGACCCAGTCCACGCCAGCGAGCGCGAGCGAGTTCGAGCCGTTGCCATTGCAATCCACCACGCGCACGGCGACGAGCGCCGCCTTCTTCGCAACGCCGTACGTGTTGCCGCCCACGATGCCGGCGACGTGCGTGCCGTGGCCATAGCAGTCAGCCGCAGTACCGCCCGGCGTGATGATGTCCGCGCCAGCCACTGCGCGCCCGCCAAAATCCACGTGGGCGAAGTTGATGCCCGTGTCGATGATGTAGACGGTGACGCCGCTTCCGTCGCCCGTGTATGAATACGATGCGTCGAGCGGCATCGAGCGCTGGTCGATGCGATCGAGGTTCCATGGCGCGTTCGCCTGCGTGCCGGTCACGTGAATCACCCGGTCCTGCTCCACGAACGCCACGGATGAATCCGCACGCATCGCAGTGGCCTCCGCATCCGACATCGTGATCGCCATGCCATGCATCGCACTCCGATACGTGTGACGCAGGACACCGCGGTGACGCGCCTCGAGCCGGTGCGCCTCGGCGTCGATGCTCACGACACCCTGGCGGAAGCCGACGATGTATGCGTTCGGGATTGCCGCACCCGCTGCCGGCGCCTGCGCGAGCGCGCTTGCGTCTCGCGTGGGAGCGGTGAGCTGCCCCGTTACGGGCGCGTCCGCTGAACCAGCGGTACAACCACTCGCGATCGTGAGCGCGAGGACGAACAATCTGCGTCGAATCATCATCGATTCGTCTGGTGTTGAGTGTGAGTCGGGCCGTGCAAGTCGTCGTTTCTTAAACGCGAATTGCACGGCCCATGTTCCCACCTTGACGACGATTCGCGTGTGGTCCGGACCGGCTGCGACTATGCAACCGGTCCGGGCAGCATCA
>JBDSTA010000015.1:0-2887 GCA_039928475.1 Gemmatimonadaceae bacterium | reverse complement strand
GCCGCCGGTGACGAAGATCGTTTTCACGAGGGGGCAATGTACGACGCGCACCGACGCGCGGCAGCGTCCGTCAGCAGGCGCCCTTGCGCTGGAGCACGGCCGGGAGCGTGGACGCGAGGATCTTGAGGTCGAGCCACAGCGACCAGTCGTCGATGTACCAAGTGTCCATCCGCACGACCTCCTCGAAGTCCATGACCGAGCTGCGGCCGGACACCTGCCACACGCCCGTGATCCCGGGCTTCGCACCCAGGCGGCGGAAGTGGTGCTCCTCGTAGTCCTCGAAATCGGTCTCGAAGAACGGGCGCGGACCCACGAGGGACATGTGCCCCATCACGACGTTCAGGAACTGCGGGAGTTCGTCGATGCTCCACCGGCGCAGGAACCTGCCCACGCGCGAGACGCGTGGGTCGTCGGGGATCTTGAAGAGGCGGGAGTCGCCCGTGACGTTGAGGTGCGCGAGCACCGCCTTCTCCTGGTCAGCGCCGTGCCGCATCGTGCGGAACTTGAGCATCCGGAACCGGCGCCCACCCAGCCCCACGCGCTCCTGCGAGAAGAGCACGGGTCCCGGCGAGTCGAGCCGGATGGCAACGGCCACGATGGCCCAGATGGGCGCGGAGACGACGAGGGCCGCCAGCGCGCCCGACATGTCCACGCAGCGCTTCGCGAAGAGCTGGTGCCACGTGAGCGCGGGCGCGCCCACCTGCACCAGGCCGTACGGGCCGCAGCGCGCCATCGTCGCGCGGACGCCCGCGATTCCGAAGCCGGGCGGCGTGCACAGCACCTCGCAACCCGCGCGCATGCTGATCTCCAGAATCCGGTCGAAGTGGGAACGCCGCACGCCACCCACGACGAGCACGGCGCCGGCACGGCTGCGCTGAATGAGCCTCGCCAGCTCCTGCGGCCGGATGTCGGTCTGCCGCTTGTCGAGCGAGACGACATTCGTCACGCGGTAGCCGGAGGCGGCGTCCACCTTCACGTCGGTGCGTGCGTCGCCTGAGATGAGGATGGCGGGGATGAGCCGGCGTTCCTCGGGCAGCGCCTTGATGATGAGCGCCGTCACGGCACCGCGGGTGAAGAACAGCGCCGCGCACGTGGCCACGACGAGGGCCAGCGTGATGGGAATGGACGCCAGCGCCGACATCCCCCACAGGTCCGACCACGACACCACCAGCGCGCCGAGTGCGCTGGCCATGAGCATGTGCAGCGTCGGGTGTCCCTGGCTGGAGCGCTGGTAGTTGCCGGTAAGGGCCAGTGCCACAAGCATCGCCGCGCAGAACTCGCTCACGCCGGCGAACGGCACGTGCGCGCTGGCGCTCGCGGGAAGCATGTCGACGGCGGCACGGACGAGCACGGCAGCGCACGCTGCAGCGAGGGCGTCACCTACCGCGAGCGACGCCACATGCATGAGCCGGCGCGATACAAGCCGGCGGGCGTTCGACCCGCGCCGCTGGTGCAGCGCGACGTCCGGATTGACATGTATGGAGACCTCACGGTCGCCGATGGCCGTGCCGTCCCAGACAGCGGTTTCGTCGATGACTACGTGTTCGCGAATCGGGGTGGACACAGTCTCAGGCTCCAGGCGGTCGAACCACGGTCGTTCCAAAGCAACTTCCCGGCCTCGGGAACCCGCGAATACGTGCACACGAGCGTGAAACCATGCAGTTCAGGCGTTCGGTCACTTGCGGTTCGGCATCTCCATGAGGTGCTCGACCTCCGCAGCCATCCCGCTACGAAAGCATTCCGGCGAGAAGCGGGCAGCGTTGCGCCGAATGGCGACGTCGTCCCAGGGGCGCCGGGTCACGCGCGTCATCGCCGCGGCGAGTGAATCCACTGTCTGCTCGGCGAAGAACTCAGCCGTCACGCCGTCCACGAGGGATTCACGTGCGCCACCACGTCCATACGCCACGACGGGCATGCCGTGAGCGTTCGCCTCCACCGGCGCGATGCCGAAGTCCTCCTCCGCACAGAAGATCATCGCGGCGCAGGTATCGAGCAGGATACCGGCCTGCTCCTCGCTCACCTGGCCGAGGAAGCTCACGGTCGGGCCCGCCATTGCCTCCAGCCGTGCGCGGTCCGGGCCGTCGCCCGCGACGACGAGCGTCGCGCCGGTCCGATTGGCCGCCTCGATCGCGAGATCGACGCGCTTGTACGGCACCAGGCGACCCAGCGTGAGGAATCGATCGTCGCGCGCCGGCGCCGCAGCGCCTGCCGCCTTGGCCGAAACTGGCGGGTAGATCACCGCCGCGTCGCGATCGTATGCGCGGTGGATGCGGTCGGCGATGTAGCGCGAGTTCGCGACGAAGCGGTCCACGCGTTGCGCGCTCGCGCGGTCCACGCGCCGCAGCAGCGGGCCCGCCATCGCCAGCGCGACACCGGCTACGCCGCTGTCCTCGCGGTAGGCTCCGCGCAGGTCCCACAGGTAGCGCGGTGGCGAGTGGCAGTAGCACAGGTGCCGGGTGTTGGCACCTGTCCGCACCGTCTTCGAGAACGAGCTCGAGCTGCTGATCACAAGGTCGTAGCCGCGAGTGTCGAGCGTCGCGAAGGCAGGCGCGTAGAGCGGCAGGAACCACCGGTGGTGCGAGCGCGCAAAGGGCAGCTTCGCGATCCAGCTCTCTTCGGCGCGACGCGTGACGTCGTTGAGGTCGCGGTTCTCCTCACCCAGCACTCCCACCACGAGGTCTGCCCACGGGAACAGCGTGAGCAGCTCGGCGACGGTCCGCTCCGCACCGCCCCACGCAACGATCCAGTCGTGCACGATCAGCACGCGCAACTGCGCGAGCCGGGCCGCAGAGGCGTCGGCAATCCGCGCCACGCCGGACGGCGTCCCGACAGGTAGCCCACGGCGCTGCGACCCCTTGTGCGTTTCGACTGACATCGTGTGGCGAAC
>JBDSTA010000014.1:0-5189 GCA_039928475.1 Gemmatimonadaceae bacterium | reverse complement strand
GCCACTTCGCGCGGCGCGCCACGATGGCGAGCATGGGCGCGATGCGGCGCACGTCGGCGTTGAGCGTCCCGCGCAGCACCCGCCGCTTCGCGTCGAGCGCGACGTGCGGGAAGTCGAACGACACGCGCTCGCCACGATAGCGCTTCTCGATCGCCGCATGTCCGGCCGGATCGATGAAGATGTCCTCGAGTGCAGTCATGATCTCGTAGCCCGTCGTGCCGTCCACGGGCCAGTCGGCCGGCAGCGATTCGTCGTGCGCGAGGATCTTCTCGACGACGATGGGAAACCGCCTCGCCGCAGGGCGCCGTTCGTCCACGGCGGCGCGCAGCCGGTCGAGATACCGGCGCGGCTCGAGCAGGCCGTCCACGTGATCCACGCGGAGCCCGTCCACCAGCCCCTCCTCGACGAAGCGAAGCACCTCGCGATGCGTGGCGTCGAATACGTCCTGGCGCTCGACGCGCAGCGAGATGAGGTCGTTCACGTCGAAGAAGCGCCGGTAGTTCATGTCGCGCTGCGCGGCGCGCCAGAAGGCGAGTTCGTAATGCTGCCGCGCGAGCAGTGCCTTCATGCGCGCGTGTCCCGTCTCGCCGGTGCTCCATGCGTCCGGATCGCTCTCGACGTCCGAAGGCAGGGCGCGAGGATCGAGCGGGAACACGTGGTCGAAGTAGCGCACGCGAAGCGTGTCGTCGGCACGGTCGAGGCGGATCTCGTCGCGCGCGATCACGTTGTCGAGGGTATCGCCGAGAATCGGCACGAGCACCTTGTCCTCGAGGCGCTTCGCCGGCGCGCGCCACGCGACGTCGAACCAGTCTGCGTACCGCGACGCCTTGCCATGCGTGAGCAGGTCCACCCACCATGGATTGTCCGGGCCCACGCCCATGTGGTTGGGCACGATATCGAGGATGATGCCCATCCCTGCATCGCGCGCCGCGCGTGCGAGCTCGACGAACGCCGCCTCGCCGCCCAGCACCTCACTCACCAGCGTGGGATCCGTGACGTCGTAGCCATGCGTGCTCCCCGCGCGCGCCGCGAGGATCGGCGAGAGGTAGAGATGCGATACGCCAAGCGCGCGGAGATAGGGCACGCGAGCGCGCGCGTCGCGGAGCGTGAACGCGGCGTTCAGCTGCAGGCGGTACGTTGCGACGAGTGGTGGTGTCTGCGTCACTGCGGCCCCGACTACGACTCGGTCCCCAGGCCGCGCTCCGTGCGCTCGGACGTGAAGAGCGCCTCGATGGGCTCGCGCATCCTGCGCGACCAGCTCGGATACCTGTCCTGCCACACGCCCGGGATGTTCACCGGCGTGGTCTCATGCGCGAGGTCGTCCAGCGACAGCCCCACGAGTGCCGACGGCGTGCGACGAATGAACGCATGCACGGCGCGAATGAGCATCTCGGAGCTCAGCGAGTGATGCGCGTCGTGCGGCAGCAGCCCCGCCTCGATGAGCGATGCGATCAGCGCGCCAAGGTCGCTCGCGCGCCCGCCGCGCATGGCGTCGGCCGCGCCTGGGTCCGACAGGTCGCCCAGCTCGGCGCGCAGCATGATGTCGCGCGCCTCGGCCCAGCCCACCAAGGGCGGCAGGTCGTGCGTGTTCACCGTGGCGAGTGCCATGCGCGGATAGTCCGGCGACGGACGGAAGCGCCCCGTGAAGAAGTCGCGCTCGAACACCTGCACCTTCGAGCTCAGCACGCCCCACCTTGCCAGCACGCCCGGCACGTCGGGCGGCACCGTGCCGAGATCCTCCCCCACCACGAGCGCGTTGTGCCGCATGCTCTCGAGCGCGAGGATGCCGAAGAGCTCGTGCCTGAACGAGCGCACGTATGCCCCATGCCTCGCGGATTCGCCGGCGGGAATCCAGAACATGCGGAACAGTCCGAGCGCGTGGTCGATCCGCAGCGCACCCGTGTGGCGGAAGCCCGCACGCAGCAGGCGTGACCAGTAGTCGTAGCCGGTGGCGCGCAGCACGTGCGGATTGATTGCGGGCAGGCCCCAGTTCTGCCCCTCGTCCGAATACATGTCGGGCGGCGCGCCCACCGTGGCCCCGTGCGTGAACAGCTCGGGATGCGACCACACGTCGCTGCCCGACGCCGCGGAGCCGACCGCGAGGTCCTGGTACATGCCAAGTGCGAGTCCAGACTGCGTCGCCTCGGACTCGGCGCAACCCAGCTGGCGATCGAGCTCGAACTGGATCCAGCGGTGATAGTCCACTCGCTCCGCGATCTGCGACTGCAGCTGCGCGACGGCGTCGCTGCCGGCGAAGCGCAGTTCCTCGGGCCACGAGCGCGCGTCCGGCCCCTCGCGCTCCGAGATGGCCATGTACGTCGCGAACTGCGTGAGCTGCGGATTCTCGCGCGCGATGTAGTCGAGGTAGTCGTGCGCGCGTGCCGTGGACTGCTTCGCCTCGAGCGCGACGAACGTGCGGTGCAGCGACTCGAGCACCGGCGCGCGCAGCGCGGTCACCGCGTCGTACGCCACCATGTCGGCAGCACGCACCTCGGCGAGGCGGAGCTGGAAATCCTCCGACGCGACGTGCGCACGTGTGGCCGCGTCCTGCCGGTACTCCGGCACGTCCTCCACGCGCAGGTACAACGGATTCCGGAAGAGCCGCGAGATCGGCGAGTACGGGCTGACATCGTAGCCCTCGTTGCGCAGGGCATGCATGGGATTCATGCCGACGAACGACCCGCCGTGCTGCCCCACCCACTCCGCGATCGCCTTGATGTCGCCGATGTCACCGGCACCCCAGTTGGACGCACTGCGCACCGTGTAGAGGTTCGTCGTGACGCCGAAGCCGCGCTTGCCGCGCAGCCGCGCTTCCGGCGCCGTGCACTGCGACGGCGTGACGATGAGCCGCTGGTGCCCGATGCGACGACGACCGTCTCCCTCGAGCTCGATCGAGAGGTCGTGATAGCCCATTGGCGGGCGGCCGTGCATCGGCAGCGACACCACGCGCGCGGCGCCACCCTCCACTTCGCCGGTCCAGCTGGTCTCGATGCCCTCTTCGGTGCGGAGCGACAGCGTCCAGCGGACGAGATCGCACGCGAAGCGCGGAATGCGCACGCGCACAGTCGCGAGTGAGCGACTGCGCTGCCGCACCACGCGCACGTGTGCGAGCAGGCGGCGGCGTTGCGCGCGCACGAGTCGCCGCAACACGGCCTCGGCCTTTTCCTCGGTGCTGGCGTCGTGCCCCATCGCGGCGAGCAGGCGTTCGCGCGTGAGGTCCGACGCGAAGCGCACCTCGCCGCCCGACTGGTCGAGATACGAGTCGATGATGCCGAGACGCGCCGCGAGGCGGTGCAGCATCGGCCGCGAGGTGGATGGCGCCGCGTACCCGTGCTCGCTCACGCCGGCTTCGGGGTGGACGTGACCGGCGCGAGGATCATCACGCCGAGCGGCGGCAGCGCGAGCTCCACCGAGTAGCGGCGACCGTGATACGGGATGTCCTGCGCGGTCACCGCCTCGAACGGCGCATAGCCACTGCCGCCCCACTCGGTGCTGTCGCTCGACAGGAGGCAGCGATACTCGCACGACTCGGGCACGCCGATGCGATACGCGGCGTGCGGCATCGGCGTGAGGTTCATCACCACGACCGCATGCTCGTCATGCGACCGCCGGATGTACGAGAGCACCGAGTTCTCCTTGTCCGACACGTCGATCCACTCGAAGCCGTGTGGCTCGCAGTCCAGCTCCCAGAAGGCCGGGTGCTCGCGGTACAGCGCGCCGAGTCGCGCGACGAACGACATGAAGCCTGCACGGTCCGGCTCCTCGCCGAGATGCCAGGGCAAGGATTGGTCGTGATTCCACTCCGACGGCTGCGCCATCTCGCTGCCCATGAACAACAGGCTCTTGCCCGGGCGCGTGACCATGTAGGCGAGCAGCGCGCGCAGGTTCGCGAGCTTCTGCCAGTGATCGCCCGGCATCTTGCCATACAGCGAGCCCTTCAGGTGCACCATCTCGTCGTGCGAGAGGGGCATGATGAAGTTCTCGCTGTGCTCGTAGATCATCGCGAACGTCAGCAGGTCCTGGTGGAACCGGCGGTACATGGGGTCCTTCGAGAAGTACTCGAGGGTGTCGTGCATCCATCCCATGTTCCACTTGAAGCTGAAGCCCAGGCCGCCCTCGCGAACGGGACGCGTCACACCGGGCCACGCCGTGGAGTCCTCGGCGATCGTCACGCATCCGGGCGCGTCGGATTCGACCGCGGCATTCACCTCGCGCAGGAAGTCGATGGCGTCGAGGTTCTCGCGCCCGCCGTACTTGTTCGGCACCCACTGCCCGTGCTCGCGGCTGTAGTCGAGGTAGAGCATCGATGCCACGGCGTCCACGCGCAGTCCGTCGATGTGGAACTCGTTGAGCCAGTACAGCGCATTCGCCACGAGGAAGTTGCGCACTTCCTTGCGGCCGTAGTTGAAGATCAGCGTGCCCCAGTCGGGATGCTCGCCGAGTCGCGGGTCCTCGTGCTCGTAGAGCGCCGTGCCGTCGAAGCGGCGCAGTGCGTAGTCGTCCTTCGGGAAGTGCGCGGGCACCCAGTCGAGAAACACGCCGATGCCGGCCTGGTGCAGCGCGTCGATGAGGAAGCGGAGGTCGTCAGGCGTGCCGAAACGCGACGACGGCGCGAAGTAACCGGTGATCTGGTAACCCCACGAGCCGTAGAACGGGTGCTCCATCACCGGGAGCAGCTCCACGTGCGTGAAGCCCATCTTCTTCACGTGCGCCACGAGCTTCGGCGCGATCTCGCGATAGCCGAGCGAGCGGTCGTCCTCCTCGGGAACGCGCGCCCACGAGCCGAGGTGCACCTCGTACACGTGCACGGCCTCGCGCACGAGGTTCCGCGTCTTCCGGCCGTACATCCACCCTTCGTCGCGCCACGCGTAGCGACCCTCGTTCACGACGATGGACGCCGTGTCCGGCGCCTGCTGCATCTTGAAGCCCATCGGGTCGGACTTGAGGCGCGACATGCCCTCGCGCGTCCGCAGCTCGAACTTGTACAGCGCGTTCGCCGCGATGCCGGGAATGAACAGCTCCCACAGCCCCGTGTCTCCCAGCCGGCGCATCGGGAACTGTCGTCCATCCCAGTTGCACCACTCGCCCACGACGCTCACGCGATCGGCGTTCGGCGCCCACACGACGAACGCCGCGCCCTCGTCGCCTTCGACGGTGCGGAGGTGTGCACCGAGCATGGTCCAGAGGCG
>JBDSTA010000013.1:0-2525 GCA_039928475.1 Gemmatimonadaceae bacterium | reverse complement strand
GATGGAACACTCGTCCTTGCGCTCCAGCACCTTCTGGAGCACCGGCAGCGCGAGGTCGGGATCCTGCTGGATGACGCCGGCAATCGCGATCATGCGCATGTCGTCGTCTTCCGTGGGGCACTTGCCGTCGCTCCGCAGCTGCTGGATGTCGGCGCCGAGCGTGCGCGCGGCGTTGGAGTCACCGCGCCTCGCCTGCTCGGAGAGGATGCTCGCGCGCAGCTGCTTCGCGTCGTTGAGCGTTCCCGCCTTCGGGTAGCGCGCGACCTGGCGATCGAGCGACTGCACCGCGAGCTCCAGCTCGCGCGAGTTGCCGATCTTGTACAGCGCGTACGCGCGGTAGTACAACGCGTCGGGCGCAAAGCCGGAGTCCGGATACCTGTCCACCACCGTCTGGAACAGCGTCGCGGCCAGTCGGTAGTCCGCGTCGTTGAGCGCGGCGCGCGCGAGACGATAGAGGGAGTCCGCCGGTTCGGCGGCCGCGCCGGGACGCGGCTCCGGCAACACCGGCGTCCGCACGGCGTCTGCCTCGCGTTCCAGTGTGCCATTGTAGGCACGGGAGTTCGCGGAGACCTGGAAGGCGACGAACGGCCCCTGCGCGCCGGCGGCAGTGCTGGCGGCGACGATCAGGGCAACAGCGAATGAAGGAGTGCGCATGTTCGGCATGAGTATCAGGTGCCCGAGGTGGCGGCGACGCCGGCGGGAATGGTCGAGCGGAGCTTCGGAAGGACGTTGCGCTTGTCGAGCGACTGGTTGATCGCGTCGAGGTCGGCGCGACGACCATCGTTGGAGTACTGCGAGATCTGCATGATGACGTACTCGAGGTCCTGGAGCAGGCGGGTCATCATCGGGTCGTCCCCACGCCGCGTGGCAAGCAGCACGCGCGTGGTGCCGAGGAGCTCCCTCGACAGCGCGGCGAACTGCGCGTCGGCCTGCACTGCCTCACCGGACTTCTCCTTTGCGCGGAAGCTCGTGAGCAGCAGCTCCGTGCGCGTGAGGTGCTCCACGACCGCGAGGCGATACGCGTTTGCATCACCGCTCATGTCCATGCCGGGCTCACGCTCGCTGGTGGCGCGGGGGGCGCGTATGGCGCCGCGCCCTGAGGCGGCCACGCGGCGCGGCTCTTCCCTGTTACGGCGCACATCCGGCGTGGGGAGGACCGGCTCGGCACCGCCCTCGACGCGCGTCATCGCACCCGGGATCGTGTCGATGGGTGCAGGCGTCACGTGCTCTGCCGAGGCGACAGTCGCCGGCACGGCGACCGGGCCGCGCGTGGTACGGCCGATCATCACGCCCACCATGAGGATGGCGGCGATGCTCGCGGCGGTCGCGGCCCAACGGGCCGTGCGGCGCGGCGCCGCGATGGGCACGACGGCCGCGGCGTCACGGGCCCGCGCGATGGCGTCCCACATCGCCTCGCGCGGCGGGGCCGGCGGCGTGTGGTACGTGCGCGATGCGTCGCGCAGCAGGTCCTCGAACTCGTCGTCCATCATGCCGTCTGATCTCCTGCGAAAAGTGCGAGCGCGGCGCGGAGCTTTGCGCGCGCATCGAACAGCCGTGCCTTTGAGGTCCCCACCGGTATGCCCAGCGCGGTGCCGATCTCGTCGTGCGTGTAGCCCTCCACGTCGTGCATCACGAACACCGGACGCAGCTTGACCGACAGCGCGTCGATCGCCGCGTGGAGCTTCTCGCGCAGGTCGTGTGGCGCGCGCCGTGTCCCCGCGGCCGGCAGCTCGCCGGCGTCGTCGAGCGACGTGTTGCGCGTGCGGAGCCGCGTGACGGACCGCATGCCGTTGAGCGAGACGCTCGTGGCGATCGTGTGCAGCCACGTGGCGAGCGACGCGTCACCGCGATACTGGCCGAGCCGGTCGAAGGCACGAATGAACGTCTCCTGCGTGAAGTCCTGTGCGAGGTCCGCGTCGCCCGCGAGCCGGAACGCCAACCGGTACACGCGGTCCACGTGCGCGTCATACAGCGCACGCTCGGCCGAGCGATCACCGGCGAGGCATCGTTCCACGAGCTGCTTATCGGTCACGCTGCCGTCTGGTGGGGTTCGGGCATTGCGAACAGTAGACACGGCAACTGTCCGGACGGTTGGGTTTCGGGGCTCGCAGCCCGATGGCGGCTGGCACCGCAGGGCCCCGGCCGCCAGCGAGGCGCCGCACCGCTTAACTTGCGGGTTCGCTTATTCCCACCACGCACCTGCTGACCATGCCATTCGCCGGACTTCCGCTCCACCCCGACCTGCTCAAGGGCACCCGCGAGCTCGGGTTCACGCGCGCCACACCCATCCAGGAGCAGGCCATCCCGCCCGCGCTCGAGGGGAGGGACGTCCTCGCGTGCGCCATGACCGGGAGCGGCAAGACGGCGGCGTTCCTCCTGCCGATCCTCCACCGCCTCATGGGCAAGCCGCGCGGCACCACGCGCGCGCTCGTGCTCACGCCCACGCGTGAGCTCGCGGCGCAGATCGACCAGCACCTGCGCGAGCTCGCCGTGCACACACCGCTCTCCGGCGCCGCGATCTTCGG
>JBDSTA010000012.1:0-6867 GCA_039928475.1 Gemmatimonadaceae bacterium | reverse complement strand
CGGCCCGAGGAAGCCGAAGAGCTCACCGCGCGGGACCTCGAGGTCGATGGCGTCCACCGCGGTGAAGCTGCCGTACCGCTTCGTGAGCTGACGGAGACTGATCATGAACCCTATCTGGCCGAGAGTACGTCGATCTGCAGCGCGCCGATGAGGCGGAGCAGCTCGACCTGCTTGCCGAGTCCACCGATGGTGAAGCGGAGATGCGATGCGTCAGCGGGGAACTGGCCGAACGTCGGATCGACGGCCACCCAGCGCTCCAGCCAGATCTCCGGCCACGCGTGGTAGTAGAACTTGCCGTCGAGGAATGCGAGTCCCGCCGCGACGCGCGCGGGAATGCCCGCCGCGCGCGCGAGCGCGACGTACAGCTGCGTGTGCTCGTTGCAATCGCCGCTGCGCGCGTGCAGCGTGCTCAACGCGCTCGGCACACCGACCGTGATCTTCTTCGTCAGCGAATCGTACACCCACTTGTTGATCCGCTCCGCGACGACACGCGGGTTCGCCTCCGTGCCACGGAGCCGGTGCGCGAGCGTCACGATCTCCGGATTGTTCACCTCGAGCAGCGGCTCCGGATCCATGAAGACGCTCATCACCGTCGCCTTCGCGCCGTTGGGAAGCGCGTACATCGCCTGGAGCGCGGCGGGTGCCTCGCGCGTGATCGTGAGCGTGTCGCCCACGAGGTGCTGGCGATACCCCTTCACGTCGAAGTCGCCGAGCTCCACGCCGCTCAGTCGCAGCTTCAGCTCGGTGAGGTTCTTCCGCAGCGTCTTGCTCGCCGAGATGGCGGTCGTCTCATAGATGTCGCGATCCGCGGACACCTGCGTGCCGCGCGCCGCCGCGTCGTCCTTCCAGTTCTCGAAGGCGACTTCATATGGGCGTCGCTCGAGCGTCATGCCGAGCAGCTGCGTCGCGAGCACCACGCGTCCCTGCTGGTCCACCCACCCGGCGAATCCGCCGGCGGGACTCGAGCTGCCGTTCTGCGTCGCGAGCTTCCATGCGCGCACGGTGTCGGGCAGCGCGCCCTTCCAGCGCTTCGACGCGGCGTCGAACACGCTGCTGTCCTCCACGACGAACACGCTTTCCGCCTGGACGTTGACCTGCATGTCCTTCGGCGACATCGACCCGGGGTCGAAGATCGGCAGCGTATAGCTCTTGCCCACCTTGGGCTGCTCGCCGAGCGCGATGGCGAGCGGAACGAGCGTCGGCAGCAGCACCGGTCCGTTGAGGCGCACGCGTTGAGTATCGGTCGCCTCGCCACTCACGCCGCGCAGCGTGAGCAGCAACACCGTGTCGCCGAACACGTGCCCCGTCGCCTTGATCGGCGTGATGTCGGCGTCGACGTCGAGCGTGAACTCGCTCACGCGCAGGGCGCGCGTGAGGCGCACGGTCGTGCGCGCGCTGGCGCGGTGCAGCTTGCCGGCGACGGGCAGGTCGGCGACGAGATAGTCCGCCACGGTGATGCCGCCCTGCGCGGTATCCACCGTCGTCGAGGCGAAGCCGATCTGCTGGCCCTTCTGGAGCACGGCGTAGTACGTCGCGCCCGGAGTGACGCGAAGGCCGGCCTCCGTGAGCTTCTCCATGTGCGGGCGAAACAACTCGCGCTGGGTCAGCAGCCCCAGGCCCGCGAGCCACAGGACGAGGACTCCAGCCGCCAGCAAGGTGCGCCCACCAAACCGACGGCTCACCAGTTCACCGCCTCTGTGCTTCGCGCGCGCGGCGGTACGCCGCCGCGGCTTCCTCGGGTTTCCCCATGCGGTCGAGTACGATGCCGATGCCCTTCAGCGCGCGCATGTTCGTCGGCAGCAGCGTGGCCGCCGCCTCGTATGACGCGAGCGCCGCGGACAGGTTGTCGATCGCGTTGTACGCTTCGCCGAGGTAGTAGTGCGCCTCGCCGCGATTCGGGTCCACCTGTACGGCGGCCTGGAGTGGCTCGATGGCCTCGCGCCAGCGCGCGCGCTTCGAGAACAGGATGCCGAGCTGCACGTGCACCTCGGAGCTCCCGTCGTTCACCTTGATCGCGCGACGCAGGTCTGCCTCGGCGTGATCGTAGCGGCCGCGCGCGCTCAGGAGTGCAGCGCGCGAGCACAGGATGGAGACGTCGTCCGGTGCGGACTCGAGCGCCTTGCCGAGCTCCCCGAGTGCCGCCTCCAGGTCGCCGCGCTTCTCGAGCAGCGTCGCGAGAGCGGCGCGCGCCCGCGCATTGGATGGCTCACGCGCAACGATCGCGCGCATGTTCGCGAGCGCCGAGCGCATTTCGCCGCGCGCGGTCTCATCGAGTGCCGACTGGACGGCGTCCGGGGCGCGCTCCGCGGCGCGCTCGTTGACTGGCGCGGGCGTGCGGTCCGCTTCAGGAAGCCCGAGGCTTACCTGGCTCGGATCCTCGGCCGGGACGTTGGTGCTCTGGTTTTCAGGATTGGGGTGCGACATGCCGCCATTCATCTCCACCGGGTGCGACTAGGCGAGCGCGAGCGTCGTCTCGCCATTGATCCATTCGAGATACTTTGCGTTCCCGCCCGTGACCGGCAGGGCGAGGAGCTCCGGAACCTTGTACGGGTGCAGCTCGTCGAAGGCGAGCTGCAGCGTCTCGAGCCGCGCCGACCGCGTCTTGAGGAGGACGACTACCTCCTGCTCGTCGGCAATCTTTCCCTGCCAGCGGTACAGCGAGCGTCCTCCGGGCAGCACGGAGCCGCAGGCGATGAGCCGGCGCTCCAGGAGCTCGCGCACGAGCTTCACGGCCTCGTCGGACGAGGAGAGCGTCGTCATCACCACGATGGCGTCGTTGTGAGGCATGACTCGGGGCTGGGCGCCAACCGTGGGCGCGGTGAGGAGCGATTCGCACGCCGTCGTCGCGAACCGACTGGGTCGTGGCGGGGTAATCTAATGCGGGGCGTGCGTGACTTGTCTGCCCCCGGTCCTGAAGCGAGTTTTACCTGGCTATGGCAGAAGACGCACTGATCGTTCGCGGCGCGCGTGAGCACAACCTCCGCAACGTGAACGTTACCATCCCCCGCGACCGGCTCACGGTCATCACGGGGTTGTCGGGCTCGGGCAAGTCGTCCCTCGCCTTCGACACCATCTACGCGGAAGGACAGCGGCGGTACGTCGAGTCCCTCTCCGCGTATGCGCGCCAATTCCTCGGGCTCATGGAGAAGCCCGACGTCGATGCGATCGAGGGCCTCTCGCCCGCGATCTCCATCGAGCAGAAGAGCGCGGGCCACAACCCGCGCTCCACGGTCGGCACCGTCACCGAGATCTACGACTACCTGCGCCTGCTCTACGCACGCGCTGGCACGCCGCATTGCCCCAACTGCGGACGCCCGGTCCAACGCCAGAGTCCCGCACAGATCGCCGAGGCCGTGCTCGCGTGGCCCGACGGCACGAAGATCGAGGTGCGCGCGCCGCTCATCCAGGGACGCAAGGGCGAGTTCCGCGAGCTCTTCGAGTCCGTCCGCAAGCAGGGGTTCATCCGCGCGTACGTGGACGGCGCACTCATCGAGGTCGCCGATCCACCGAAGCTCAACCGTCGGCAGAACCACGACGTCTCTGTCGTCGTGGATCGCCTCGCCGTTCGCTCGGATGACCGCGGTCGCCTCACCGATTCCATCGAGACCGCGCTCAAGCTCGCCGAGGGACTCGTAGAGGTCGTGAACGCCGACACGAACAGGCTCGAGACGTTCTCCGAGAAGTACGGCTGCCCCACATGTGGCATCTCCATGCCGGAGCTCGAGCCGCGCCACTTCTCGTTCAACTCGCCCTTCGGCGCCTGCACGAAGTGCGGTGGACTGGGCACGCGCCGCCGCGTGAGCGAGGAGCTCGTCCTCGGTGATCCGCGCATCTCGATCCTCGAGGGCGTCGTGCTCCCGTGGGGCGAGCCGACGGGCTACCTGCGCAAGGTCGTGCTGCCGACCCTCGCGCGTCAGTTCAAGTTCGACCTCAACGCCCCGTGGGGTGAGCTGGCGCCGTCGGTGCGCGACTGCCTCCTGCACGGCGACGGCGGGACCGGCAAGAAGAAGAAGGCCGCCGAGGGAAGCTGGGAGGGCATCGTCTCCAACGTGGAGCGGCGCTACGAGGAGAGCGACTCGGACATGGTCCGCATGGAGCTCGAGGCCTACATGCTCGCCGTGCCGTGCACCGCGTGCGGCGGCCATCGCCTCAAGCCCGAGTCGCTCGCGGTCACGATCGACGGTCGAAACATCGGCGAGCTCACGGACCTCTCCATCGACCAGGCCGAGACGTTCTTCGCGAACGTCCCGATTCGCAGCGAGACGCGCGCGAGTGGCGTGGATGCGGAGATCGCCGCGCCCATCCTGAAGGAAGTGCGCGAGCGCCTGCGCTTCCTCGTGGACGTCGGGCTCGACTACCTCACGCTCGGCCGCTCCGCGGAATCGCTCTCGGGTGGTGAGGCGCAGCGCATCCGCCTCGCGACGCAGATCGGCTCGCGCCTCGTCGGCGTGCTCTACATCCTCGACGAGCCTTCCATCGGCCTGCACCAGCGCGACAACGCGCGACTGCTGTCCACCCTCGAGCAGCTGCGCGACCTCGGCAACACGGTCATCGTCGTCGAGCACGACGAGGAGACCATGCGCGCCGCGGATCACGTCATCGACATGGGCCCCGGTGCGGGCAAGCACGGCGGCGAGGTGATCGCCGAAGGCACCGTCGACGAGATCATTCGCAATCCGGCGTCCATCACTGGCAAGTACCTCAGCGGCGAGATGGAGATCGCTCTGCCCGAGGCACGCCGGAGGCCTGATGCCAAGCGCGCGATCAGCATCGTCAACGCGCGCGAGCATAACCTGAAGAATGTCAGCGTGGACATCCCGCTCGGGCTGTTCGTCGCCGTTACGGGCGTTTCGGGTTCGGGCAAGAGCTCGCTCATCGAGGACATCCTGCACCAGTCGCTCGCACGCCACTTCTATCGTGCGCGCGTGATTCCCGGCCTGCACGATCGCATCACGGGCCTGGAGCACATCGACAAGGTCATCGACATCGACCAGAGTCCCATCGGCCGCACGCCGCGCTCGAATCCCGCGACGTACACGGGGCTCTTCACGCCGATTCGCGAGCTCTTCGCCGAGCTGCCCGAGGCGAAGATCCGCGGTTACGGCCCCGGGCGCTTCTCCTTCAACGTGAAGGGTGGCCGCTGCGAGGCGTGCCAGGGCGACGGGCTCGTGAAGATCGAGATGCACTTCCTGCCGGACGTGTACGTGCCGTGCGAGGTGTGCAAGGGCAAGCGCTACAATCGCGAGACGCTCGAGGTGCGCTTCCGCGGCCTGAGCATCGCGGAGGTGCTCGAGCTCACGGTGGAGGACGCGGCCACGTTCTTCGAGAACCAGCCGCGCGTGAAGCAGAAGCTCGACACGATGAACGATGTCGGCCTCGGCTACATCCACCTCGGCCAGAGCGCGACGACGCTCTCCGGCGGCGAGGCGCAGCGCATCAAGCTGGCGACGGAGCTCTCGAAGCGTGATACGGGGCGCACCCTCTACATCCTCGACGAGCCCACCACGGGCCTGCACTTCGAGGACGTGCGCGTGCTGCTCACCGTCCTGCATCGCCTCGTCGAGCGCGGCAACACGGTGCTCGTCATCGAGCACAACCTCGACGTCATCAAGACCGCGGACTGGATCATCGATCTCGGTCCTGATGGCGGCACGCGCGGCGGCACGGTCGTCGCGAAGGGCACGCCGGAGGAAGTCGCACAGGTCGAGGCATCGCACACGGGGCGCTACCTCAAGCCGATGCTCAAGAAGCCCACCAGGCAACGCAAGGCTGGCTGATGTCATTCCGAGCGAAACGAGGAGGCGGGGCCTGATGGTCTCCCTCCTCGACATCATCGGCCCGATCATGGTCGGGCCGTCCTCGTCGCACACGGCGGGCGCATGCCGGCTCGGGCTGCTGGCGCGCTGCCTCGTGGGCGGCACGCCCGAGACGGCTCGCCTCGAGCTGCACGGTTCCTTCGCGCGCACGGGTGAGGGGCACGGCACCGACAAGGCGCTCGCCGGTGGCCTCATGGGCTTCCGTCCCGACGACGAGCGCCTCCGCGACGCGCTCGACATCGCGGAGCGCGAAGGGCTGCGCTACGTCTTCGAGAAGACCACCATCGACGAGGAGGCGCACCCGAATACGGTGCGCATCACGGTGGAGCGCGGCGACCGCACCGCGCGGATGACCGGCTCCTCCCTCGGCGCGGGCCGCGTGATGCTCACGGAGATCAACGACTATCCGGTCGAGGTCACCGGCAACTACAACACGATCGTGCTCGTGGCGGACGACGTGAAGGGCTCGGTTGCGCGCATTGCCACGATCCTGAGCGAGAACGAGCTCAACATCGCCACGCTGCGTCTCACGCGAAAGGAGCCCGGCGGCGATGCGTTCATGGTCATCGAGATCGACCACGAGCCGGAGGCGCAGGTGGGCGATGAGCTCCGCGCCCTACCGTGGGTGAGCTGGGCGTACCGTCTCGACAAGGTGAGCGCCTGATGTACAAGGCACTCGGAGAAGCCATTCGCGACGCGGAAGCGCAGGGCACCTCGCTCGCGCAGCTCGCGCTCGCGGTCGAGGCGAAGGATCAGGGACGCACGGTCGAGGACATCCGCTCCGCGCTGAAGCGCGCGCTCGACGTGATGCGCGGCGCCGTCGCGCGGGGCATGACCGGCGACCTCTATTCCGCCTCGGGCCTCGTGGGCGGTGATGCGGCGAAACTGCGCGAGGGTCCGGCGGGTCCGCTCAGTGGCACGCCCTTCCGCGACATCCTCGCGCGCGCACTCGCTGTGCAGGAAGTGAATGCGGCCATGGGCGTGATCGTGGCGGCGCCCACGGCAGGTGGCGCAGGCGTGCTCCCCGCAGTGCTCACGGGTCTCGCAGAGG
>JBDSTA010000011.1:0-8762 GCA_039928475.1 Gemmatimonadaceae bacterium | reverse complement strand
CGCCGTTGCACGAGGCGCGCATCGGCGGCGGCTTCAACACCGTGGACTACTTCCAGACCGAAGGCCGGTTCACGCACTACAACCTGTTCGGCGGCGCGCGCCGGCTCGACATCACGGCGTCGGTCGGCAACCTGGGCGCCAGCGCGCTGAATGGCGCCGGCATCTTTCGCCGCGTGGAGGCGGATACGACGACGACGGGTGACGCCGCCGATTTCCTGAAGCCGACGTGGCAGGCCAGCATCGAGCTGCGGCAGCCGGCGTGGCTCCAGCGGCCGCGCAACGCGCTGTCGATCGGCGCCTTCGCGCAGCGGCGAGCGGTGCCGGCGGTCGTCATCGACCGCGGTTATGGCGGCAACCTCACGTACACGCGCACGCTCGCGCTGCGCGCGCCGGCGAGTCTCTCGTACCGCTTCGAGGTCACGCGCGTGGAAGCGGGCGGGCCGTACTTCTGCGTGAGTTTCGGAGTGTGCGACACGCTCACGATCGGCGCGCTGCGCTCGCGCCAGCGCCTGTCGCCCGTGCTCGCGCAGGTGCAGATCGACCGCTCGGACCAGCCGCTCGCACCCACGCGCGGCTACACGGCACGCGCGGAGCTCGAGCATGCGTCCGCGGTGACGGTGTCCGACTACCGCTACAATCGCGCATACGCCGAGGGCGCGCTGTATGCGCGCCTTGGCGGGAAGAACTCGGTGCTCGCGACGCACCTCCGGCTCGGCTTCGTGCGCCCGCTCGGCGGCAGCGCCAACCTGAACGCCGAAGTCCTGCATCCGCGCAAGCGCTTCTACGCGGGCGGGTCGCAGTCCGTACGCGGCTACGGCGAGAATCAGCTCGGGCCGCGCATCCTCACGCTGCCGGCGCAGTACCTGGTCAATTCGGTGACCGCGTCGGGCGCGCCCTGTGATGCGACGAGCGATGCGGTCCGCTACTGCAACCCGAACTTCATCACGGACTCGGCGAAGAACCCGGTGGGCGACGACAAGTTCACGCCGCGCGCGCTGGGCGGTACGTCGCTCATCGAGGCGAGCGTCGAGTACCGCTTTCCCATCCCGATCCTGAAGAATCTCGGCGGCGCGCTGTTCATCGACGGCGGCGCCGTTGGAGAGAAGGTGCTCGACCCGCTCGGCGCCGGCGTGAAGACGCTGGCCGACCTGGTGCGCGGCACCGGCGCAATCACGCCGGGATTCGGAGTGCGGTACTACTCGTCGGTGGGTCCCATTCGCGTCGACCTCGGCTTCAATCCATCGCGCGCCGAGGATCTCGCGGTCGTGACGGAGGTCATCAAGAATGGACGGCGTGAGATCATTCCGCTCGACATCCCGAAGCGCTACTCGGCGATGGGATCGGGGGGCGGCGTGGGCGGTTTCCTGAATCGCTTCACGCTTCACCTGTCCATCGGCCAGGCCTATTGATGCTGCGCCGCCTCTTCCGCCTGCTCGTCGTGCTCAGCGTGGTGGCGATCCTCGGGGTCGTCACCGTGTGGGTCGCGACGAACACGGATTTCGGGCGGGAGCGCGTGCGTCGCTACGTCGTGGGCATCCTGCAGCACCAGACGCACGGCATCGTGCGCGTCGAGAAGATGAACGGCAACCTGCTGAGCGGCGCGATGCTCGTGAAGGTGTCCATCACCGACAGCGCCGCGCATCCGTTCTTCAAGGCCGACTCCGTGTCGCTGCGCTACGTGATGCGCAGCTTCTTCTCGAGCAAGCTGCTGTTCGACAACGTGGTGGTGTATCACCCGGACGTCGTCGTCGCGCGCCTGCCGAACGGGCCGTGGAACTACCGCATCCTGTGGCCGGCCGGCCCGAAGAAGGCGCCGGGCGACTCGACACGCGGGTGGGGTGACTGGGTCACCCTCACGAACGCCACGATCATCGACGGCAACGTCACCGTGCGCTCGCCGTGGGCGCCGCGCGCGGGCGTGTCGGCGCGCGTGCGCGACAGCATCGTGAAGGACGCGCTGGACGCCGGCTCGCGGCTCTACATCGCCGAGGCGCCGGGCGGATACCAGAAGGTCATCACATTGCAGAAGGTGAACGCGAAGCTGCCGCTCGTGCGCTGGGAGGATCCCGCGTACAGGAACCGGCAGCTCAAGGTCGCGTCGCTCAACATGCAGGCGTATCCCTTCCGGCCGCCCGCGGCAGACGTGCGCGCCCTGGCCGGCACGTTCGACTTCGACGACGACTCGCTCTGGTGGAAGGGAGCGACGGGCCGCCTGCCGAACACGAACTTCAAGGGCGATGGTGTCTACAACCTGAACAACGGCGACATGCAGCTGAGCCTCGCTGCCACGCCGGCGACCTTCAAGGACTTTCACTGGCTCTATCCGCACTTTCCCCTCGAGGGCGGCGGTAGTCTTGGCCTGCTGGTGCAATGGAAGGGCTCGACGCAGGACTACATCGTGCGCGGCGCGGACGTGCGCACGGGCTCCGCGCACCTCGCGGGCGACGTCGGCGTCACGATTGCCGACACCGTGTTCTTCCACGATGCGAACGTGCGCTTCACGGGCGTGACGACGAAGCAGATCGAGGAGCTGTCCCCGGGGATCAAGTCGCCGAGGCAGGGTGTGCTGAGCGGGCGGGCGAAGTTCGATGGGACGTTCAAGCGGATGCACCTCGCGAGCTCCGACATCACGTTCGCTGCGTACAACCGCGGCACGAGCCGCGTGATCGCGGACGGCATCGTGGGGTTCATGGGCACGACGAAGGTCGTCGTGAGCGCCAAGGACCTGCACGTGCGCATCGCGCCGCTCCAGATCGACATCGTGAAGCTGCTCTTCCCCACCCTGCCCGTGGGCGGGACACTGGCCGGCTCGGCGACGCTCAACGGCTCGGGCGACAGGCAGCTCTACGTGAGCAACCTGGACATCACGCATACCGACGGCGCGAACGTCACGCATGCGGTGGGCCGGGCGGCCGTGCACACGACGGGACGCCAGACGCTTGACCTCGACGTGAATGCGACGCAACTCGCGCTCGCGGAGCTGACGAAGTTCGCGCCGACGCTGCTGCTGAAGAACAATGCGTCGGGGCCGATCCATGCACACGGGCCGATCGACGCGTTGCGTGTGGATACGCGGCTCAACCTGCCCGGCGGCGGCGAGTTCGCGATGCGCGGCACCGTGGACTTCCTCTCGAAGGAGCTCGGCTACGACGTCGCGATGGACATGCGTGCGCTCGACCTCTCCTGGGTCGTGATGTACGGGCCGGTGACGTCGCTGAGCGGCAACGCGATCGCGAGCGGGCGCGGCTTCAAGACGCCGACGATGCGCTCCGACGTGGCCATCGAGCTCGGACCGTCGTCGGTGGATACGATCGGTGTGGACTCCGTGTCAGTTCGTGCGCGGCTCGCGAACGGGATCGCGAACATCGAGCGCGCGCACGTGACGGGCTCGGGCGCCACGGCGGACTTCACCGGCCAGTTCGGGCTCGACTCGAACTTCGTCGGCAAGCTCGCCTATGACGTGAAGATCGACACGCTGACGAAGTTCGCGCGGTACATCCCGGGCCAGGGCACGTTGGACACGACGATCGTGAAGCCGCGTCCGCGCGTCGCCGCGGAAGCGCGTCGTCGCGCGCGGGCGGACTCGGCGCGCGTGGCCATCGCGACCGTGGTGGAGCGTGCGATGCGCAACGCCGCGCCCGAACCGCTGCGCATTCCCACAGACACGCCGCGCGCGATCCCGAAGGACCTGCTCGCCGGTTCGCTCTCGGCGAAGGGCACGATCACCGGCTCCGTCGACCGCTTCTCGCTCGAGGGCACGGCGGAGGCGACGGGGCTCGTCGTGCAGGGCAACTCCGCGAAGCACCTGTCGGCCGAATACAACGTGATCGACGCGCGGACGAAGTCGTCGAAGCTGGGGGCGAAGGTGAGCGCCGACAGCATCAGCGCGTACGGCTTCGTGTTCGACAGCCTGAACGCCGAGGTCGGCTACGTGGCGCCGAATGGCACCATGTCGATTGCCGTGCGGCAGGGAGCGCAGCGCGACTACTCGCTCGCCGGCGACTTCACGCTCGACAAGGCGCGCAACGTATTGAGCCTCTCGAAGGTTGCGCTCCGCTTCGACTCCACGACGTGGGCGTCCTCGCACTCCTCGTCGATTCACTGGGGCACCGCGGGCATCGAGGTGCTGAACCTCGAGCTCACGAGTGGCGTGGGGCGTCGCATCTATGCGAACGGCCTCCTCCCCACGAAGGGCACCGCCAACTTCGACCTCGCCGTCTCGGACTTCGAGGTGGCGAACATCGCCGAGCTGTTGCAGAGCGACCTGCCGGTGACGGGTCGCGTGACGCTCGACGCGCACGTGTCGGGTACCGCGGAGGACCCGAAGGCGGCGGGCAAGATCGACTTCGTGAAGGGCACGTACAACGACACGCCGGTACCCGAGGTGCACGGCACCTTCGCGTACGCGAACAAGCAGCTCACGACCAATGCGGCGGTGCAGGACAGCACGGGCAAGGTGCTCGCGAGGCTGGACGGCACGGTGCCGATCGACCTCGCGCTCTCGGGGGTGACCGGTTCGCGGCTGCTCGACCTGCCGGTGAACTTCACGCTCGCGTCGGACAGCCTGCCCATCGAGCTCATTCCGCAGTTCACCGCCGCGGTGACCGACGTGGCCGGCCGCGCGACGGGGACGGTGAAGGTGGGCGGCACGCTGAAGAAGCCCGCGCTCACGGGCAACGTCCTGCTGACGGACGTGCAGTTCAAGGTCGCCGCGACGGGCACGTTCATGGAGCATGTGAACGGCGCGATCCGGATGACGGGCGACAGCGTGTTCGTGGACTCGATCGCCGGCTCGGCGGGCGGGCCGATACGCCTCGCGGGAACCATCGGCGTCGGCAACTGGCGCGAGCCGTCGTTCGACCTGAACTTCACGGCCGAGGACGCGCAGCTCGTGAACAACGAGATGGGCGAGGTGCATGCCAATGCGGGACTGCACCTGACCGGCGCGCTCTCGAGCCCGTACGTGAGCGGCGAGGTGACCGTCGTGCACGGCGTGCTCTACATCCCCGAGTCGCGCGGCAAGAAGGTCATCGGCGCGGGCGACCCCGCGCTCTTCAGCGTGATCGATACGTCGCTCACGGTACAGAAGGACCTGTTCCCGGCGACGTCCCCGATGTTCAGGAACCTGCGCGTGGACGTGGACTTCGTCGTCAACCGCGACACCTGGGTGCGCTCGCGCGATGCGAACGTCGAGGTGTTCACGGATGGGCCGATGCAGCTGCGGGTCGTGGGCGAGGCGCTCGCGCTCACCGGCGCACTCGACGCGGACCGTGGCGAGTACACGTTCCTGAGCCGCCGCTTCCAGATCAAGCGCGGGTCGGCGCTGTTCATCGGGACGCCGGACCTGAACCCGACGCTGCAGATCACGGCCGAGTACCAGATCAAGCAGGTGGCGGGTCCGGCGACGAACATTCGCGTGCTGATCGGCGGCACGGTGGAGGCGCCGCGCATCTCGCTCGAGAGCGACGCGCAGCCGCCCCTGTCGCAGAGCGCGCTGCTGACGTACCTGGCGTTCGGTGAGTCGTCGACGTCGCTGGTGCAGCTCACGGCGTCGTCGCTCACGCCGCAGAGCGGCGGCAACCTGCTGAACGTCGCGACGACGCGCCTCGCGGGCATCGCGCTGGGTGTTGCGCTCGACGAGGTGAAGGGCAGCGCGGCGCGGTCGCTGGGGCTCGACGTCTTCAACGTGACGCCGGGCGACCTTCCGCTGACGCAGGCGTCGAGCGGCCTGAGTGACTTCCTGCGCGGGACGGAGATCGAGGCGGGGCGCTACCTGAACCCGCAGACGTTCGTGAGCGTGATCGCGACGCCGGGGCTGCTCACGTGCGGTGGGCGGGGCAGCAACCAGGGGAGCGCGTGCACGGCGCCTGGTGCGACGGTGACGCACCGGACGCGTGGCGGGTTGCGGTTCGACGTGAGCTTCAGCCCGCGGTACCTGCTGGACGCGCCGACGCTCGCGCCGCAGACGTACCAGAATACGGCGCAGTTCGGGGCATTCCTCATACGTGAATGGCGGTTCTAGCACTCTCGGAACCACAGAGGAAAAGCCGCACAGGGGACACAGGGGAACTGCAGTAGCTCTCAAGCCAGCAACATTGAACCGCAGAGGACGCGGAGGGACGCGGAGGAGTGCTCGAAGCTCCTGTTCCCTCTGCGTCCTCTGCGGCTCTGCGGTGAGGCTTTCGCAGTTCCTCTGTGTCCTCTGTGGTTGCGAGCGGAATCGTTCCCCTGAGAGGACGCTGCTCGTCCTCGCGCGATGACAGTCCGCCCGTAACGCCCGCCTTGGAGAAAACAGCAACGCCTTGATTCTCCGGCAGTTAGCCCACTGGCTCGCCCCTCCACGAAACTGGAATGGCCGATGCCTTGGGGGATGGTATCGCGCGCCGCCTGGCGCGGCGACATCACCCGGAGATCCTCATGCGCAACGCGTCGTTCGCCCTCGCTGGCCTCGCAGCCGTCCTGTCATTCGCATCCACCGACGCATCGGCGCAGTCGCGCGCGGGCCGTCCGGTCGTCGCCGCGGCGCCGGCCACCCTCTTTGAAGTGACGCCGTACGCCGGCTACATGCTCTTCGGCGACTTTCTCTCGGGACCGCTCGGGACGTCGCTCTCGAACGCGCCGGCGCCGGTGTATGGTGCGCAGCTCGGGATGCGCATCGCGCCGAACATCTCGCTCATCGGCAACCTTGCCGCGTCGTCGAGCGACATCAAGGTCGGCGTGCCGATCATTGGCGGACTGTCCGTCGCGCACAACGCGATGGTGTTCTACGATGCGGGGCTGCAGCTCGATATCCCAATGCAGTCGGCGTACGGCACCACGTTCTCGCCGTTCATCCAGGGTGGCGTGGGCGCGATGCGCTACGATATCAGCCAGTCTCTCGTCTCGACGTCGGCGACGAACCTCGCGTGGAATGCCGGCGTGGGTGCGGACATCGCGGTGGGACGCAACGTCGGGCTGCGGCTGATGGCGAAGGACTACGTCGGCAAGTTCGACTTCCAGGAGGCGACGTCGTTCGACATCAACTCCTCGACGACGAACAACATCGCGTTCTCGGCCGGGTTGCGGTTTTCCTTCTAGGGCTTCAGGGCGGAAACCACAGAGGACACAGAGGAAAAGCACAATTCCTCTGTGTCCTCTGCGAACTCGCTCAGTGCCCGGTACGCTCCACCGTGGCCCCGGAGAAGTTCTCGCTCGTCACGTTCTTGTCCTTCGCGAGCGAGCGCACGTAGCTCACGAGCATCCAGATCTGGTCGTCGGAGATGAGGCTGCCCCATGCGGGCATGCCTTCCGGACGGCCCTGGTAGATCGACTCGAACACCTCGGCATTGCTGCCGCCGAAGTGCCAGCGGCCGTCGGCGAGGCTCGGGCCCATTGCGCCCGCGCCGTCGGCGCCGTGGCAGTCGATGCAGTTGTACGAGACGAACAGCTTCGCACCGGTCGCGACGGCGTTCGCGTTGCCCTCGAGCGGGTTGACGAGGCGCATGCCGGCGAACGGCTTCACCATGCCCGGCTGGATGTGATCCGTGTGCGACACGAATCGCGCGGCGAGGTCGCCGGCGGGCGCAGCGGTCGTCGTCGCCGGCGCCTGCTGCACGTAGCGCGGTGCCTCCTCGGCCTGTGAGTCGCTCGTGCATGCCTGGAACACGGGAAGGACGACGAGGATCGTGGCGAGCGGAGCGAAGCGCATGGGCGACCTCACGGGGATCACAGCGAGAACACGAACAGCATTCCGCCCCAGCTCGTCCACCGCGCGAGGTCGGGGAGCGTGGAGCCGCGCTCGCGCACGTCATATGGCAGGTTCGCGGCCACGTCGCCGGCGATGAGCAGCCCCATGTCGCCGCCGATGCCCGCATAGACGGCGACGTACTGCTTGCCGTCGGGACCGGTGTACGTGATCGGGTTACCGACGACGCCGGAGCCCACCTTGAACTTCCAGAGGACGGCGCCGGTGCGTGCGTCGGCCGCCTTGAACCATCCGTCGAGCGTGCCGTAGAAGACGACGTCGCCCTTCGTCGCGAGCGCGCCGCCCCAGACGGGATACGGCTCCTTGATGCCCCACACCTTCTTGCCGGTGGTCGCATCCCACGCGATGAACTCGCCGCGATAGCCGCCGGGCCCGCCGACCTCCGGCGCGTTGCCACCGATGTACGGCGTGCCCGGGATGTACGACACCTCGCGCGCCTCGAAGTCCATGCAGAGGTTGTTGGTGGGCACGTAGAAGAGGCCCGTGGCCGGCGAGAATGCCGCGGGCTGCTGGTTCTTGCCACCCTCGAGGCTGGGGCAGATGAACGAGACCTTCTTTCCCTCGAAGGGCACTTTGTCCGGGTTGAGCTGCGGCTTGCCGGTGGTGAGATCGACGCCCGTCGCCCAGTTCATCGGCACGTACGGCTTCGCGAGGATGACCTCACCCGTCGCGCGATCCATCGTGTAGGCGAAGCCGTTGCGATCGAAGTGGACGAGCGCCTTTCTCGTCCTGCCATTGATCGGCAGGTCGGCGAGGATGTTCTCGTTCACGGCGTCGTAGTCCCACACGTCGTGCGGTGTCGGCTGGAAGGCCCACACGATCTCGCCGCTGTCCGCGTCGCGCGCGATGATCGCCGCGCTCCACTTGTTGTCCCCGGGACGCTGCTTGCCGTTCCACGGCCCGGGATTGGACGTGCCGTGATAGACGAGGTTGAGCTCGGGGTCGTACGAGAGCCAGCCCCACACGGTGGCGCCGCCCTGCTGCCACGTGGTGCCCGGCCAGCTCGACGCGCCCTGAT
>JBDSTA010000010.1:0-3840 GCA_039928475.1 Gemmatimonadaceae bacterium | reverse complement strand
GCTCACGTGAAGGAGTCACGCACGCGCGAATACCTGTTTGCCGACGCGCGCGGCGTGGCGCGGCGCGCGGTGCGCGTACCGTCCGCGTGGCTCACGCTGAAGGGCGTGACGCGCAACAACCTCGAGGCGCTCGACGCCGCGATCCCGCTCGGCGTGCTCACGTCGGTGACCGGCGTGTCTGGCTCGGGAAAGTCGAGCCTCGTGAGCCAGGTGCTCGTGGAGCTCGTGGCCGCGCACCTCGGCCACGAGACACGCACGGACGCCGAGGAGGTAGACGAGCACGACGACGCACCCCTCGTCACGCTCGGCGGCGAGATCACCGGCGGTCTGGATGTGATCAGGCGACTCGTGCAGGTGGACCAGAAACCCATCGGCCGTACGCCGCGCTCCAACCTCGCCACCTACACCGGCCTGTTCGATCACGTGCGGAAGCTCTTCGCTTCCACGAAGGCAGCGCGCGCGCGCCGCTACGATGCGGGGCGCTTCTCGTTCAACGTCGCGAAGGGACGCTGCGAGCATTGCGAGGGCGAGGGATTCGTCTGCGTCGAGCTGCTCTTCCTGCCGAGCGTGTATGCGCCCTGCCCCACGTGCCACGGCGCGCGCTACAACGCGAAGACACTCGAGATCACCTACCGCGAGAAGAACATCGCGGAGGTGCTCGGCATGACTGTGGACGACGCCTTCACCTTCTTCGCCGAGGAGACGGCGATCGCGCGATCGCTCGGCGTGCTCCGCGAGGTGGGGCTCGGCTACCTCCGGCTCGGCCAACCGGCCACGGAGCTGTCGGGCGGCGAGGCGCAGCGCATCAAGCTCGCGACGGAGCTGCAGCGGATGTCGCGCGGCAACACGCTCTACGTGCTCGACGAGCCGACGACCGGCCTGCACCCCGCGGACGTGGAGAAGCTCGTCGTGCAGCTCGACGGGCTGGTCGAGGCGGGCAACACGGTCGTCGTCATCGAGCACGACATGCATGTCGTCGCCGAAAGTGACTGGGTGATCGACATGGGGCCGGGCGCGGGCGAGGAGGGCGGCCGCATCGTGGTGGAGGGGGCGCCGGCCGTCGTGGCGGCCTCGCGCGCGAGCCGCACGGGCGGTTATCTCGCGCGCTATCTGGAAGGACACTGACACGCGTCGTAGCTTCGCCGCATGCGAGTCTCCTCAGTCGTCCACGCGGTGGACGCACACGCGTGCGGTGAGCCCGGACGTGTCATCGTGGGCGGCGTGCTCGACGTGCCGGGCCACACGATGCTCGACAAGATGTGCCACCTGCGCGACCACGCCGACGGCCTGCGCAAGCGCATGCTGCGCGAGCCGCGCGGATATCCGGCCTCGAACTGCAACCTGATCCTGCCGTCGAACCATCCCGACGCCGACGCGGGGTTCGTCATCATGGAGCACGTCGAGTATCCCGGCATGTCGGGGACGAACACGATCTGCGTGGCGACCGTGCTGCTCGAGACGGGGATGATCCCCATGCTCGAGCCGGTCACGGACCTCATACTCGAGGCGCCCGCGGGCCTCATTCGCGTGCGCGCCGAGTGCATGAACGGCAAGGTCACCAGCGTCACGTTCCGCAACGTGCCCGCGTTCGCCGCCTACCTCGACGCCGTCGTCGAGGTGCCGCACCTCGGCACGGTGAAGGTGGATGTGGCGTATGGCGGGATGTTCTACGCCATCGCGGACGCCACGCAGTTCGGCCTGCGCCTCACGCCGGATGAGGGTCGCGACATCGTGCGCATCGGCGAGATGGTGAAGGCGGCGGCGCGCGAGCAGTGCCCCGTCGTGCACCCCGAGCAGCCCGGCTTCGACGGCGTGACGATCGCGCAGCTGTCCGGCCCGCCGCTGAGCGACGGCGCCGACTGGCAGAATTGCGTCGTCGTCTCCACCGGTGATCTCGACTGGGACAAGCCGTCGACATGGACCGGGGCCATCGACCGTTCGCCGTGCGGTACGGGTACGTGCGCGAAGATGGCCACGCTCCATGCGCGCGGACTGCTTCCGCTGCACCAGGATTTCCGTCACGCGGGCGTGCTGGGCACAGTGTTCACCGGTCGTCTCGTCGAGGCGACGCGCGTCGGCAACTACGACGCCGTGGTGCCGACGCTGAGCGGCCAGGCGTGGATCACGGGGACGGCGCAGTACGTCGTGGACCCGGACGATCCCTTCCCCGAGGGATTCACCGTCGGCGACATCTGGTAGCGGCTACTGCGCTCGCGGCAACGTGAGCGTGAACCGCGACCCGCGCGCGAGCTCGCTCTCCACGCGCAGGTCGCCGCCCATTGCGCGCGCGAGCTGCCGGCTGATCGCAAGCCCGAGCCCCACGCCCTGATCGCTCGGCCGCAGCGCACGCTCGGCCTGCACGAACGGCTGGAAGATCTCCTCGAGCTTCCCTGACGGGATGCCGATGCCAGTGTCGCTGACGGCGATGGACACCTCACTGTCCGACGCGCCGACGCGCACGGCGATCGTGCCGCCCGCGGGAGTGAACTTGAGCGCGTTCGCGAGCAGGTTGAGCAGGATCTGCCGCGTGCGATCCTCGTCGGCGATGGCGCGGAGGTCCGCAGGAACTTCGTCCGCCTGGAACGCGAGCTGCTTCTCGTTGATCTGCGGCGCGACCATCTCGCCCACGGCCTCGAGCGTCTTCGCGATGGCGATGGCGCCGACGCGATAGTCGATGCGACCCACGCCCGCCTTCGCGAAGTTCAGCACGTCGCTCACCAGCGCGTCGAGGTGGTCCTTGCTGCGCTGGATCTTGAGCAGGTCCACGCGCTGCTCCTCGGTGACGGGACCGCGCAAACCGAGCTCGATGAGCTGCGCGTAGCCGCCGATCGCGTTGAGCGGCGTGCGCAGCTCGTGGCTCATCGCCGCGAGGAAGTCACTCTTGGCGCGATTCGCCTCCGTCGCCTCGCGCGAGAGCCGCTCGAGCTTCGCCTCGTTGCGCCGGCGATCCTCGATGTCGGTATTGGTCCCGAACCAGCGGATGATCGCGCCGCTCTCGTCGCGCTGCGCGGTGGCGCGCGACAGGTGCCAGCGATACTCGTTCGCGCTCGAATTGCGGAGGCGGAACTCCACCTCGTACGGCTCGCCCGTCTCGAGCGCGTGGCCCCAGCGCGCGATAGTGTCGGACACGTCGCCCGGATGGAGCGACGACAGCCACGCTTCGCCGAGCAACTGCTCGTCGCGCACGCCGAGATACTGTGTGGCACGTTCGCTGGCGTAGTCGAGTTGCCCGTCTGGCGTGGCCGTCCAGACCTGCACTGGAATCGCATTCGCCAGGAAGCGGTAGCGTGCCTCGCTCGCCTCGGCCTCGCGGCGCGCGCGCGATGCCTCGGTGACGTCCGTGCCGTGGACGACGATGCCGGTGGTCTTCCCGTCGGCGTCCGTAATGGGCTGGTAGACGAAGTCGAGGATATGCTCCTCCGCCGGCTCGCCGCGCACGTGCTCGAGCATCACGCCGACTTCGCGCCCGATGAACGACTTCGCGTTCGCGTACACAGTGTCGAGCAGCTCGACGAATCCCTGGCCAACCACTTCGGGCAATGCCTCGAGCACCGAGCGCCCGATGATCGTTCGGTGTCCCACCAGCTGCAGGTAGGACGGATTCGCGAACTCGAACACGTGCTCTGGCCCGGTGAGCACCGCGAGAAACCCCGGCGCCTGCGAGAACACCTCACGCAGGCGAAGCTCGGCGCGCTCGGCGTCGGCGCGCGCGCCGGACATCGCGCGCTCGGCGTGGATGCGATTCGTCGTCTCGGACGCGACGTTGAGCAGCGCGACGACGGTGCCGTCCTCCTCGCGAATCGGGCTCAGCGAGTACGTGAACCATGCGTCGTCGCTCGG
>JBDSTA010000009.1:0-10817 GCA_039928475.1 Gemmatimonadaceae bacterium | reverse complement strand
GGGAGCGCCGATGCTGCAGACTGCTCAAGTTCACTGGCGAGCCGCAAGCGCGCGAGAAGGCAGATCTGACTTGGTTGAACAAATATCAGTTGCGATAAGCGTCGAGAGGCCGAATGAGGAGCAAGAGCAAGTCATTCGGCGCGCTAGGGCGGCACGGCGATGCCGCTCAGGGCGAACCAGCCGGTTGAAGATCACCACCCACAATGACCTACGGCGCCTTCGGGCCCACGCTGGCGTCCGTGACGACGTTTCTCCTGCCTGTCCGGTTTCGCCGCGGAACTCCGTGTCAGGGGAACACCATCAACGGTGCTCCACCTGACTCGAGGACCCATGCGCTTCCCTGTATCCATATTCTGCACTTCGCTGCTGCTGGCCGCCTGCTCCGGCGGTTATGAGCGCGTCGCCGCGCCGCCGCCGCCCAGCGCGCAAGTCACCGTCATTGCGGCGTCCAGCGGCGTCCTGACATCGGTTGGCGACACGCGTGCGCTTACCGCGCGGGTCCTCGCCGCCGACGGGCAGGTGATCGCCTCGCCCCAGGTCTCGTGGCGCAGCAGCGCGCCCGCCGTCGCAACGGTGAGTGGAACGGGCACCGACGCGACGGTCACCGCCGTCGGCAACGGGACGGCATTGATCACCGCCATGACGGGCGACGCCGAATACACCATCGGCGTCACCGTGCGCCAGGTCATTGGATCGGTGGCGATCCAGCGTCCCGCAGCGGTCGTGGAACCTGGCGAGACGATGCAGCTCACCGCCGTGGCGCTCGACGCGCGCTTCCACGAGATCCCGTTCATCACGGGCTTCACGTTTTCGACGCACGACACCCGCGTCGTGCTCGTCACTCCGGATGGCGTGGTGACTGGTCTCGCGTCGCTCAGCGACGACGTGGAGGCGACGATCACCGCCGAGGTGACGCGTGACGGAGTGACTGCACTCGGCCTGACCAAGGTGCGTGTGGCGCCTGTGGAGCCATTCACCTTCAAGGCGCTCATGGCGTCCAACAACATCACGCCCGACCCAGTGTTCACGGACGGAGTGGGAGTCGGCTACCTCTCGGTGGGAAACGGCATCGCGAGCTATGTCATCGCATGGAACGCGCTCTCGGGGCCGGCCACTGCCGTGCACATTCACGGGCCCGCAAATGCCTTCTCGGGCGCTGGCATCCTCGTCGACTTGCCACTGCCGGCACAGTCGGAAACGCACGGTGCGTTTCGGGAATCCTTCACCGCGGGAGACATCCGTTCACTCGCCGGCGCGCCGCCCATCTCGATGGACTCGCTCGTCGTCCTGATCATAAACGGATCGGCCTACCTGGACGTGCACACCGCGGCTCACCCGGCCGGCGAGATACGCGGCCAGCTGTTCTGGCCGAACTTCTAGGAGGCGCGAGCACTTCATGTGTACTACCACCCCGCAGCGGCGATCGAGCGGAGCGCACCGGCAAGTCAGCCTGCGCCAGCCGGCCACGCCGTTGCGGTTGGAGCCGGCGGATTCCATACTTTCCGCACACGTTCCTCGCGGCGATCCGCTCGACGAGGAGACGTCCGCGAAGGAGTCGCACCGTGCGCCGGTGACCGAAGGGCGCTGGCCAGCTCACGCCGGAGAGCTGCACATGCCCACACCACGAGATCCCGCGCCGCCTCCCCCGCGTGGGCCGTCCCTGGAGTCGAGTGCCGAGCACACCGCCATCACGGGCCTGCTCGCCGACCTTCGCGCGGGGAAGCGCGAGGCGTTCGACCAGATGCTGCCACTCGTCTACAACGAGCTGCGTCGCACGGCGCGGCGCGAGCTGGCGGCGCGGCCGAGCGACACGCTGTCCACAACGGCGCTGGTGCACGAGCTTTACCTCAAGTTCGCGCGCGCGCAGCAGGCGGACTGGCAGAACCGCGCACACTTCCTGGGCGTCGCGTCCGTCGCCATGCGCCACATCCTGGTTGACCGGGCGCGGCGTCGCCGCGCAGCGAAGCGTGGCGGGCCGCAGACGGCCGTCACGCTCGACGAAGCGCTCGTCGGCACCGATCCGCACGCCGAATCCTTGCTGGAGCTGCACGAGGCGCTCGATCGCCTCGCCCTGCTCGACCCGCGACTCGCACGCGTGGTCGAATGCCGCTTCTTCGGGGGCATGAGCGAGATCGAGACAGCCGAGGCGCTCTCGGTCACGGAGCGCACAGTGCGGCGCGACTGGGTCAAGGCGCGTGGGCTGCTCTATCAGGCGCTCGGCCCCGATGCCTCGCGCGCATTCGCGCGCCCCGACGCGCCGGCGTCCTCGTGACACAGTCGGACAACGCGCTCTCGCCCGAGCGCTGGAGCGTGCTCGAACCGCTGCTCGACGCCGTGCTGGAGCTCGACGATGCGCAGCGGTCGCTCTACATGATGGAGCTGCAGCGTCGCGATCCCGTGGCGTGGGCCGAGCTCACGTCGCTGCTGCACGCATGTGAGCTCGGCGACGACCTGTTGTCCGCGCCGGCGGCCGTCACCTTCGCGCCGCTGCTGGCGGAGATGGTGCCCAGCGTGCCCATGGAGCTCGGCCCGTACCGGCTGATCCGCGAGATCGGGCGTGGCGGCATGGCGACGGTCTACCTGGCGGACGACCCCAAGCACGGCCGGCAGGTGGCGGTGAAGGTGCTGCACGCGCAGGTGGCGCGGCGCATCGGGCACGAGCGCTTCCTGCGCGAGATCGAGATTGCCGCCGGGCTGTCGCACCCGCACATCCTCCCGTTGCACGATTCGGGAGAGGTGGTGGACGAGAACACCGATCCGGGCGACGACGGGCGCATCCTCTTCTTCGTGTCGCCGTACGTCGCGGGCGAGACGCTGCGCGACCTGCTGCAGCGCGACGGTGCCATGTCAGGCGCCGACGTGGCGAGGATCGGCGGCGAGATCGCGATGGCGCTGGAGTATGCGCACCGGCAGGGCGTGGTGCACCTGGACATCAAGCCGGCGAACATCCTGCTCCAGGAGGGGCACGCCGTCATCACGGACTTCGGCATCGCCCGCGCGATGTCGACTGCCAGCGACCAATCCGCGACACCGCTGCCGCGCATGGGGACACCATCCTACATGAGCCCCGAGCAGGCGAGCGGGGTGCCGGACATCGACGGCCGCAGTGACGTGTTCTCGCTGGGCTGCGTGCTCTACGAGCTCGCGATGGCCGAGCGCCCGCTCACACTGCCTGCGCGTGCGCGGGGCACGTCCCCCTTCGACGTGGCGGCGCTCCAGGCGCGCACGTCGCGCGAGCTCGCGGCGGTGATCGTGCGCGCCGCCGCTCCCGCGCGCGAGGACAGGTTCGCGTCCGCGGGGGAGCTGGCGATGGCGCTGCGCGACAGCATGCACGTGCGCCGCCGTCCGGTACTTCGCGGCCGGCGCGCGACCTACCTCGCTGGCGTCGCGCTGGTGGCACTGGGTGGGGCGCTCGCCGCCTATCGCGGCCGCTTCCGCGCGGGTGCCACGGCCGCGGCCATTCCCACCGAGAAGTCCGTTGCGGTGCTGCCGTTCGTGAACGCGAGCGGCGACGCGGCGCAGGGTTACTTCGCAGATGGCCTCACCGAGGACGTGATCAAGCGGCTGGCGAGAAGCCGCGACATGCGCGTGTCGGCGCCGACGTCGTCGTTCAAGTTCCGGGAGGGACAGGACGACGCGAAGGACATCGGGCGCCAGCTTCACGTGGCCTTCCTGCTGCGCGGTTCCGTGCAGCAGTCGGACAGCAACATCCACGTGATGGCGGAGCTCATCCGCGCCGGTGACGGCAGCCGGGTGTGGTCGGCCACGTTCGACCGCAAGCTCGCGGACGTCTTCGCCGTGCAGGACGAGATTGCCGCGAAGGCCGTGAAGGCGTTGAACACCACGCTCATCGCCAACGCGCTCACGGGCAGCACGAAACCTCGCAGCGCGGCGTCGTACAACCTCGTGCTGCGTGCACGGTACCTGCTGACGGAGTCCACGCAGGAGAACGTTGCGCTGGCCATCAGCACGTTCGAGCAGGCGCTGCATGAGGAGCCGCGGAATGCCCTGGCGTATGCGGGGCTCGCGCGCGCCTACCGGCAGTCGGCGGGGCAGGGCTGGATTCCGGTGGCGGAGGGTTACGCGAAATCGCGCGAGGCGGCGCGGCGCGCCATCGCGGTGGATCCGCAACTCGCGGACGGCTACGAGGCGCTCGCGTGGGTGCAGAGCACGTACGACTGGAACTGGGATGCCGCTCAGTCGAGCTATGCCCGCGCGCTGGAGCTGGAGCCAGGCAACGCGGAGTCACTCAGGTCGGCGGGACTGCTGATGACGCGGCTCGGCCGATACGACGAGGCGATCAGCGGGCTTCGCAAGGCGATCGAGCGCGACCCGCTGGCCGGAACGTACTCCAATCTCGGCTACGCACTCGGCGCGGCCGGCCGGTGGGACGAAGCGGAAGGCGCCGCGCGGACGGCGCTGGTGCTCGGGCCCAACGCGATCCTCCGGCACTTCAACCTCGCGCGCGCGCTCCTGTTCCAGGGCAGGCGAGAGGAAGCCCTGCGCGAGGTGCAGCTGGAGAAGAAGGAGAGCTGGCGGCTCATGGGCCTCGCGATCGTCAATCACGCGCTCGGGCGCGACGCGGAGAGCGACAGTGCCCTGGCCGAATACGCGGAGAAGTATGCGAGCCACTCCGCCATGCAGATCGCGGAGGTGCATGCGTACCGAGGCAACGCGAATGCCGCCTTCGCATGGCTCGATCGCGCGTACGCGCAGCACGACCCGGGCATCTCGGACCTGAAGGACGATCCGTGGCTCAAGGGCATTCGCCGCGATCCGCGGTACACTGCGCTCCTTGGACGAATGAACCTGCGGTAGCGAACGAGCTTCGCTGTCCGGATGGGTGGGGATGATCTGCGTACGTACCGACGACAACGCACGCCTTCGCGCCATGCGCTGTCCGCTTTCGGCGGGAGTGTCCGTTTGTGACATGAGTCGCAACCACACCCCAATCCCGGAAGAAACTCATGTCACTGATCCTGCAGTTCCTCACTACGCTCATGGCCATCGCGGGCATGCGCGCGTCCGGCGCGCCCGCCACTGTGGCGGACGCGCAGCGCGCGTCGGTCGCACAGGCGGCGCTCATCGCCGCGAGTGGCACCGCGTCGGTCTCGCCGCACCGCGTCACGGCGAACTGACCGAGCGATGTATTTCTCATTCGGGAACCAGCTACCGGTGGTGTTTCGCGACCGGTGGCGTGCCGGTGCCGCACTGGCAGCGCTGCTGCGCCCGTACGCAACCGAACCGGACGTCGTAGTGCTCGGCCTGGCGCGCGGCGGTGTCGTCGTCGCGCGTGAGGTCGCCGATGCCCTCGGCGCACCGATGGACGTGTTCGTCGCGCGCAAGGTCGGCGTGCCGGGCATCGAGGAAGTGGCGCTATGTGCCATTGCCGAGGGCACGGAGCAGGTGCTGGCTGACAAGGTGGCCTGGTACATTGGTGTGCCCGCGTCCGTGATGCGACGACTCAGCGCGCAGGAGCGCGTGGAGATCGAGCGCCGTGTGCGCCTCTATCGAAATGGACGGAGCCTCACACTTCATGGACGCACGGTAATCGTGGTGGACGACGGCCTCGCCACCGGCGCGACGATGTGTGCAGCTGTCGAGGCCATCCGGCTGCAGAAGCCCGCGCGGATCGTCGTGGCCGTTCCCGTTGCCACAGCGCAGGGTGCGAGCGAAGTGCGGCCGTACGTGGATGCGGTCGTCATCGCGCAGGAGATGCGCGCGCAGCAGACAGTATCGTCGATGTACGCGAGGTTCGAGCAGGTCACCGACGCAGAGGTGCTGGCGCTGCTCGCGCGGCCTCCGGAACTGGTGCCCAGGGCAATCGTGCGCGACGTGAGCGCGCGCATCACCGAGGGGCGCGCGTATGGCGCGGGCAATGACGGACGCGCGGAGCGGCCGTTGTCGATTCCCGTTGACGGAGGAACGCTACTCGCGGACCTTGGGATGCCATCCCCGGTGCGAAGCAAGGGCGTGCTGGACGTCGTGGACGACTGCGCCGGCCTGGTGGTGCTCGTGCATGGCGGCGGCAGCAGCAGGCACAGCTACCGGAACCGGTACATCGCCGGACGGTTGCGGCTGAGCGGCTATGCGACCGTGCGCCTGGATCTCATGACGGCCGACGAACAGGAGCGCGACGCCGAGGACGCATCGCTGCGGTTCGATGCATGGCGCGGCGCCGCGCGGCTGGTCGCCGCATGTGAATGGCTGCAGCGCAGCGGCTTCGCCGGCGCAAGGGCGCCCTTCCTCATGGGCGCGAGCACGGGGGCCGCTGCGGCCCTCTGCGCAGCCGCCATCCTGCGCCACCGCGTGAGCGGGGTGATCTCGCGCGGCGGACGCGTGGACCTCGCGTCATCGGTGCTCCAGTACGTGAAGGCGCCGGTGCTGATGCTCGTCGGCGATCGAGATGCGATGACGTTCGCGCGGAACAAGGCCGCGCAGCGCCAGCTGACCTCCGCGGCGCGGCTCGTTCGCGTGAAGCGTGCGGGGCACACCTTCGAGGAGCCTGGCGCACTGGGCGCGGTGGCGGAACACGCCGTCGACTGGCTTCGCACGCTCGAGCCACACGAAACGGCGCGTGTGACCGCGCCGTTTCGTGTGGCTCGCGACTGACCGTTCCACCAGCTCAGCAATGGACGCGGGGATTCCAGTCGGCAAACAGGCCGCTCGGGTTGGAGCGATGCGTCCACACGTGCAGTGCCCACACGCCGAACACGTCGTTGTGCACGAACTTCTGCCCGAACAGCTGGGGCGCGGGTGCGGTGGCGGCAACGGCGGCGTACGGGACGAGGAACTCCACGCCGACGAGGCTGCGCTCCCCGTTGGTGCCCGGCTCGTAGATGAGGACCTCCGGATGCGCGGCGTCAACGACCGCGTCGAACAACTCGGTGTTGCCGAAGTGGATGCCCATGGCGCCCTCGTCGCCATTGGACATGCAGTCCGTGATGGCCGTCGAGTAACCGGCCGCCTTGGCGAGCGCGAGGCTCGAGTACGGCGCGAGCGAGTTGTGCAACGCAACTACATCAGCCGGCAGCACGGTGGGCGCCGGGCCCGTGGCGGTGTTGACGTCGCTGCCGCAGGCGACGGCCCAAACGATCGGTGCGAGCGCGGCGCTCAGCACGAGTGCGTTCCTCATCTTCATGTCGTGAATCCTCCAATATTGAACCAATGACTGCCCGGCGAACGAACTCCAAAGCGCCTTGCCTGGATGAGCCGAGCACGTGCGCGCATTGTAGGCCCGCCGTGTCGCCTTGCTCTCGCCCGGCCATCGCCTTTCCATCGCCCGCCGCATGACGCGCCTCACCGTGTTCGGCGGCGCGATGGTGCACATGGCCGACGGCCAGCTCTCCGGCCGCGCGGCGCAGCGGCACCGCATCGCGTTGCTCGCGGTGCTCGCATGCAGTGTCCGCCCCCACCGGAGCCGCGATCAGTTGATGACACTGCTCTGGCCGGATGCTGACGGAGAACGCGGGCGGCGCCTGCTGTCCGATTCCATCTACCGCATCAACGAGGCGCTCGGCGGGGATGTCATCATCTGCGCGGGCGAGGATGTGCGGCTCGACCGTGAGCGGTTGCCCAGCGACGTCGCCGAGCTGGAGGAGGCTGCCGACGCGGGCGACTGGGCATCGGTCGTGCGCGTGCACGCGGGCCCCTTGCTCGATGGCTTCTACCTCCCGCGTGCTGCTGAATTCGACCGGTGGATGGAGGCCGAGCGCGACCGGTACGCCCGTGTCGCAGCGCGGGGGCTCGAGTCGCTCGCGACGGACGCGCACGCACGCGGCCGCGTGAACGAGAGCGCCGAGTGGTGGCAGCAGCTCGCGGCGATGATGCCGGACGATGCGCGCGTCGCGATGGAGGTGATGCGGGCGCTGGATGCCTGCGGCCAGCGGGCGCGCGCCATCAGGCATGCCGAGGTGCATGCCGCAATCCTGCGCGAGACGCTCGGGCTGGAGCCGGACGCAGGAGTGCAGGCCCTCGCGCGCAGTCTCGCGGCGCGCGGTGCGACGTCGCCTCACGTCGCACTCATGAAGTCGCAGCAGGATGTGAGGCCACAGGCTGACTCGCGCGGCGTGGTGACCGGCATCGCGCTGGCCGTGCTGCCGTTTGCCAGCCTGAGCGACGCCGCGGGCGATGGCTCACTCGCGCGTGGGCTGTCGCGCGAGGTGGCGCATGCGCTGGTGTGCACCGCGGGGTTGCGCGTGGCGTCACATGCGTCGGTGCTCGCGTGCCGCAAGAGGCGCTTGGACGCGCAGCAAACCGCGCGGCGGCTGCACGCGGAGTGGATCGTGGAGGGGAGTGTCTGGCGCGCGGGGAGCGTCGTCCGCATCGGCGTGCAGCTGACCGCGGCGGCGAGCGGCTACCAGGTGTGGTCAGAAACCTTCGACGGAAGCGCGGTGAGTGCACACACGCTTCCGGCGGAGATTGCCACATCGGTGGCGATGTCGATCGCCGCCGGGAACGTCAACCCGGTGGAGGAGCGGCGGATCGGCATCGCATGATGTAAACGGCCTGTCGTACGTGCTGCGTGCTGCGTGCTACGGGCGCGGCGCCCGCGGCTCACCGTAAATGAAGTCATCCGTGGCAACCAGGTCGAGCTTGGGGCCGGTCTGCTTCACGTTGTCCACCGTCGCCGCGTCCAGCGGAACGTCGCCCACCGTGATGCGCACGCGGGCCACGACCAGCGAGTCGAACTTCGCGCCGATGAAGGAGAGCCCGTTCGCGTCGGTCCCGCGCGGTGCGGCGAGGCGCAGCAGGCGGTATCCGTTCGCGTCGAAGTACTCGATGAGCGTGGACTGGGCGCGCCCCACGTCCGCGAACACGGAACCGAAGCCGTCCACGAGCGCAGGAGTGGTCGACCCCGCGACGAAGAAGTGGATGTCGATGGTCGTGCTGCCACGCGCGACGAACAGCTTTGCGGGGCTGAACGTGCTGAACTCGCCGAAGTAGGCGGGATTGACGTCCGTGTAGCCGTTGCTGCTGACGCGGAACCCGGACCCATCGGTGGTGAGGAGGAGACCACGCGGCGAGTTCGCGTTGAAGAAGCCGCCAGGGAAAGCATCGTTGTCGGTGAACGTCGCGGGAACGCCGTCCCAGTTCACTTCGCGACGTCCGCCGGGCTGTTCGCCGGCAACGTTCGGGTTCAGGGCGCCAAGCAACGTGCGGTACTCGTTCACGGCGCCGGTGATGTCGCCCGAGGCACTCACGATCTTCACGTCGTTCCGCTGCTTCGTGGAATCCTGGTTCTGGTTGCCCGTCGGCTCGCCTTCGTCGGCGCCAATCGGGCGCGTGCCAGCGAAGTCGCAGGCGGCCATGGTGACGAGCGCACCCAATAGCATGATCTTCATCGTCGTACTGCGCAGCATCGGTCTTCTCCGTTTCAATTTCAGTGATGGGCTCGTGTGCGGAGTGAAGGGCGACTTCAGCGCCCGCACTGCCCCCGCCGGCAATGCGCGGCGTACCCTTCCACACGCGATCGAGCGTGCAGAACGGACAGCTGCGTTTCTGCAGGCGCGCGCGTACGCAAATGTCCGGTGTGGCCACGCGTTGGCGTGTCCTGTGAGCGTTCACACTCACAGGAGCTCACATGCGCAAGACAATTCAGGGATTCGCGTTGGTCCTCATCGCCACCGGTTGCGGCGGCGCATCATCGGCGGCGCCGCAGCCGGTGGTGCCGGTGTCGACCACAAGCGTCAACCTCAGCAGCAACGCGTTCAGTCCGGGCGCGATCCGGGTGTCGCCCGGCGCCGTGGTGACGTTCACCAACCTCGACGGCATCGCCCACAACCTGACGTTCACGAGTGCGGGTATCACTTCGGTGGGCAACTTCACCACGGGTGCTCGTCAGGTCGCGATGCCGAACGTGCCCGGCACGTACGACTACCACTGCACGATTCACGCGGGCATGAGCGGCAGCGTGCAGGTGCAGTAGGGATCCCTGTCCCTCAGCGTGTCGCTCGGGACGGGATGTCAGGCAACCCGCCGCCCCATTGCGACACGACGACGTGGATCGAGCCCCGCATCCACCTCTCGCCTGAGCACCTCAGCGAGCCCCGCGCCGAGCGCACCCGCGGGGATCTCGCTGAACCCCATCGATGTGTCGCACGTCCTCGCGCCGCGCCGGGTAAATCTCGTAATCGCTCGTCATGACCGCGAAAGCGCCGACGAGTTCCATGAGTTCCCGTCGACGATCACTGCCCCCGCTGCGACGCGGCATGTGCTCGCGGCCGAACCGGCCACGGCCCCGCCGTCGGACAGGCGACTCCGCCAAAGGATGCCACTGCCGCCACAAACGCCGGGCGCGACCTGATCGCGCCGAGGATCGGCTCGCATGGCGAGATGCTGAGGAAGAGTGGCTCGCGCCGCTCGATGCCTCTCGCGTACGCGGCCGCGCCGGCGTCGACGTCGCCGACGATTGACGCGAACATCGCGCGATTGTAGTCCGGCGAGTTGCCGAGCGTCTCTCGTTCTGCCATCGCCTTCAGGCGGTCGACATCGCTCCATCGGCCGGCACCGGCGTACGCGAACGCCAGCAGCGGGCGAATGCCGAATCCGATCGAGTCGATCCTCGCCGCGTGCTCGAGCGCCATCACGGCGCTGTCGGCCTTCCCCAGCATCAGGTATGCCTCGCCGAGGTTGACGTAGCCCTGCTGCGTCTCGGGCTCGATCTCGAAGATCCGCTTCGATGCCTCAATGGCCTCGCGGTAGCGACCCAACAGCACGAGCACGTACTCCCGCCCCACCAGGATGCCCGGATTGAAGGGATCGACGCGCTGGCCGTGATCGAGCGTCTGGAACGATTCCGCCACGCGCCCCTGGTT
>JBDSTA010000008.1:0-6620 GCA_039928475.1 Gemmatimonadaceae bacterium | reverse complement strand
CTTCGAGGGGCGACCGGGCGGCTGGCCGCACCTCTTCCAGGACACCACGCGCATGCGCGCGCTCGCCGAGAAGAAGGAGACGATCCGCTACTACGACGTGGTGAACTTCGCGCGGCTCGTGAAGGTGGCGGGGTTCTACACGTGGGGCTACAACGACAACACGGTGCCGCCCACGTCATCGTGGGTCGAGTACAACGAGATCCCGGCGCCGAAGGAAAAGTTCATCGTGCCCGAGGCGGTGCATGCGGTGACGCCGGAGCAGCGGGACAGGACGATGGCGTGGGTGCTGGCGGCCTTGCGGCGGTAGTGAGGAGGTCAGGAGGTCAGGGTATCAGGGCCTGGCATCCTGGCTTCCCGCCACCCTGACATCCTCCTTCGGCCTTCAGCTGCGCCTCGAACGACTTCCGGTATCCCGCGACGTATCGCTTGAAGCCCACCGGGTCGATGAAGGGGTTCGTCGTCGCGCCGTCGCGCTGCTGCTTCGCCTTCGCGTCCATGTCGAAGAACCCCGCATGCGGGCCGAGGAAGACGTCCGGCTTCAGCGTATCCAGGAACTCGAAGGAGCGCTGGTAGTCACGCGCGATCTCGGGATACGGCGCGTAGTTCACCAGCTTCACCCCCGGGTTGATCGACATGCTCGGCGCGACGATCGCGTCGTACGTCTTCCCTCCCTCCGACACCTTCATCGTCCAGGCCGTGTTGCCCTTCGTGTGACCCGGCGTGATGTGCGCAACGAGCGTCGTGCCGCCGAGGGTCACGGCTTCGCCGTCGCGGAGGATGTGATCGACCTTCACGGGCTCGAACGTGATCTCGCTGCCGAAGCGGAAATCCTTCGCGCCGCCGCTCTCGAGGAGCAGCGCGTCCTCGGCACTCGCGTACACCTTCGCGCCGGTCGTGGCCTTCACGAGCGCGTGACCCGCGACGTGATCGAAGTGTGCGTGCGTGGAGAGCATGATCTTCACGTCGGCCGGCTTGAAGCCGAGCGTCGCGATGTTCTGGAGCACCTGCTCCGCCGTGGGGCGAAAGCCGGTGTCGACAAGGATGTGACCGCTGGGCGTGGTGACCAGGAACGACGCAATGCCCTGCGAGCCGACGTAGAACACGTTGCCGATCATCCGGAACGGCGCGAAGCGCGTGGTGTCGCGCACGTTGCTGATCGGCACGGTGGCCTGCGCGGAGACGACGGCGGGCGCCGCGAGCGCGGCGGCGAGGAGGCAGCGGCTGAGTGAGGGCATGCACACAAAATGGCGGTTCGCGGCGGCATGGGCCAGCGCATATCCTTTGCGCATGCCATTGATCGCGATCACCCGCGCCGTGAGCCCATCGCTCGCCGAGTGCGAGCTGACGCATCTCGCGCGCGAGCGGATCGACGTCGAGCGCGCATCGCGCCAGCACCTCGGCTACGAGGCCGCCCTGCGCGACCTCGGCGTCGTCGTCATCCGGGCCGAGCCGGCGCCTGACTCACCGGACGCCGTGTTCGTCGAGGACACGGCCATCGTGCTGCCGGAGCTTGCCGTGCTCACGCGCCCGGGCGCGGCCTCGCGGCGCAGCGAAGTGGCGGCGATCGGCGACGTACTCGCGCCATACCGAAACATCGTCGAGATGCAGGCGCCGGCCACGCTCGACGGCGGCGACGTCGTGCGGCTCGGCCGCACACTGTACGTCGGCAGCTCGAGCCGCACGAACGAAGCGGGCATCGACGCGCTCGCGTCGTTCGTCGAGCCGCATGGGTACTCGGTCGTCGCGGTGTCCTTCAGCGGGTGCCTGCACTTGAAGAGCGCAGCGACGGCCATCGGCGACTCTGCCGTGCTCATCAACCCGTCGTGGGTGTCGGTACACGCGTTCGGCGACGCCGAGGTGATCGAGGTTGACCGCAGCGAACCCTTCGCGGCGAATGCGCTGCGCATCGGGCAGCGATTGATCCACGGTGCCGAGTATGTGGCGACGCGCGAGCGGTTGGAGGAGTGGGGCGCGGACATCGTTCCCGTGGACTGCAGCGAGCTCGCGAAGGCCGAGGGCGCGGTGACGTGCTGTTGCCTGCTGGTGACGTAGGGCCGTGCGGGTTGGGGTCAGAGCTGACAGGGGTCAGAGCTGACAGGGGTCAGAGCTGACAGGGGTCAGAGCTCACAGGGGTCAGAGCTCACAGGGGTCAGAGCTCACAAAGCTCTGATCCCAGGCGTAGCTCAACCGTATCTTTCCAACGGCCTACACAACCGCACACCCGCCAAGGATACGCCACCGTGTCGCGAGCTTTTGCACTTACCACCGCCATCCTGACCTTCTCGACGATCGCCAGCGCGCAAAGCGCCCGGTCGACGAAACCCGTCTGGCCCGACGAAGGCCCGCGCACCTGGGCGCCGCGGCCGACGTCGAAGGACATCACCGCCAACGACCTCCGCACGCGGCTCTACCAGTTCGCCGACGACTCCATGTCCGGCCGCCGCATCGGCGAGCCCGGCAACTTCAAGGGCACCGACTACATCGCGCAGGAGTTCAAGCGCCTCGGGCTCAAGCCCGCCGGCGACAACGGCGGCTATTTCCAGAACCTCGCCTTCGGGCCGGTGGGCTACGACAGCATGACGTCGCGCCTCACCGTCGCGGGCGCGGCGCTCAAGGGGAAGGCCGACTGGATTCCCATGGCGCCGAATGCGCTCGTGGGCGTGGGCGGTCGTGCCGACCTGACCAACGTGGCCACGGTGTACGGCGGAAGATGGGGCGATACGACGACGACCCTCGACGCCGCCGCCATGCGCGGCAAGGTCGTGGTCTACTCCGCGGCGCCATCGACGCCGCCGCGGCCCGCAGTGGTGCTGCGCTGTGATTCGGTGCCGGACAAGTTCGGCGCGGCGGCAGCGGCCGCGGTCGAGGCGGCGCAGCGCGCCGCGGGCACGGCACCCGCAGGTCGCGGCGGCGGTGGCTTCGGCACGCGTGACATGCGCGCACAGCGTGCGGGCGCGGCAGGCGTGCTCGTCGCGGGACTCGAGTCGTCGCCCGCCGCGACGGTCAGCGCCGCGTTCAACGGCCGCATGACCATGCAGCCCGCGGCGTCGACGACCGAGGCGCCGGCCGGCGCGACGATCTCGTCGTCCGCTGCGTCGCAGATCTTCGGCAAGCCGCTCGACCAGCTTGCCGTCGGCGCCACGGGCCAGCCTGTCTCGGGCAAGTGGAGCTACGACTGGACCATCTCGAAGACGCCAGGCCGCAATGTCATCGCAATCATGCCCGGCTCCGACCCCGCGCGCGCCGGCGAGTACGTGCTCGTGGGCGCGCACAACGATCACGTCGGCACGAACGCCACGACCGTCGACCACGCTTCGCTGCGCGCGGTGAACACCGTGACGCGCCGCCAGGGTGCGAACGATCCCGTCTGCCGTCCGACGGAAGCGCAGCAGCACCGCATCGACTCGCTCATCAAGTTCGCGCGCAGCATCCGCGCACCGCGCCGCGACTCGATCATGAACGGCGCCGACGACGACGGCTCCGGCACGGTGGTCCTGCTGGAGATCGCGGAGAAGTTCGCGCACGAGAAGCCGGCGCGCTCGATCATCTTCGTGTCGCACGAAGGCGAAGAAGCCGGACTGCTCGGCTCACGCTGGTTCGTGGATCACCCCACGGTGCCGCTCGACAAGATCGTCGCCGCGCACAACATGGACATGGAGGGCAAGGGCCACGTCGAGCAGGTGAAGTACGGCGGGCCGACGTCGCTCCAGACACTCGGTGCGCGCCGCATCTCGCGCGAGTTCGGCGACATCATCGACTCCGTGAACGCGGTGCGCACGGAGGTGATGGCGCTCGACAAGTCGTGGGACGTGACGGCGAACCCGCTCAACCGCTTCTGCCGCAGCGACCAGGTGAACTACGTCAACCATGGCATTCCGGTGACGTACTTCTCCACCGGCTACGCGCAGGATTACCACCAGCCGACGGATGAGCCGCAGTACATCGACTACGATCACATGGCGAAGATCGGGCGCTTCATCCACGACGTGATGATGGCGGTGTCGGAAAGAAAGGAGCGTCCGTTGGTCGCCGGGCAGGATCCGGCGTATCCGAGCTGCGCGCGATGACTGATTGAACGGACGAAGCCGGATCCCTCCACGGGGATCCGGCTTCGTTTGCTTTCAGCCAGGTTTCGCGACGCGAATCAGCCCTTCCTGCGCTACCGACGCCACCAGCTCGCCCGTCTGCGAGTGGATCGTCCCGCGCACGAATCCGCGCGCGCCGTTCGTCACCGGCGAGTCCGTCGAATACAACAGCCATTCGTCGGCACGAAATGGCCGGTGCAACCACAGCGAATGATCGAGCGACGCGAGCTGCAGCCCACGCGAGCGATACGCGATGCCGTGCGGCTGCAATGCCGTCACGAGCAATCCATAATCCGTCGCGTACGCCACGATCGCCTGGTGCACCCATGGATCGTCGGGCAACCGGCCGATCGCCTTGAACCACGCCTGCCGCACCGGCTCACGCTTCTCGGCGCGAAATGGATCCACGGGATTTACCGGGCGAATGTCGAGCGGACGATCCTGCGTCAGCACGTCGCGCAGCTCCGCGGGAATCCTGTCCGCCACGCGACGGATCAGCTCGATCTCCGTGACGAGCGTGTCGGGATCCGGCGCGTCGGGCATGTCCGACTGGTGCGCTGGCCCCTGCTCCGCAACGTGAAATGATGCCGACAGGTTGAAGATCGCCTGCCCATGCTGGATGGCGGTTACGCGTCGCGTCGCGAAGCTCTTCCCGTCGCGCAGCCGATCGACGAAATACACGATCGGCGCGTTGAGGTCACCCGGCAGGATGAAGTAGCCGTGCGCGGAGTGTGCCTCGCGAGCACCATCCACCGTGCGGCGCGCCGCGACGAGCGCCTGCGCGAACACCTGCCCCCCATACACCCGGCCTGTGCCGAGGTCGCGGTTCTGGCCGCGGTAGATGTTGACCTCGAGTGGCTCGAGGTCGAGCAGGTCGAGCAGGAGACTGAGCGGTTCTGACATGCTCCCAAGATACTGGCTCGGCACACGCAACGCGGATAGCTTCGCCAGCATGAAGACATCATTCGTTATCATCCTCGCGACCGCCTTCGCGGCGACGTCGCTCCAGGCGCAGCGCTTCGAGATCTCCGTCGCCAGGGGCGCGCGCGCCGAGCCCGTCACGGGCCGCGTGTACGTCGCGATCAGCCGGCTGCGCGACACGAGCGGCACGCCCATCCAGCGCTCGGGCGAGAACGGCGACCCGCTCTTTGGCCGCAACGTCGAGAACCTCGCGCCGGGCGCCACCGCGGTGATCGACGCAAGCGTATTCGGCCATCCCGTGCAAAGCCTGCGCGATCTCCCCGCGGGCGAGTATCGCGTCCAGCCATTCGTGAACGTCTACACGAAGTTCGCGCGCGCCGACGGACACACCGTCTGGCTGCACATGGACCAGTGGGAGGGCCAGCACTGGAAGACGTCGCCCGGCAACATCTACGGCGAGCCAACACGCGTGAAATGGGATCCGAAGTCCGGTGGGACGATCAAGCTCGTCGCCGACAAGGTCATTCCTCCCATCGCGCCGCTCGCGGACGAAGAGTACGTGAAGCGCTTCCGCATGCAGAGCACGGTCCTCACGAAGTTCTGGGGAGCGCCGATTCAATTCGGTGCGACGGTGCTCCTGCCGAAGGACTACGATAAGCATCCCGACGTGAAGTATCCCGTCGTCTATTCACACGGGCACTTCTCCACCGCGGCACCGGGTGGGTTTGGCCGCTCAGGACGTCGCCCCGGCACGCCGGACTTCACGAGCTGGTGGATGAGCGACTCGGCGCCGCGCATGATCCTCGTGACGCTCCAGCATCCGTCGCCGTACTACGACGACTCCTATGGCGTGAACTCGGCGAACAACGGCCCCTACGGCGACGCGATCATGCAGGAGCTCATCCCCGCCGTCGAGACGCGCTTTCGCGTGAAGCGCGAGCCGTGGGCGCGCCTGCTCACCGGCGGGTCCACCGGCGGGTGGATCTCGCTCGCGCACCAGGTGCTGTATCCCGAGTTTTACGGCGGCGTGTGGTCGCTCTGCCCCGACGGCGTGGACTTCCGCTATCACCAGATCGTGAACATCTACGCGGACTCGAACGCCTACTGGAAGAGCGCCGGCTCGTGGATGAAGAACGATCGTCCTGACAACCGTCGTCCCGATGGCAACATCGTCACGATGATGAAGGACGAGAACTGGTTCGAGCTCGTACAGGGCGATCACTCGCGCTCGAGCGGCCAGTGGGACATCTGGGAGGCGACGTACGGCCCCGTCGGCGCGGACGGATACCCGAAGCCGATCTGGGACAAGCGCACGGGCGTCATCGACAAGGCGACGGCCGACTACTGGAAGCAGCACTACGACCTGCGCAACATCCTCGAGACGAACTGGTCCACCCTCGGCCCCAAGGTCGCCGGCAAGATCAACGTCTACGTCGGCGATGCGGACTCGTACTTCCTCAACATGGGCGTCCACATGCTCGACGACATGCTGAAGAAGACGACGAACCCGACGTTCAGCGGAGAGGTCGTCTTCCAGCCGATGGCACCGCACTGCTGGGGCCCGCCACTGCCGGAGCTCATGGGCAAGATGACGAAGGCGATGGAGCGGTCGGC
>JBDSTA010000007.1:0-12005 GCA_039928475.1 Gemmatimonadaceae bacterium | reverse complement strand
AGCTGGACGCGAGGGGGAAAGCCGTCGCCAGCGCGATTCCGCCGACCAACAGTGATGCGATGAGGACACGTCGTCGCACACGCCCGCGCGACGACGGAGTGCCCGACGAGGGTACTGAGGCAGCGGGTGCGTCACCCATAATGAACGCGTCGAGGTCCGACTCGAGCTCCGCCGCGTCGCGGTATCGTTCGTCGGGCGTCTTGCGCATCAGGCGCTCGACGATGCGCTGAAGCGCTGCGGGTACCGGTGGCTGCACGTCACCGAGCGACGGCGCCCCGTCGCGCACGATCGCGAGCAGGATGGCTCGCTCTCCCGCGCGAAATGGCCGCTGGCCGGCGAGCATCTCGTGCAGCACCACTCCCAGTGACCAGAGATCCGTGCGGTGGTCGAGCGCGGAGCCGTCCACCTGCTCCGGCGACATGTAGGCGATTGTACCGGGAGTACTGCCGGTTCCGGTGATGCTCGTGTCGCTGAACCGTGCAAGGCCGAAGTCCAGCAGACGCGTCACCCCATCGCGCCCAAGCATGACGTTGCCGGGCTTCACGTCCCGATGCACAATGCCTCGCGCATGCGCCGCGCCAAGTGCGCGCGCGATGTCGCGGGCGATCATGGCTGCGTCGCGCGCCGCGAGCGCCCCGCGCGCGATGCGCTGCCGCAGCGTCTCGCCCTCGTACAGCGCCATCGCGATGAATGGGCGTCCATCGGGGGTCTCCCCGACCTCGTGGATCGTGCAGACGTTGGGGTGCGACAGCGTTCCCGCCGCGCGCGCCTCCACGAGGAAGCGCTCGACCGCGTCCGGAGCCAGCGCCTCCTGCGCGGGTAGAAACTTGAGCGCCACATCACGACCCAGTCGGTGATCGGTCGCGCGATACACCGCGCCCATCCCGCCGCGTCCGAGGAGCGCCGTGATGCGGAAGCGTCCCACGACGCGATCGAGCATTGGATCGTTCAGCGTTCCATCCGGCTCGACCGCAGGCACCGCCGAGCGCACCGCACCGCCGAGGTGGTGGAAGAACTCCTCCGCCGCGCCGGCGTGGGCGAGCAGCGAAACCAGGTCGTCGCCCAGTTCCGGCCGGTCGGCGCACGCATCGCGTACGAACGCAGTGCGCGACTCCGCGGGGAGCGCGAGTGCCTGTTCGTAGAGGTGCTCGACTTCCTCCGTCACCCGGCGACTCCGCTCGTCCGCGCCAGGTCGCGGTAGAGCCACGCCTGCGCGAGGGCCCACCGACGCTTCACCGTCGCGGGCGAGATCTCCAGCGCCAGCGCGCTGTCCTCGATGGTGAGGCCGCCGTGGAAGCGGCACTCCACCACGCGCGCGAGGGAGGGGTCATCGCGCTCGAGGCGAATGAGTGCTTCCTCGACGGCCAGTAGTGCCTCCGCGTGCTGCCCGCCACGCTCGCTGTGCGACTGCAGCGCATTCTCGATCTCCTCCACCGGCACGCGCTGGCGCCCGCCGCCGCGCTTCTCGGCCTGTTGTCGCTTCGCGTAGTCGAGCAGTACCTGACGCATGGCGCGCGAGGCGACTGCCAGAAAGTGCGGGCGACTGGACCACCCCGGCGCCGACTGTTCCGCGAGCCTCAGGTACGCCTCGTGGATGAGCGCGGTGGTGCCCAGGGTGTCGTCTCCCTGCCAGTGCCGCCGCTGCCGGCGCGCGACTTCACGCAGCTCGTTGTACACGAGCGGGACCAGCCGGTCGAAGGCCTCCCGATCGCCACTCGCCAGTTCCCCCAACAGACGGGTGACCGTGTCCTGATGGGAAGAACCCTCGTTCCTGGCGGGCTGGCGGGACTCGGTCACTCTCCTCTCACGGCGCGGGTACGAATCGTGGGCCTGTTGTCCAAGATGGCGTGCGCGCTGACCCGATCAAGGGCGCGCTCATGCCCGCGTGAGCCGTTTTTGAGGTGATTCGTCGTACATGCCGGTACAGGGACGTCGCACGCGGGCCCTCACGGGCAGGGCGTCCACATCACGGTACGCGGAGAACAAGGATGAGACGGCAGATGAACGGCGGGCGAGGATGGCGGAAGGCAGCGCTGGTCGCGGTATTCGTTGCCGGGTGCTCCGTGGCAGCAGTCGCATGCACGGACGCGCTGGCACCGGACGACTCGGCGGCCTACGGCCCGTTCGGCGTGTGGGGGACGGCGGTCCGGATCGAGACGGCCACGCCGGGCGCCCATGCGAACTTCAACACGACGTTCACCGACGGTTGCCCTTCGGTGTCGCGCGACGGCAAGACCTTCTTCATGGCGTCGAATCGTACGGGCAGCCAGGGCCTGGACATCTGGGTGTCGCGCCGCACGAGCACCGACCAGCCATGGGGCGACCCGGTGAACATGGGTGCGACGGTGAACTCGGCGTCCAACGAATTCTGTCCCATGGCATCACGTGATGGGAACGAGTTCTACTTCGTGAGCAACCGGCCCGGTGGCTGTGGCGGCGACGACATCTATCTCACCCGCTTCAAGGCCGACGGCTCCGTTGAAGACCCGCAGAACCTTGGCTGCACGGTGAACAGCGCAGGCAATGAGGCTGGTCCCGTCCCAATGACCGAGCCCAGTGGACGCGTCGTGTTGTACTTCTCCAGTACACGTCCCGGCGGGCCGAATCCGGAGGCCGACGGCGTCACCAGCGGCGACGCCGACCTCTACATGAGCGTCGTGACCAACGGCAGCTACGCCGCACCGACGCTCGTGCAGGGCGTGAACAGCGCGCAGGAGGACGGCCAGCCGTACATTCAGCGCGACGGGCTCGAGCTGTATTTCTTCAGCACACGGCCCGGTGGCCTGGGCGCGCAGGACATCTGGCGTGCGACGCGCCCCTCCGTCACCAGCGCGTGGTCGGAGCCCGTGAACCTGGGCGGTGGCATCAACACCGCGGCGGGAGAGACGCGCCCCTCGATGTCGTGGGATGGTACAACGCTGTACTTCGGCTCCACGCGCACGACGAACGAGAGCAACATCTTCTCGAGCACGCGCTCACCGGTCACCGTGACGCACTAGTCGCTGCATTCGCGCTCCCCACGTCGCGCGTTTCCCGGCAAGCCGGTCTCCTCGTCTGCCACATTCGAGGGGGCCGGCTTTGGCTTGCTTCTCGATGTTGACGAGCACCGCTGGAACCAGAGCGGTGATCCGCGCGTCGGCGAAGGTCGCGCCTGACGCTGAGCCTGCCGATACTGGTGGCGAATCGGCACGCTCGCACGGAATTCGCGCGTTATGGTATGCAGTACCAACCTCGTCGAGGCATGACGGTGACCGTGCCCCAACCATCTACTGGCGTGCCAACCCCCTCCGCCCCTCGCGGAGCCAGCGACCCTCGCGCAGCCGATTCGGAGGTGCGGGCTGCGCTCGAGCTGATGCCGCAGCTCGTGTGGACCACCACGCCGGACGGCTATCACGACTACTACAACCAGCGGTGGTACGACTTCACCGGCATGCCGCGCCCCGACGATCCGAATGCCGACGCGGAAGGGTGGAACTGGAACAAGTACCTTCACCCCGATGACTATGCGCGCACGGTCGAGGCGTGGTCGCACTGCCTGCGCACCGGCGAACCCTACCAGATTGAATACCGCTTCAAGGAAAAGGCGTCTGGCGCGTATCGATGGTTCCTCGGACGGGCGCTCCCGCTCCGGGACGTGGAAGGGCGAATCGTACGGTGGTTCGGCACGTGCACCGACATTCACGATGGCAAGGTCACGCTCGACCGGCTGCTCGAGAGTGAGGAGCGGTTCCGGAACTCCACCCACTATTCAGCGATCGGCCACGCGCTCGTAGGACTCGAAGGGCAGTGCCTTCAAGCCAATCCGGCCCTCGCTCGCATCCTCGGCCGCAGCGAACAGAGCCTCGTTGGACTCCGCTTTCAGGACGTCACACACCCGGACGATCTGGCGCGTGACCTGGACGAGTTTCGTCGCCTTGCGTGCGGGGAGATCGATTCGTACCAGATGGACAAGCGGTATGTCCAGGCGTCCGGAAACGTGGTATGGGCGCAGCTCATCGTCTCATCGGTTCGGAAAGGCTCGGGCACGCCGTTGTACTTCATTGCGCAGCTGCAGGACCTCACGGAGCGGCACACCCTCGAACGCCAGCTTCGCGAGGCCCACAAGCTCGAGGCCGTGGGACGGCTCGCTGGCGGCGTCGCGCATGATTTCAACAATCTGCTCGCCGTCATCCTCGGCTATACGCAAATCCTGCTGGCCGATACTTCCGATCCCCGGACCGTCGCCGACCTGGAGGGAATCCGTACAGCCACGGAGCGAGGCGCACGCCTGACATCCCAGCTGCTGACCTTTGGCCGCCGCCATCTCCGTCGCGTCACGGAAGTCGACCTTGGCGCCGTCGTGGAGGAGGCCGCAGGGCTCGTACGACAGCTCGCCGGCCCGCATATCCACGTCCTGGTCGACTCGCAGCCGGACACCTTCGTACGACTGGATCCGAGCGAGTTCGATCAGATTCTCATCAACCTCGTCGTGAACGCGCGGGATGCCATGCCATCCGGCGGATCGCTGCACGTGACGGTTGTGGGGTGCGAGCTGAGCGGCGCCGGAGAGCTCGACCGGATGGTGAATGCACTGCCACCAGGGCCGTACGTGCAGCTTACCGTGACGGATACGGGATGCGGAATTCCCAGCGACGTGATCCCTCGTATCTTCGAGCCGTTCTTCAGCACGAAGGAGGGCTCTGGCGGCGGGCTGGGGCTGGCGACGATCTACGGCATCGTCACGCAGAGCGGGGGCACCATCCGCGTGGAGAGTGAGGTGGATGGCGGAACGCGCATGTCCGTGCTGCTGCCGAGAGACACCACCGCGCGTTCGGCGATCGAGCCTTCTCCCGCGGAAGTACCCGATCACGCCCTCGGGTGCACTGTGCTCCTCGTCGAGGACGAGCGCGAGCTGCGCGATGTCTGCCGCCGTATTCTGGAGCGCGCCGGACATGCCGTCATCGTTGCCAGACACGGCAACGATGGTTTAGAGGCCTGGACTCGGCATCGTACCGAGATCGACGTGGTGGTGACGGACCTCGTGATGCCCGAGCTCGGCGGCCGGGAGCTGGTGGACGCAATCCGACAGTCGCGTCCGGACATACCCGTCGTCTTCATGTCCGGGTACACCGACGACGATATCATGCGTCGACAGCTGGACGAGCCCGGCACCACCTTCCTGGCGAAGCCGTTCGAGCCGAAGGCGCTTCTCCTCGCGATCAAGGAATGCATGCGCCGAGGTGCGGAGCATCACGGCTGATCGGCGTGTCGTCGCTTCCCCGCGGGGCCGAGGTTGTCCCGCACCACCGCCGCGTTGCGCTTGAGTCCCGCCAGCTTCGCGCGCTTCATCGGGCTCCCCTTGAATGCGACGCTGAACTCGTCCTGCGTCATCGCCAGCAGCTCGCGCGCAATCGTCCGCGCGCCGTTCGACGCCAGCACCGCGCGCGGTGCGAACTCCGCCACCTTGTTCGGCTGCGCGAACTTCACGTTCCACGGGCACACCTCCTGGCAGATGTCGCACCCGTAGATCAACTCCCCGATCGCCTCGCGAAACTCCTCCGGAATCTCCCCGCGCTGCTCGATCGTGAGGTACGAGATGCATCGCGTCGCATCGAGCTCCCTCGGTGCAACGATCGCCGAAGTCGGACACGCCTCGATGCACCGCGTGCACGTGCCGCACCGATCGCTCTCGAAGGGCGCATCCGCCTCGAGCTCGAGATCGACCACCAGCGCGCCAAGAAAGAAGAACGAGCCGAGCGCGGGATTCAGCAGGTTCGTGTTCTTGCCGAACCAGCCTAGGCCCGCGCGTCGCGCGAGGTCGCGCTCGAGCAACGGCCCCGTATCGACGTACGGCTTGCCGAGCACCTCACGGCCCTCGTCTTCCGACAGGCGCGCCAGCAGCCCACGCAGGCGCGACTCCATCACGTCGTGATAGTCGTCGCCGCGCGCATACCGCGCCACCGGGCCACTCGGCTCCTTGCCGCCGTAATCCAGCGCGACGACGATCGCATGCGTCGTCCCCGTCTTCGGCAGCCGCGAGTCGCGCCGCTTCGCCGCGCCGCGCGCGAGATAATCCATCGTTCCCGCGCGACCCGCGGCGATCCACTCGTCGAATGACGCCGCCGTCGCCATGGGGCCAAGCGTCGTGATGCCCACCAGGTCGAAGCCGAGCGCGAACGCGTGCGCCTTCGCCAGCCGCGCGCGTTCCGCCGCGTCCCTCACTGGTCGCGCACCGCCCAACGCGCGTAGCGCTCCACGTCGGCAGGCGGAGGCGTGAAGTCGTCGTCGCCGTACGCCGTGTGCATGCGCCACCGCACGTAGTCCGCCGCGGGTAGTGGCAGGAACGGGAAGCGACGCCACCAGTGCCGCCGGCGAAAGCGCCACGCGACCCGCACGAGCGCCACCGCGGTCGTCGGTCGACGTACCGCGAGGGGCAGGAGCCTGAGGGAAAGTGTCGTCCAGCGCATGGTCGCAAGTTGCCCGGTCGCGCGCGCGCGATCAACACGTGCCGCTCAGTGGTGGCGCATCGCTGCCACCGGATGGAAATTACGCCCCATGGCTAACGGCCCGCTCACCCGATGAGCGACGACCTCCTCGCGCAACTCCGCACCGCGCTCGGCGACGACTACTCGCTCGAGCGCGAGCTCGGTGGCGGCGGCATGTCGCGCGTGTTCGTCGCGCGCGACCAGAAGCTGGGTCGCGAGGTCGTGGTGAAGGTGCTGTCGCCGGAGCTCGCGCAGGGCATCTCCGCCGAACGCTTCGCGCGTGAGATCCGCGTCGCCGCGATGCTGCAGGAGCCGCACATCGTGCCCATTCACGCCACGGGTGCGACGGCGAGCGGCCTCCCGTACTTCACGATGCCATTCGTGAGCGGCGAGTCGCTGCGCGTGCGCATGCAGGAGGGACCGATCCCGCTCTCCGAGGCCGTCGGCATCCTGCGCGACATCGCACGCGCATTGATGTATGCGCACGCACACGGCGTCGTGCATCGCGACATCAAGCCGGAGAACGTGTTGCTGAGCGAAGGCACTGCGGTGGTGTCCGACTTCGGCATCGCGAAGGCGGTGAACGCTGCACAGACGATTCCCGGGGGCACGTCCAGCGCGCTCACCGCGACGGGCACGAGCATCGGTACGCCGGCCTACATGGCGCCCGAGCAGGCCGCCGCCGATCCGCACATCGACCTGCGCGCCGACATCTACTCGTGGGGCATGATCGCCTGGGAACTGCTCTCGGGCGCCCATCCGTTCGCGCATCGCACGACGCCGCGCCAATTGCTCACGGCTCAGATGTCGGAAGTGCCGTCCGATCTTCGCGATGCCCGCTATCGCGTCCCCGCCGCGCTCGCGGACGTCGTCATGCGGTGCCTCTCGAAGGACCCGGCCGATCGGCCGGCGTCCGTGCAGGAGCTGCTCCGCCCCCTGGAGGGGCGACATTCCGTCGTGCGCGACACGGCGCCGCAGAAGCGCCCGGTGGCCCGCATCGGCGCACTCGCCGTACTCGTCCTGGTCATCGCCGCCGTCGCGTTCGTCGTCATGCGCCGCAGCGTCGGCGCACCTGCCGCCGCGGCAGCCGACGACCGCTCCATCGCCGTCATGCCCTTCTCCCTGCTCGGCCGCGACTCCACCGAGGCATACCTGGCGGATGGCATGACCGACGAGCTCGCGTCCGAGCTCACCAAGGTCGAAGGCCTCCGCGTCGCGGCGCGCCGCTCCGCGTACTCTTACCGCAACACGACCACGCCGCCGCGCGAGATCGGCCGCGCGCTGCGCGTCGGCATGCTGCTCGACGGCACCGTCCAGCACGTGCAAAACCGCATCCGCGTGCGCGCGCAGCTCACGAACGTGCGTGACGAGTCCGTCCTCTGGAGCAGTACGTTCGAGGGCGACGCGCGCGACATCTTCGCGCTCCAGGATACGATCACGCGTGCGATCGTCACCAGCCTGCGCCTCACGCTGAATGCGACGACCACCGCAGAGCGTGCGAGCCTGCGGCCGAAGAACCTCGAGGCGCACACGCTCTACCTGCGCGGGCGGTTCGAGGCCGGGAAGCACTCGGAGCAGGGGCTTCAGGCGGCGCTCGCGCTGTTCGAGCGGGCCGTCGCGATCGACTCCAGCTACGCACCGCCATACGTGGGCATGGCGGACGCCTATGGTTGGCTGGCCGACAGCTATTACGAGCCGTCCGTCGCCTACCCGAAGGCGAAGGCGGCCGTCACGCACGCCATCGAGCTCGCACCCTCGCTCGCCGAGGCGCATGCCGTGCTCGCATGGATCCTGCTCGCGTACGACTGGAACTTCATCGGCGCACAGAGCGAGGCGTTGCGCGCGGTGACGCTCGATCCGTCATCGGCGCTCGCGCATTCCAACTACTCCTACACACTGCTCTACCGCGGCCAGAAGGACTCGGCGCTCGCCGAGATTCGCCGCGCCTTCGCGCTCGATCCGCTGTCGCCGTCGTTGAGCTCGAACCTCGAGTGGCACCTGCTGAAGGACCGGCGCTTTGCCGATGTCGTCGAGCAGCACAAGGTGACGCATGCGCTGGACCCCGCCTACTTCTTCGCCGATGCATGGGATGCCGTCGCGCTCCGCGAGCTCGGGCGGTACGACGAGTCAGTCGCCGCGTATCGTGCCGTACAGACCATTCGCGGAGGGCCGCCACCGTTCGGGCTTGCCGTGACGTATGCGCGCATGGGCGACACGACCAACGCGCGGGCAATCCTCACGCAGATCCTCGCGCTCGGCCACACGACGAGCCTCGCCACCATGGGCGTCGCCCAGATCTACACCGCACTCGGCGACCGTGACAACGCGTTTCGCTGGCTCGATCGTGCGCGCGCGGCGCGGACGAACGGCATCCTCGAGGTGAAGTACTCCGCGGCCTTCGACGCCCTGCGGAATGATCCGCGACTCGCGCAACTGCTTCGGAGCATCGGGCTGGGGCAGTGAGGGGCATCGGCCTGGCGTTCGCGTTCTAGACGAACGACCGCCCGTCGAGCCGCGCCGGCGGCGGTACGCCGAGCGCGGCGAGTGCACTCGCGAACACGTCCGTCGTCCGGCGCGGCGTGCCCCGCGGCGGACGATTCATCAGGAGCGGGACGATCATGTGATCGCGATGCAGTTCGCCGTGCGCGCTGCGATGCGGGATCGGCTCGTACTTCGCGCGGAAATCGCAGCCCGGTGTCGCCGAGAGCACGATGTCGCCCGAGCGCGGTGCGCCTGCCAGGCTCAGGATCTGCACGATGCCGTCGGGATAGTCCGATTCGCGCACCGCGTCGAACGTGTCGTCCGCGCTGCCGCTGATGTCGGCACCGTAGCCCAGCGGGTCGCCTGACTCGCGCTCGTATCGAAACTCGTCGCCTGTGCGCGAGACGAACGCCGTGCCGCGCATCGCGCTGCGCACCTGCACGCGGGTCGCGGTGAACGGCACCATGACGAGATCAACCGACGCGCGCGTCGTCAGCATGTTCACAAGCTCGCCCCAGCGCGGCGCGAGCTCGGGCCACCACCGCCGCTCGCGACGACCGGGCTCCACGTACACGTGCGCCATCGCGTTGCCACTCACCATCACCGCGACCTCCGGCGCAATGCCCGCCGACCACGGATGCGCCACGGTGCGATGACGCTCGGCGATCAGGCCCGCGAGGTCCTCGTGCTCGCGCACGGGCGAGTGCCCGTGGTCGCTCACGATCCAGAGGTGCGTGTCCTCCCACCATCCGCCGCGCTCTGCATCCGCGCGCAGCTGTGCGACGGTCGCATCCACGATGCCCAGCGCCTCGCGCACGAGCGGTCCCTCGTGGCCGCGCGCGTGCGACGCCTTGTCCACGCCCGTGAACGCGGCGAAGAGGAAGTCCGGCCGTTCGTCGCGCATGCGCTGCGGAATCGTCGCCTCCACCTCGCGATCAACGTCGAGCCAGTGCTCGGCGCGCCCGCGGAAGTGCGTGAGCGCGACGCGTGCGGCGGAGCGCAGTGTCAGCGTACCGAGGCGGCGCTCGGCCGGTAGTCCGCGCGTGACGACGCTCAGCGCGGCGATGCTGTTCGGCACCAGCTCGAAGATCGTCGGCGCGCGCGGATCGAGGTCGTCGTTGAACTTGCCGAACTGGATGCCCACGTAGCTGCGGGCGTAATCGGGCCAGCTGCACGCCGTGCGCGCGCGGTCGTACCAGCGAATGCCGGGCACCCCGATCTCGGCGGGAAAGCGGCCGACGAGGAAGGGCGTGTACGCCGGACCCGTCACCGTCGGGAATACCGACGTCACGGGATGCACTCCGCCTTCGTCGCGCATGCGGCGAAGCGCCGGAAATTCGCTCAGGTCGCCACTGAAGGCGTCGAGTCGTGCGCCGTCGGCGACGAGGACGATGACCGGCAAGGAGTGCGCGTGGTGGCTGGAACGGGACGGCGTGAGCCTGCGGTCCCGAAGCATAACCAGCGCCGGCGCTCCGGCCTGCTGGCACTTCCCCTGAGGTACGGCGCCGCCGATCTCCTTTTCATGCCATTCACCTTCGGTTAAGCTCCGCGCATGGCCACTCGCAAGAGCACCACGACGAAGAAGGCGAAGTCCGCCCGGACCAAGGTCGCGAAGGCGAAGGCGCCGCGCACCGCCACCGGCAAGCGCGGCAACCCGGCGCAGCTCGCCGCCGCACAGGCGAACGCGACGGAAGGACTCCGCGAGCGCACCGAGGCCGGACACCGCGCCGCGGGACGCACGCCGCCGTCGCAGGCGACGAACAAGCGCAGCTCCGGCGCCGCGCGGAAGATCGACAACGACATCCGCGACTTCCCCGGCCCGATCACGGAAGACGAGAAGCTCCTCCAGGCGCCCGACGCGGCCGCGCCGGTGTTCGACTTCCGCAGCACCGACACATGGCGCGTCATGCGCATCATGGGCGAGTTCATCGAGGGCTTCGACAACCTCGCCACCGTCGAGCGCGGCGTCTCCATCTTCGGCTCCGCACGCACCGCGCCCGATGATCCGCAGTACCTCCAGGCGCAGGAGGTCGCGAGGCTCCTCGCGGAAGCCGGCTTCTCCATCATCACCGGGGCAGGGCCCGGCATCATGGAAGCCGCGAACAAGGGCGCGAAGGAAGGCGGCGGCAAGTCCATCGGCTGCAACATCGAGCTGCCCTTCGAGCAGGGCGCAAATCCCTACGTCGATACGCTCGTGAACTTCCGCTACTTCTTCGTGCGGAAGACGATGTTCATCAAGTACTCGAGCGCCTTCATCATCTTCCCCGGCGGCTTCGGCACGCTCGACGAGTTCTTCGAGGCGCTGACGCTCATCCAGACGGGCAAGATCTACCAGTTCCCCGTCATCCTCTTCGGGCGGCACTACTGGGCCGGCCTCCTTCGCTGGCTCCAGACGCGTGTGCTCACCGAACGGAAGATCTCTCCCGGCGACATGGACCTGATGTTGCTCACCGACGACCCCGCCGAAGCGGCGCACGCGGTGATCGAGGCATACAACGCGGCATCGACACGTCCGAATTGAAGCGAAGGACCGGCACCTCAAAACAAAAGACGCGAAAATGGCGAGCAAGAAGAGCGCAGTGAAGAAGACCGCGAAGGCCGAGCCCACCCGCGACCGCGGCGGGTTCAAGGCCTCGCGCCATGGCTCCAGGGCCTCCGCGGCCGGCAACAAGGGTGACCAGAAGCGCGCTGCCGAGGAACGCGAGCGGAAGGGCAAGCAGCACACCTCGCATGAGACGTCGAAGTTCCTCCAGGGCGGACGCATCGCCCCCAGGGGCATCGACGGCTCCGAGACCGCCGCGGACCTCATCGACAACACCTTCCTCGCCTACAACGGCGCCCGCCTCCGCGAGGCCTGCCAGCTCTACACGAAGAAGATGCTCGAGAAGGACGTCACCGTCGGCATGACGCTCACCGGCGCGCTCACTCCCGCCGGACTCGGCATGGCGGCGCTCATCCCGCTCATCGAGTCGGGCTTCGTGGACTGGATCATCTCCACCGGCGCGAACCTCTACCACGACGCCCACTTCGGCCTCGGCCTCTCGATGCATCGCGGCAACG
>JBDSTA010000006.1:0-12797 GCA_039928475.1 Gemmatimonadaceae bacterium | reverse complement strand
CATCCGAAAGGGTGGCGCCGCTTTTTCTACTTCCGTGAACCCGCAGAGCCACTATCCCGTCTTCTTTCCCACCCTGGCGGTAATGATCGACTTGATCCCCCCGCGGATGTTGAAGTCGCCAACGACTTCCATCCACACGGGCTTTACCACACCCGCCAGGTCGTCGAGGATGCGGTTCACCGCGCGCTCGTAGAAGATGCCGTCGTTGCGGAAGCTCCAGAGATACAGCTTGAGGCTCTTGAGCTCCACGCACACCTCACCCGGGACGTACGTGATGTGCATCGTCGCGAAGTCCGGCGCGCCGCCCTCGAGCTGCTTCAGCTCCGACGCATCGGACTCGATGCCCCCGAGGGGACACATCGAGGTGAACTCCGGGCACTCCATCGCGATTTCGTACGCGCGACCCGGATAGGGATTCGGGAAGGTCTCCAACAGGTCAGGTCGTGGCATGCGCGAAAATTACTCTGGCGCCCGATCCTGTGTTTGTCGTATGTTGGAGAGGTGCCGGTCCCCTCTGGACCGGCCGTTGCCGCCGGGAGAACGGCCTGGCGGTACTGCCCCCTGGCAAGTCCAGGGGGCTCTTCTTTTATGGAGCCCGGACGCTAGCCCTGCGCTTCGCCGCGCAGCCGGCGCGCCATCTCCTCCAGCACCTCGCGCTCGTCCTCGGAGAGGCTCTCCAGCCCGCTCGACGAGATCTTGTCGAGCACACGGTCCAGCTCGGCCGCCCGCGCCTCGCTCGTCGTTCGCACCGGCGTCACCATGGCGCGCGCCGTTGGGCGCTTCTGCGCCGCCACCGCCTTGCTCTTCGCCACGATCTCGTCCACCTCGTCACGTTGCGAGCGCGTGCGCGGCAGCGTGCGCGGGATGGCGCGCGGCGGCACGTCGTCCGGATAATCCGGCGCCGGCGAGATGCGCTGGCGCAGCCGGTCCAGGCTGGTCGCCGGCGGACGACGGAAGTACAGCCAGCCGAACGCGAGGCCGCCCAGATGGGCCAGCGGCGCCAGCTGGTCCGCGCCCCCCACCGGCTGACCCGCGCCGATCACCGCCACTCCGGCGATCATCGTCACCAGCAGCACCACCATCGTCCATGCGCGCACCGGTACCGTGCCGAACAGCGCCACGTCCTCGCGCCCCCACTGCTGGCAGTAGGCGAACATCACGCCGAGCACCGCCCCCGACGCGCCGATGAGGATCCCCGTCCGCACGAACAGCAGGTGGAACATCGCCCCGCCCAGTCCGCACCACAGGAAGTACAGCACGAACGACCGCGTCCCCATGGCCGCCTCGAGCCGCGGCCCGAACACGAAGAGCGCATACATGTTGAGCACGAGGTGCAGGACCCCGTAATGCACGAACATGTAGGTCAGCCCACTCCAGAGCGTCCGCTGGAGACTGCCGTCCTGGAAGCCGAGCACGGCGAAGGCGTCAGCGTCACTCACCACCGTCCACTGCAGGAACAGCATCACGGCGCTGATCGCGATCAGCGCTTGTACACCGCGGGTCAATCGCGGCGCGTCATGCTCGTCGTACTGGAGTGGGATCGCCATCTGACGGTGCTGCGATGCAGCTCGACTGGGTAACGCTCGCGTCGCGCGAGCTCTCTTTATTCAACGTACTAACCGGGTCAGCTGTTGCCGGTTCCTGCGGTGGAGGCTGCCGCAGCCGGCATCGGCCACCGCGGGAGGACCCGCACGTCTGCATGAACCGCCATCGCCTGCTGCAACAGCAGCGCCCACCGCCGGTCATGCTGCAACCCGCGCTCCGTCAGCGGATGCACCACGATCTGCGTCTCGGCACTTGCCTCGTGCACCTGCTCGACGATCCGCAAAAGCGGCCCGTCACTCAACGTTTCGCTCGGGACGAGCGCCACCGCGTGCGCCACATGTTTATGCGCTGCGAGCGCGATCGTCGCACACGCGCGCTCCACGGACGCCGCCCCCTCCGTGCCGTCCAGGGTCACCTGGACCAGCGCCAGCGCTTGCAGGAGCCGCTCCAGCGACTCCGGACGCTGCCCGTCATGGTCGAGCATCACCGGCAACGCTTCCCTCTGCGCAAACGCCGACGCCAGGAAGTCCACCTCGGCCAGCGCGTCGCGCCCAACCACCGCCACCGAGTGGTACTTCGAGCGCCCGGTCAGGCGCGCGAGCTCCCCGCGAAGCGCGTCCGCCGTGTAGATGGTCGCCGTCTCGGCCTCGTCCGCGAACTTCACGAACAGCTGCCGCCGCCCGCTCCACGGGCCGAGCGTCTGCACACCTGCGGGAATGCCCGCGAGCGCCGCGCTCAGGCTCGGTAACTTCCCCTTGCCTGGCGTCATGAGGCGGCCGTGGCGAGCACGGCGATGCGCTCGCACAGCTCCGGGAAACCGATGCCTGCGGCCGCTGCTGCCTGTGGAACGAGACTCGTCGCGGTCATGCCTGGAAGGGTATTGGCCTCGAGGCAGTAGTACTGCCCGTCGGACGTCATGCGGAAATCTATGCGCGCGCACCCGCTGAGCTTGAGTGCCGCGAACGTCAGCTTCGCCTGCTCCTGCACCGCCGAGCCCTCGGCAGCGCTGAGCGCCGCGGGAAAGGTCTCCACGGCCATGCCCGGCGTGTATTTGCACTCGTAGTCGTAGATCTCCTTCTTCGCGATGATCTCCCCCACCGGCAGCGCCTCGCCTCCGAGGATGCTGACCGTCAGCTCGCGCCCCGCGATGAACTGCTCGAGCATCACCTCGTCGTCGTGCTTGAACGCCTCGGCGACGGCAGCGGCGAAGTCCTCCCGCTGCTTCACGATCGAGAGCCCTACCGTGGAGCCCTGCTTCGACGGCTTGACGATGAGCGGCAACCCGAGCGCCCGCTCGACGGAGGCGATATCCGGAACGGGCGCGCCGACGGTGGCCATCATCCAGTCGGCGGTCTGCACGTCGTGCGCACGCATCAGGTGCTTGGCGAGATCCTTGTCCATCGCGAGGGCACTCGCGAGGTGCCCGCTGCCCGTATAGGGCACTCCGGCGAGATCCAGGAGCGCCTGGATGGTCCCATCTTCGCCCCTTCCGCCGTGCAGCGCCAGAAACGCCACGTCGCACTCACCTCGCTTGGGGAGCCGCGCCGCCATGTCCGCCACCGACTCCGCGTTCATCCGCGCGAGCTCCTCCGGCGTGGGCGGCAACGCCTTGACCACGCCCCCCGCGAGCATCGCACGCTCGTCGTCCACCGTGAGCGCCCCCTTGGCGGTGTCCACCGCGCGCACTTCGTGCCCGCGACTCCGCAGCGCTTCGGAAATCCGCAGCCCGGAGGCGAGCGACACGTCGCGCTCCGAGGAGGTCCCGCCCATCAGTACCGTGATTCGCACCGCGCTCCGTTGTTGTCCTGTGCTTTAGTCCTTTCTTCTCTTTCCTTCTTTTTCCCGAAATCCGACATCTGACATCCCGCCGCACGCCGCACGCAAACCGTCAGTGGCCTTTTCCGCCGTCCGCCGTCCGCCCAAGGCCTACCTGTTCATGAGGTACGCGAGCATATCCGACCTCGTGACGATCCCGACGATCTCTGCCTTGTCCCGCACCAGCACGGCTGGCGTCGCTTTCGATAGCAGCTTCTGGACCGACTCCACCGCCTGTCCTCCCTCGATCACCGGGAACGGCTCGTCCATCACCTCCGTGAGCACCGCGTCGAGGAAGCGCGAGCTCTCGAGCCCGCGCTGCGTCAGCGCGTATTCCGTCACGCTCCCCACGCATTCGCCGCCATCCAGCACCGGCAGCTGGGACACGTCGTGCAGGCGCATGAGGCCGAGCGCCTGGCGCACCATCTGCCCCGGCGCTGCACTCACCACCGTCGCCGGCGCACCATCGCCCTTGTGGTCGAGCAGGTCGGCGAGCGTCACGCGGTCCGGCTCGAGCAGCTGGTTCTCGCGCATCCACTCGTCGTTGTAGAGCTTCGAGAGGTATCGCTCGCCCGTGTCGCACAGGAATGTCACGACCAGTGCCTCGGGATCGTTCACCTCGCGCGCAACCTGCAGCGCGATGTGCGTGATCAGCCCGGCCGATCCGCCGACGAACAGCCCCTCCTCGCGCGTGAGGCGGCGCGCCATCGCGAACGCGTCGCGATCGCTCACGGTGCGATAGTCGTCGATCACCGACAGGTCGAGCGTCGTCGGCAGCTTGTCCTGGCCAATGCCTTCCACCTTGTACGGCGCGCCCTCGATCTTGTTCTTCCCCTTGCTCCGCCACAGCTCGGCGAGGATCGAACCTACGGGATCACCCGAGATGATCTTGATGTCGGGGTTCTTCTCCTTCAGGTAGCGCCCCACACCGGTGAGCGTGCCGCCCGTTCCTGCCGCGGCGACGAAGTGCGTGATGCGCCCCTCCGTCTGCTCCCAGAGCTCCGGGCCCGTCGTCGCGTAGTGCGCCTCGGGGTTCGCCTGGTTGTAGAACTGGTTCGCGAGGATCGCATTGGGCGTCTCCTCCGCGATGCGCTTCGCCACCATCACGTAGTTGTCCGGATGGTCGGGCGCCACGGCCGTCGGCGTGATGATCACGTCGGCGCCGAAGGCCTTGAGCAGCCGCACCTTCTCCTGCGACATCTTGTCCGGCATCGTGAAGATGCACTTGTAGCCCTTGAGCGTCGCAGCAATCGCGAGGCCGATGCCCGTGTTGCCACTCGTGCCTTCCACGATCGTCCCACCCGGCTTGAGCTTCCCCTCGCGCTCCGCTGCTTCGATGATGGGCATTCCGATGCGGTCCTTGACCGAGCCACCCGGATTGAAGAAGTCCGCCTTGCCGAACACCGGCGTGCGAATGCCCCGCGTGATGCGGTTGAGGCGGATGAGTGGTGTCCAGCCGATCGTGTCGAGGACGCTGTCGTACGGGCGTTGGTTGCGCATCACGGAGCCACTGCGGGCCGGTTCAGGATCGTGTCGCCCGGCAGCGCGCGCGCTTCGGGATGACGGAAGTAGACGGGAAACAACACGGTCGCCGGCATGGGATCGCCGCGCAGCTTCGCCGGGATGAAGCGGAGTTCCTGCGATCCCTTCAGCGCCGCCGAGTCCAGCGCGAGGTTGCCGCTCGACTCTTCCACGCGCGTCGAGTCGGAACGTACCTGCCCATTCTGGTCGATGTACAACCGGAGCGTCACGTTGCCCTGCACGCGCCTCGCATATAGCGCGGCGGGATAGTGGAACGGCAACTCCGTGTTCAGCACCTTCGGGAACTCGTCCGGATGCGCCGTCCGCACCTGGAGCGCCTGCGCCATCTTCTGCGTGGAGTCCTTCCCGCCACACCCCGCGGTGAGCACGAGCGCGACGACCGCACGCATGCCCAGCCGCAGCGCGATACCGGCGACGGCGGTGCTCACGCCTTCGCCTCGGCCGCGAGCTCCGCGAGCAGTTGCAACGCGGCCAGTGGTGTCAGCGTGTTCGTATCGGTGGCCCTGAGCTTGTCGACGACCGCGTGCGCGGGCGGAGCGCCGAAAAGCGCGAGTTGCTCGCGCGGCGGCTCCGTGTTCCGCGCACGCTTCCCCACCACTGGGCTCGCAAGCGCCGGCACCATCCGCTCGGCCTCACCCTCCAGCATGGCCAGCACCGTGCGCGCTCGCCCGATCACCTGTGGCGGCAGTCCGGCCAGCTTGCCGACCTCGATGCCGTAGGAGCGATCCGCACCACCGGGCATGAGGCGGTGCAGGAAGAGGATCTGGTCGCCCACCTCGCGCACGCCGACATTATAGTTGTGAACTGCTACTAATTCGTCCGAGAGTTGCACGAGTTCGTGGTAGTGCGTGGCAAAGATGGTCTTGCAGCCGAGTCCATCATGGAGGTGCTCGGTCACGGCCCATGCAATGGACACGCCGTCGTAGGTGCTCGTGCCGCGGCCGATCTCGTCCAGCAGCACCAGGCTCCGCGACGTCGCGGTGTGCAGGATGGCGCTCGTCTCCGCCATCTCCACCATGAAGGTCGACTGCCCACGCACGAGGTTGTCGCTCGCACCCACGCGCGTGAACACGCGGTCGCACACGCCGATCGTCGCCGAGGACGCCGGCACGAAGCTGCCCGTCTGCGCCATGAGCACGATGAGTCCCACCTGGCGCAGGATCGTGCTCTTGCCCGCCATGTTCGGCCCCGTGAGGATCACGACGCGCGCATCCTCGACCAGCCGCACGTCGTTCGGGATGAACTTGTCGCGCGGCATCATGCGCTCCACGACCGGATGCCGGCCCTCCGCGATCTCCAGGTCGAACCCGTCCGTCAACACGGGCCGCACGTACCCCTCGCGCGCTGCGACGTCGGCAAGCGCCGCGAGCACGTCGAGTTCCGCGACGATGCGCGCCGCGCACTGGATCCGCGCGATCTCCTTGCCCACCGCCGTGCGCAGCAACTCGAACAGCGTGCGCTCGCGCACCTCGATGCGCTCTGCCGCGGTCAGCACCTTCTCCTCGTACTCCTTGAGCGCCGGAGTGACGAATCGCTCCGCTCCGGTGAGCGTCTGTCGCCGCTGGTAGTCCGCCGGGACGAGGTCCTTGTTCGCGTTCGTGACCTCGATGAAATATCCGAACACGCGGTTGAACCCCACCTTGAGCGACGGGATGCCCGTGCGCGCGCGCTCCTCGGACTGGATCGCCGCGATGGCATCCTTGCCGCCGTCGCGCAGCGTACGCAGGTCGTCGAGCTCCGGGTCCACGCCAACGGCAATCGTCGCTTCGTCGCCAAGCTGCAGCGGCGGGCGCTCCACCAGCGTCGCCCGCACCGACGAGGCCATCTCGGCGCACGCATCCCACTGGCGCATCAAGCGGCCTACGACGCCCGCACCATTGAGTCGTACTGCCGCCGCCTCCACGGCCGGTAGTCTCGAGAGCGACGCGCCGAGTGCCGCGAGCTCACGCGGTGTTGCGCGTCCGGCCGCCGCCTTGCTCCCGAGCCGCTCCGCGTCGCGCACGCCATCCAGGGCGGAGCGCAGCGCATCGCGCGCGCCGGGGTCGTTCGCGAGCGCCGCAACCGCTTCGAGCCGCGCCTCGATCCTCGCGCGGTCCACGAGTGGTGCGAGCAACCACTGACGGAGGAGCCGCGCACCCATCGGCGTCACCGTGCGATCGAGCACATTGAGGAGCGTGCCGGTCGTATCCGTACCGCGCAGCGATTCGACGAGCTCGAGGTTGCGACGTGTCATCTCGTCGAGCGGCATCACGCCGCCCGTACGCTCGACACTCGGACGCGCAAGCTGCGGCACCCCCGATGGCTGCATCTCCTTCAGGTAGCGAAGCAGTGCACCCGCCGCGGCGATTGCCGGGCCATCACCGTCCTCGAGCCCGAGACCATCCAGGCCGCGCACGTTGTAGTGGCGCTCGATGTCCTCGCGCGCGAGCGCTTCGTCGAACTCCCATGCCTCCCGCTCGGTTACGAGCACGCCATCGAGCGCGGACGTGCGCGGGAGCACGTCGCTGCCGCGCGGCGTCAGCACTTCGCGCGGCGCAAAGCGCGCGAGCACGGTGTCCACCTCACCCGGTGCGCTGACCGTGAGCCGCATCTCGCCGGTGGAGATGTCCGCGGCCGCGATGCCGACCATGCCCTGTGCCGGCGCGCTCACGGCGACGACGAAGTTGTTTCGCGCTCCATCGAGCAGCTCGTCGGCGAACGCGACGCCCGGCGAGATGGTCTCGACTACTTCGCGCCGCACGATGCCCTTCGCGACCTTCGGATCTTCCACCTGCTCGCAGATGGCGACCCGGTAGCCCTGCTGCACGAGCCGGCGCAGGTACTCGGGTCCGGCCTTCACCGGCACGCCCGCGAGCGGCACTTCCGTCGCGCCACCGTTGTTGCGCGCGGTCAGCGTGAGGCCGAGCACGCGCGCGGCGGTCTCGGCATCCTCGTAGAACATTTCGTAGAAGTCGCCCATCCGGAAGAACAGGATCGCGCTCTGGTGCCGAGCCTTGATCTCCCGGTATTGCTGCATCAGGGGCGTGACGACCGCACCGCTCACGGCGCTCGCTTCGCCGGCGCGGGCGTCTCGGTCGTCACGAAGCCCACGATGCCCTTCGCCTTGAGTGCGACGACTTCATCCTGCGCGGCCTGGCGCGTGGGATAGAAGTCCAGTCGCACACGAAAGGGCTTGCTCGCCCCGCTCACCCGTGCGCTCACGCCGCTCTTCGCGAGCTTCGCAACGAGTCGGTCGGCGTCCGCGCGCGTTGCATACGCGGCGAGCTGGATGGTGAAGTTGCCGCGCGGCGCCGCAACGGGTGCCGGCGGCGTCACCGGGGCGACGACCGCCGCCGCCTTCTTCTCCTTCGCGGACGGCTTCGTGGCTGCCGGCGGCGATTTCGCGGTGTCGGTGTTCGGCCGAGCTGTCGTCGCATTCTTCTTCGAAGGCGCGACGGCCCCGGGCGCGCTGTCGCGCGCGGGCAGCGGCGTTGGTGCCGGCGTCACCGGCGCAGGCTCCATCGCCAGCGTGGCGCACCGCGTCCCGTAGTAGTCGATCTGGTTGCGCAGCTCCACATCCGTTGCCGTGACCGATGCGCGCGCATCGCTGATCAGCGAGCACCCCGTGCGCGTGTCACGCTGCTCGAAGGCTAGCCGCGCTGCCGCGAGCGCTGCGGTGCCTCGCGCCGGGCCGGATGCGTGCTCGCGGACGAATCGCTGCAGGTGCGCGAGTGCGCCCGCACGATCCCCACGTGCCTGCTCGAGCTCGACGATGGCGAGGAGCGCGTCATCCGCGTAGTGCGACAGCGGATACTCCACGATCACCCGCCGGTAGTCGCGCTCTGCCTCCGCCGCCGTCTCGGCCAGCGCACCATGCCAGTACAGCGCGTCGCCATACGCGCTCGTGCCGTCTTCCGCCTGCTTGAGCAGCGAGTCCACCAGCGCGCGGCCCGCGAGGCCGTTGCCGTCCACGACCATCCGTCGCGCACGCTTGAAGAGCGAATCCTGGTGTGCGAACGACGCGTCGGTCTGCGCGATCACCGGCGTGGATGCCGCAACGACAAGGAAGAAGAGGGCAGCGAGACGTCGCATCGTGTGGTCGTGTGGTGTGTGCGCGCCTACGCGGCGCGCCGTGCCATGCCGGCGCCGCACAGCGCGAGCACCAGCGAGGTAATGAGCTGTTCATCCGACGATAGCCTGGTTTCCTTCAGCGCCTCGTCCGCGACCAGCAGCGCGTGCAGCGCGTCGTCCAGCGCATCGGCCGTCCAGCGCTCTGAGTACTTCGTCCACGCGTTCACGGCCTCTCCCCAGGGACGCCCCGGAAAGGCTCCCGTCTCCTTGAGCAGGGTCATGAACTCGTTGTAGAGCGCACGCACCGGCACACCCTTCGCGCGCGCAGCCTCGCCGAATGCCAGCGCGAGTGTCTGCGTCGTCAGGTGCATGCCGAGCAGCACGGCGTTCATCTTCGGCTGCTGCAATACGCCGGGGATCATCGGGATCGCACTTGCCGCATCCCGCGCCGCCACCGCGTCGAGCAGTGCGCCCAGCGTCTCGCCCTTGCGTACGCCCACCACCGCCGAAACGGCAGCCTCGTCGATCGTGCCGTCGGTGTAGCTCGCGAGCTTCTCGAGCTCCACGGCGAGTTGGGCCAGGTCGTCACCCACGGCACCCACGAGGAGGGCAACGGCGTCAGCGGCAATCGTACGCTGCAGCTCGTGCTCGACGTGGTACGCGATCCACTTGTCGAGGCGTTCGCCGGTGAGCGGCGCGAACTCCACGGACACGGCGCGATCGGCCAGTGCCTTGTCTGCCTTCACGCCTGCAGGGGACACGAGCAGGAGGACCGTGTCCGGTGCGGGGCGCTTCAGGTGCTGGTCGAGCAGTCGGCGCGCATCTTTCTTCAGCCTGTCCACGTCGCGGATCACCACGACGCGGCGCTCTGCCAGCATGGGCGGCGTGCTGAGCAGCGAGTCCACCGCCTCGCCATCGATCTCCGCCCCTCGGCGAATCTCGAGATTGAAGTCGCGCGTGCTCGCATCCACGGCGCTCTCGACGACTTCGCGGACACGCTGGTCCTTGAGGAAATCGTCCTCGCCGTGGAAGTAGTAGACGGGATCGAATGCGCGCTTCTTCAGCGCGGCGTGGAGGGCTTTCTCGCCGGCGGACGCCATGCGCGCAATATACGGCGCTGGCCTACCCGCGTGACGCTCGCGTCAGCGGCTGGCTTCGTCGCTCGCGAAGTGGTAGGGCGCCTGCTGCGCCACGAACACCGCGGACCACAGCGGCATGCCCGCGGGCACCGCCGCCACCATCGTCGGCGTCATGAACGTGGACGGCTCCGGCTCGGGCAGCGACGCGACCACCGGTGCGAGACGGATCACGTCCTCCTCGCCACCGTACAGCACCACGGCCCCGGCAAGTCCCGCGGCGGCAAAGACACCGGCTGCCACGACCGCATAGGCGCTCGCCGAAAACTGCCCCCAGCGCCACGTCGTCTCCGCCGGCGTGCCATTGCGCATCAGCGTGAGCGACGCACGCTCGACGTCGAGTCGCGCCTGCAGCCGCTGGCTGAACGCCGCGGACACGTCGATCGTCGGGAGGTTCCTGGCAACGAGCAGCGCACGACGTACCCGCGTGTCGAGCTGCGCACACGTGCCACAGACGCGGCGATGACTCGCCATGCGCTCGAGCTCCACGCCACTCAGCGTGTCGTCGATGTAGCCGCCGTGCTTTCGCCGAAACTCCCGACAGTTCATGGATGCGTGGTGAAGAGGTAGGTCAACTTGCGCTGCCCAACGTACCCTTCGTACCACCCCCTGTTCCAGCCCGGAAAGCCGAATGGACCGGACAGCGCCTGAGGCACCGGACCGGTCCATTCCACGCCCCCCACGGGCAGTGTCGCTCAGTCCACGAACGGCTCGATGATCTCCGCGAACGCGTTGCGCGCCCGGTTGAGCCGCGACTTCACCGTGCCAAGGTTGCAGTCCGTGATCTCCGCGATCTCCTCGTAGGACTTCCCCTCGAGCTCACGCAGCACGAACACCTGGCGATGATGCTCCGGCAGCTTCGCCACCGTGTCGGCCACCAGCTCACGCAGGTGGCGCTTCCGGTACATATCGTCCGGGCGGGCCGTCGTGTCCTCGAACTGCAACGGACGATCGTCGTCATCCCAGTTGCCCTTCATCGTCTGGAACAGCACCAGCGGATTGCGCGAGCGGTTGCGCAGCTCGTTCTTCGCCAGGTTCGAGGCGATCGTGTACGCCCACGTCGAGAACTTCTTCGAGCGGTCGAAGCGATGCAGGTGGCGATACACGCGGATGAACACCTCCTGAACGAGGTCCTCCGCCTTCTCGCGATCACCGATCGTGCGATATATGAAGTTCAGCAGGCGGGTCTGGTAGCGCTCCACCAGCTCCTGGAACGCACGCTCCTCTCCGCCCAGAAAGGCGGAAACCACATCGCCATCTTCCATCGCGCGAAGTTGTTCGCGGATCGAGGTGGTCTGTTGAGCAGCCCGCTTCATTGCGATGTCAGCCATGGTCGTGTCCTCCAGGGTTCCTTCGTCTTTCGCACCGGAGGAAAAAGCAGGTGCCGTGCCGACATCCGCCTTCGAGGGAACATTTCGTAACGTGTTGCTGAACATACAGTTAGCTAAGAGAAATCCTTCGTAGCCCTTACCGCCCAGTCTGCTTTATGTCCACTTTTTAGAACAGTGCGCGAGAAAGCCCCCGGCGAGTGTCCACTTTCGACACAACCGGAGGCCACCTGGTTTGCTGTGCTGACAAGCTCAGCAGTGCGTGGTCAGCCCGACCTGAACCCAGCGGCGAAGAGGATCCCCAGAACGGTCTTCGAGTCTGTAATCTCGCCCGTGTTGATCCGCTCGAGCGCTTCAGACAGCCGCATCACCACGAGCTCGACGAACTCATCCGCCTCGCGGTTGGGCTCGCCATGGGTCAGGCCCGTCGCCATGAAGAGATGGATCACCTCGTCCGTGAACCCCGGCGTCGTGAGGATCGACGTCAAGGGCTCCATCTGCTCCGCGGTGCACCCCGTCTCCTCCTTGAGCTCGCGCGTCGCACACGCCACCGGGCTCTCGCCATCATCCAGCCGGCCCGCAGGGATTTCATACAGGTAGCCGCCCGACGCATATCTGTATTGCCGCAACAGCAGGAGCTGCGGCTCGTCGCCCCCTGGATCGCTCAGGAATGGCACCACCGCCGACGCACCCGGGTGTCGCACGACGTCGAACTCCGACGTGCTCCCGTCCGGGAATCGAACGGTGTCGCGGTTCAGCGTCACGATCTTCCCGCGATACAGCTCCTTCGACTCCAGCTGAGCGTCCGGCGCCTGCCCCTTCTTCCGCGCGCGCAGCTCGTCCGCGGTCACGACCGCCGGCCCTTTCTTGCGCGTCACGGGGCCACTCCCGCACCATCGCCCGCAACCACGTCCGGTTCCATCCCCGTCACGGCGCGAATTGGCTCGCTGATCGTCGCGGGATCACCCACCACGACCACGCGCAGCGCATCCGGATGCAAGTGCTCCTGTGCTGCCCGCAGCACGCCCCCGGTCGTCACGGCGCGCACACGGTCGCGATAGACATCGTAGTAGTCCTCGGGCAGCCCGTGAATGATCATGTTCGCCAGCGCTGCCGCGATCGCCGCGGTCGTCTCGTACCGAATAGGAAACACGCCATCGAGATAGCTCGTCGCGAGCGTGAGCTCGTCCTCGCTGATCTCCTCGCTGCGCATGCGCGCGATCTCGCCAAGGATCTCCTTCAGCGCTTCGCCCGTCACGTCGCTCTTCACCGCGGTCTCCACGACGAAGGGCCCGGCCGCGCGGCGCCAGTCGAAGCTCGACGACGCGCCGTAGGTGTAGCCGTGCGCCTCGCGCAGGTTCAGGTTGATGCGCGACGAGAA
>JBDSTA010000005.1:0-2437 GCA_039928475.1 Gemmatimonadaceae bacterium | reverse complement strand
CTTCGGCTCGGCGCGATTCGCCGTCGCGATGATCGCCGACAGCTCCGCGGGCTCGAGCGCATCGGGCAGGCACTCGTCCGTGATGATCGACAGGCCGAGCACGCGCATCCCGCCATGCACGGCGACGATCGCTTCCGGCACGGTGCTCATCCCCACGACGTCCGCGCCCAGCGCGCGCAGCATGCGATACTCGGCGCGCGTCTCGAGGTTCGGTCCCTGCACCGCCACGTACACGCCTTCGCGCAGGGCGATCCTCTGGTCGCGCGCCACGTCGCGCGCGAGCGCGCGCAGGCCGTCGTCGTACACGTTGGACATGTCCGGGAATCGCGCGCCGAGCCGGTCGTCGTTCGCGCCGATGAGCGGGTTGTCGCCGAGGAAGTTGATGTGGTCGGAGATGAGCATCAGGTCGCCCGCGTCCCACAGCGGGTTCATGCCGCCGCACGCATTGGAGACCACGAGCGTCTTGGCGCCCAGGGCACGCAGCACGCGCACCGGGAACGTCACCTGCTGGAGCGAGTAACCCTCGTACCGGTGAAAGCGCCCCTGCATCGCGATGACCGTCCGCCCCGCGAGCGTGCCGCAGAGGAGCCGGCCCTCATGGCTCTCCACCGTGGACAGCGGGAAGCCGGGGATGTCGGCGTACGAGATGGACTCCGCGACGTCGATCTCCTTCGCGAGGCCGCCGAGCCCCGTGCCGAGCACGATAGCCACTTCGGGCGTGCGCGAGAATCGAGCGCGCACGACGTCCGCCGCAGCCTCCACGGCCTCCGCCGCGTGCGCGCTCGCCGCCTGCTCCATCCCTGCGTCCACCAGCACGTTCATTCCAGCTCCGTGACTCCGGCGGCCACGCCGTCGCCGCCCAGCTGCGCCACCACGCCGCTCATGCGCGGCACCGACGGCATCTGCGGGCTCGGCGCGTTTTCCTGCGCGCTGATCTCGGCGAGCTGGCGCTCCACGACGACTCGCAGCTGTGCGAGATGGTTCCGGCGCGACCGGTCCAGCTCCGCGAGCTGCGCCTCGAGCTTCTGGATCTCGTTGCGCGCGTTCTCGATCTCGCGCTCGCCCTCGGCGCGCGCCTCGCGCACGATGAGCGACGCCTCACGCTCGGACGACTCGCGGATCTCCGCACGCAACTGCTGCGCGCTCACCAGCGCATCGTTGAGCGCCTTGTCGCGCTCGCGGAATGCGCGGAGCTGCTCGTGGAACCCCTTCGCCTTCTGCTCCAGGTCCATCGACTGGCGCGCCAGGCGCTCCATCTCCTCGGCCACCTGCGTGCGGAACTGCTCCACGCGCTCGGGATCGTAGCCCCGCAGCGCGCGGCCGAAGTCGTAACGGCGAACGTCCAGCGGTGTGAGATGAAAAGTCTCGTCCATTAGGCGGGTCTCGCTCCAAACAGCACGGTTCCGAGGCGCACCAGGGTGGCGCCCTCCTCGATTGCAATCTCGTAGTCGCCCGACATGCCCATCGACAGCTCCACAGCCGGATGTCCCGCCGACCGCAGCGCGCGTCCCACCTCGCGCGCGCCGGCGAACACGCGCCGCAACGTTCCCTCGTCCGCGTCGAACGGCGCCATCGTCATCACGCCACGCACGACCAGGCCCCTCCGGGTCGCCAGCCGAGCCGCTTCCGCCGGCATGCCGGCTGGCTCGTAGCCACCCTTCGATTCCTCGCCGGACACGTTCACCTGCACCAGGACGTCCAGTGGCGTTTTGCGCGCCTCGCCGTAGCCGTTGAGCGCGTCGGCGAGACGACCACTGTCCATCGAATGCACGAGATGGAATCCGTCGAGCTGCTTGACCTTGTTCCGCTGGAGATGCCCGATGAGATGCCACCGGACCGGCAGGTCCACCTCGGCCATCTTCGCCGTGGCTTCCTGGATCCGGTTCTCCCCAACGTCCCGCACGCCGGCGCCGAACGCCGCAACCACGGCATCAGCACCGTATGTCTTCGTCACCGCGACGATCGATACCTGCTGGCCGTGCCCACCGCGCTGCCGCGCCTGCTCGATTCGCTCCCCGACCTCGGCGAGCCGGGCGGGCAGGTCCTGAAAGGGCATAACACGATAATTTACCGAAAGTTGCAGCTCACTTCAAGCGAGTCGCGTAGGCCCTTGCCCAGCCGTTCCGGCGTCGCCAACGCCGGGCAATCCAGCAGCCTGAGCATCGTCCCGCTCACGTCGTCTGAGAGCCGCGACCTCGACGAACCCCGCCGGACCGCCGCGCGCGTTCCCACACCCCCGCGGTCCACCGGTACTTCCCTCGACCCGTCTGCACGAGCTCCCGCCACGTAGACGAATCCCACCATGGTCCAGCTCGAGCCGAGCAGCGCACGTTCCGCGGCGGGCAGCGAGGGCGTCACCGCCACGGGCCGGCCCGCCGCGCGCGCGGACTCGGCTATCCGCGCGGCGAGCTCCTCGTGCTGCCACTTCGCCCCCGGC
>JBDSTA010000004.1:0-2413 GCA_039928475.1 Gemmatimonadaceae bacterium | reverse complement strand
GTCACGTGGAACAGCGCGTTGATGTTGACGTCCATCATGCGCTGCCATTCGTCGCCCGAGAGCTCGAGGAACGGCTTGATGACGCCGAGTCCCGCGTTGTTCACGACGACCTCGACGTCGAGTCCCGCGAGCGCCGCAGCGACCGCTGGTGCATCGGTGACGTCGAGTGCGATCGCGCGGGCCCGTCCGCCATTCGCCGCGATCTCGGCGCACAGCGCGTCGAGTGCGGCCGCATTGCGCGCAACGGCGACGATGTCGTAGCCCTCGCGCGCGAGGCGAAGGCAGGTCGCGCGGCCGATGCCCTTCGACGCACCGGTGACGAGCGCCGTGCCCTTCACCGCGTCGGTCACTTCGCCACGCGCGAGATGGCGCCGAAGATCATCTTCGTCCCGAACTCGAGGCTCGCGAGCGGCACGCGCTCGTCGTTGCCATGCATGCGATCCTCGTCGTCCTGGTTCATCGGGAAGGGCAGCAACCCGAACGCCTGCATGCCCCAGATGCGGAGCCGCGCGCTGTCCGTCGCGCCGGTACTGAGGTACGGCACCACGGCGAGCGTCGGCGCGAGCGCCTGTGCGCTCTCCTTGATCGCCGTGAACATGGGCGAGTGAAAGTCCGACGCCGGGGAATCCTCGCCGCGGCTCGAAACCGTGATATCCACCATCGGGTCGTTGACGACCTTCTTCAGGCGCGCCACCACCGTGTCGATCGACTGCCCCGGCAGCGTGCGCACGTTCAGCTTCGCCGTCGCGTCCGTGGGAATGACGTTCGTGCGGATGCCGCCCTCGAGCATGGTCGGCGAGATGCCCGTGCGGACGACGGCGTTGAACACCGGAATCTTCTCGAGCACCTTCGCGCCGCGCTGCTGCCGGCGCGTGTCGGTGGACGCGACGTCCGCCATGGCGGACTTCTCATCACGATTGGCCCACACCTTCGAGAGCTGGCTGAAGAACTCGCGCGTCGTCGGCGTGAGGTACAAGGGCTCCCTGTGGTCGCCGATCTTCGCGAGCGCGCGGCCGAGCCGCGAGATCACGTTGCCGGCGAGCGGAATGGAGGCGTGGCCACCCGGGCCATGCGCCGTCACGTCCACCACGTGCGAGACCTTCTCGGTGTTCTGCACCGCGACGTAGAGCAGCTTGCCGCCGACGATGCGCGTGCGGCCACCTTCGTTGAGCGCGAACTCCGCCTTGATGAGCTCCGGGTGGTTCGCGATGAGCCACCCCATCCCGAAGTCGCCGCCCTGCTCCTCGTCCGAGTTGGCGACGAAGATCACGTCGCGCGAGAGCGCGACACCCTTGTCGACCTGCTTCTTGAGCAGCAGCATCGTCTGCATGTTGGCGGCGAGCATGCCCTTGTCGTCGATCGCGCCGCGGCCATACAGGTAGCCGTCCTTGATCTCCGCGGCGAAGGGATCCACGGACCACTTCGCGCGCTCGACACCCACGACGTCCATGTGCCCCATGATGAGCACGGGCTGCTTGCTGCCGTTGCCCTTGATGCGCGCGACGAACGCCGCGCGGCCCGGCGCGGGCTCGAAGAGGTGCGTCTCGATCCCCGCACCCTTGAGCGTGCTCTCGATGAACTTCGCCACCTGCATCTCATTGCCCGGCGGGTTCACGGTGTTCAGCCGGATCATCGTCTGCAGGAAGCCGAGCGTTTCCTTGCTCACGGCGTTCCAGTCGGGCTCCTGCGCGGCGAGGGGCGTGGTGGCGACGGTCATGAGCAGTGCGGCGGCAATGAGGCGGCGTGGCGACATGGAGATCCGTGAGTGAGGCGCATGTTGGTTATCCGAGCATCCGCTCGATGCTGCGGATCAACGGCGCGAACGACAGCGGCTTGCCCGACACGCGCTCGGCCTGCTCGTGCGCGAGCTCGCGCTGGGCCTCGCCGAAGAGCGACTGCACCATCCACGGCCCGCAGCGCGGGTTGCGCCACCAGTCCGCGTCGTAGCGTTCCACCAGCGTTTCCGTCAGCAATGCCTGGAGCTGCCACGCGCGGAGGTAACGCGCCGCGTAGTAGCGCGGATCGACATCCACGAACGCGTCCGCAGGCGAATAGCGGAAGTTCGTCGCGCCAGTGAGCTGCTCCACGTACAGGTCCGGCAGCACGTCCCATGGGAGCTGCCCGCCATAGAGCTCCGTCTCGTAGACCAGCTTCGCGCAGTACCGGCGCAGGAAGTGCAGCTCCTCGAACCCTGCGCTGCGCAGGAAGTCCGGCGTCGTCTTCTTGTCGAGGCCCGTGTACCGCTGGAGCCAGCCCGCGTCCTGCATCAGGTGATCGAAGAGCATTGCATAGCCCTCCGTCACGGAGTTGTCGCCCATGAAGCGGAACTCCATGGGAAGATCGGGCCGCATGTACGCATAGTGCAGCGCATGCCCGAGCTCGTGCAGGAACGTGTTCCAGTCGGTCTGCCCGC
>JBDSTA010000003.1:0-3829 GCA_039928475.1 Gemmatimonadaceae bacterium | reverse complement strand
TCACGTCGGCAGCCTGCTGGTCATCATGATCCTGGTACACCTGCAACGGCACGGCCACCGGCCGGTGGCGCTTGTGGGTGGCGGAACGGGGATGATCGGCGACCCGAGCGGCAAGACCGTGGAGCGCCAACTGCTTACCGCCGAGACGGTTGCGGCGAACACGGCCTCGATCCGGGCGCAGCTCGAGCGCTTCCTGGAGTTCACCGGCCCCACGGCCGCGCGCATGCGGGACAACGCGGATTGGCTGAACTCGCTGTCGATGGTGGAGTTCCTCCGGGACACGGGGAAGCACTTCACCGTGAACTACATGCTCCAGAAGGACTCGGTGCGGTCGCGCATGGACGCGGGCATCTCGTTCACCGAGTTCGCGTACATGCTCCTCCAGGCGTACGACTTCCTGGAGCTCAAGCGGCGCGACGACGTGAGCCTGCAGCTGGGCGGCAGCGACCAGTGGGGGAACATCACGGCGGGCATCGAGCTGATTCGTCGCATGGACGCCGGCGAGGCGAACGGGATGACGGCGCCGCTGGTGACGAGCTCGTCCGGCGCGAAGTTCGGGAAGACGGAGTCCGGCGCAGTGTGGCTCGACGCGGAGCGGACGTCGCCGTACGCGTTCTACCAGTTCTGGCTCGCGACCGAGGACAAGGACGTCGGCCGCCACCTCAGGTACTTCACGCTGCTCGACCGCGCGGAGATCGAGGCACTGGAGACGGGGGCCGTTGCGGCGCCCGAGCAGCGCGTGGCGCAGCGCGCGCTGGCGCGCGACGTGACGCGCCGCGTGCACGGCGAGACAGCTTTGCAGGCGGCCGAGCAGGTGTCGGCGTTCTTCTTCGGCGGGCTGGATCCGCGGGAGCTGACGGAGGACTCGTTCGCCATCCTGCGCACCGAAGCGCCCTACGCGGAAGTCACGCGCGCCGACGTGGCGGGCGAGGCGAGCGATTCGTTCGATGCGCTGAAGCTGCTGGTTGCCTCAGGGCTGGCGGCGTCCAATGGCGCGGCGAAGCGTTTGCTCGAGCAGGGCGCGGTATCGCTGAACAAGCGCAAGCTCGTGGCGTCCGAGCGCGCGGTCAGCGCCGACGAGTGCCTTTTGTCGGGAACGTACGTGGTGGTCGGCAAGGGAAAGCGGGACTTCGCACTGCTGAAGGTGCAGTAGAGCCGAAGGGGCCAGATTCCTCCCTTCGGCTCCGCCCAGGGAACGCGCTACGCTCCGAATGACAGGGCGTGCAGGGTACGCTGGATGTCGTCCGCGTTCGTGTAGCAGTGTGGCGCGAGGCGGATCGTACCCTCGCGCAGCGAGTGAATGACCCCCGCCGCCTCGAGCCGTGCACTCGCCGCAACCGCATCGGGCGGGCGCACTGATGCGATACCCGCGTGACGGCTCATCGACGTCACCGGAGCAATGCCGAGGTCGCGCGCGCCTGACAGCAGCGCCGCGGTGCTCGACACGATGTGCTGCGAGACGGCCGCGAAGCCGGTCTCGCGGAGGAACTCCAGGCTCGACGCCAGCCCCGTGAAATCCTGGTACGGCAGCGTCACCTGCTCGAAGCGGCGCGCGCTGTCGCGCCACGTCATGTCGTAGTCCACGAGCCGGCTGAAGTCGTCGGAGTCGCGCACGCCCATCCAGCTCACCGGCTGCGGTGTCACCAGGGCGATCATCTCGCGGCGCACGTACGTGAAGCCCGTGCCCCACGGCGCGAGCAGCCACTTCTGCGCGCCGCACGCGAACATGTCCACCGGCAGGCGCTGCATGTCGATCGTCAGCGCACCGAGGCCCTGGATGCCGTCCACGACGAACCAGATGCCGCGCTCGCGACACGCGTTGCCCAGCCGCTCGAGGTCCACCAGGGCGCCGGTGGAGAAGCCGACCCAGGAAACCGTGAGCAGCTTCACGCCGGGACGATCGAGGGCGGCGACGAGCGCATCCTCGTCGATGATTCCTTCGCGCGTTGCCACCACGTGCAGGTCGAAGCCGCGCGCCTCGGCCGCCGCCATCCATGGATAGCGGTTTGCCGGAAACTCCAGGTCGGACACCACCACGCCGTCGCCAGCACCGAGCGGCAGTCCCCACGCGGCGAGGTTGATCCCCGCGCCGGTGTTGATCGCGAGCGCGATCTCGTCACTGGTCGCGCCGATCATGCCGGCGACCAGCTCGCGACAACGGGCGAGTGCGCCGAACTGTGCATCGAATCCCACGAGGTGCGGCGCGCCGCGCTTTCGCGTGAAGTCGTTCTGCGCGACGATCGAACGCTCCGGCAGCGGACCCGTGCTCGCGGCGTTCATGTAGATCGTCTCGCCTTCATTCATCCAGGCGAATTCGGTTCGCCGGATGCCTTCGACATCGATGGTGTCGTTCACGTACGCGCGGAGGGAGGAGCGTCGATGGCGCCGCTCTTCGCGGCGTGCCGCGGATCGAGCGCGTCGCGCAACGCGTCACCGAGCAGGTTGAAGCCAAGCACCGCGGCACCGATCGCCAGCCCAGGGGACAGCGACGTCCACGGCGCATTGCGCAGCTGGTTGAGGTCGCGGCCGTCCGCGATCATCGAGCCCCAGCTCGGGGTGGGCGGCTGCACACCCAGGCCGAGGAATGACAGTGCCGACTCCGCCATGATCGCCGCCGCGACACCGAGCGTCACGGCGATGAGCACCGGCGCCAGCACGCTCGGCAGCACGTGCTGGAGCATCACACGAGAGTCGCGCGAGCCGAGCGCCTTGGATGCCTGCACGAACTCGAGCTGGCGGACCACCAGCACCTGCCCGCGCACGAGGCGCGCCATGCCCGCCCAGCCCACCACGCCGATGGTGAAGAAGACCACGGCAAGCGACGGCTGGAGTGCCGCCGCCATTGCGATGAGCAGGAGCAGCGTCGGGAAGGCGAGGGTCACGTCGGCGAGGCGCATCACGATCTCGTCCACCCAGCCACCGTAGTAGCCGGCGACGAGACCCATCGTCAGCCCGATCAGCAGCGCGATGCTCTGCGAGATGATGCCCGCCGAAAGCGACACGCGTGCGCCGTACACGAGCCGCGCCCAGACGTCGCGCCCCTGGATGTCGGTGCCGAGCCAATGTGATGCCGACGGGCCCTGCAGCTGGTTCACGAGATCGATGCGCAGCGGGTCGTGATGCGACACCAGCGGCGCGAGCACGGCGAGCACCACCATCAAGACGACGACGCCAACGCCGAACCACGCGCGCGCGTCGCGCTTCAATGCTCGTGATGCCCGCTCGTTCATGACGGATCCCCCAGCTCGGGTGGCGTTCCGGGCCGCTGGTGCTTCCAGCGACGATGATGCCAAAAGTACTGCTCGGGATAGCGCCGCACCCAGCGCTCCAGCGTGCTCGTGTACGCGGCGACGATCGCGTCCACGTCCTTCTCGCGATCACCGGTGCGCTGCACGACCACCTCCTCGAAGTGCATCGCATACTTCCCACTCGGCCGTCGCACGGCGCAGCCGAACACCAGCGGCGCCTTCAGCCGCAATGCGAACACTGCCGGACCGCGCGGCGTCTTCGCGAGGCGCCCGAAGAATGGCACCCACGTGGACGCGAGCCCCACCGCGCCCTGGTCAACGAGAAATGCCACCGCGTGACCCTCACGCGCCGCGCGCGGAACGCGCTTCACGGCATCCGCGTCGTGAATCACGGTCATGCCGATCTGGCCGCGCGTCTTCGTGAGGTACTCGTCGAACAGCGGGTTTTGCATTCGGCGCGCCACGGCCTCGAGCGGGACGCCGCGCGCCGCGAGGAACGACCCACCGAGCTCCCAGTTGCCCAGGTGCCCGCCGACGAACAGGATGCCATCGCCCTGTCGTTGTGCGCGCTCGACGATCTC
>JBDSTA010000002.1:0-11887 GCA_039928475.1 Gemmatimonadaceae bacterium | reverse complement strand
CTCGAGCTGGCAGTTGGAATCGTCGAACACGGAATCGAGCGTGACGCGTTGCTTCGCGTCGAGCCCGAGGTCGTCATACAGCGCCCTGCGGCGCGCGACGATGGAGCTGTCACCGCTGCGGAAGACGCGATCGGCGGAGAAGCCGGCGACACCGCCGACGAGCAATGCGCCGAGGAGGAACGCGAGGGCCTGCTGCTTGGGACGCTGCATTCGATGACCTATCGCGAGATGAGGACGTGGATTGCTGCGTCGCCGTCGCCGATCGCCGCCGCGCGCGTGGCGGGCTCGATGGTGGACGGGGCGGGGCTGATGACGCTCGCGTACGCGCTGCTCACCTCGAGCTGCCGCGAGTGCACGAGCGCGAGGCTGGCGGCGAAGATCAGCGCCGCCGCGGCCGCGAGGCCCGGTCGGGCCATCTCGACGAGCTCGGCCCACCACGAGGCGCTGTCGTCGCCCCGCGCAACGTGCGCGAGGATGCGCGCCTCGAGCGCGTCCCAGTAGGCGTCCTCGGTGGGCGCTGCGTAGAGCGCACGCAATGCGCTCGTCAGCTCCGCGTCGCCCGAGGTCCAGCGTTCGTCCGTCATGATGTACTCCGAAGATTCTGCAGAAGCCGGCGCAATGCCGCGCGGGCGTGGTGAAGATCAGATCGTGCCGTTCCCTCAGGGATGCCGAGCGTGCGCCCGATCTCGCCGTGGGTGAACCCTTCCACGTCGTGCATCACGATGACCGAACGCTGCCGGTCGGTGAGATGCGTCAACGCTTCCTGCAGCCGCGCCCGGAGCTCACCCGACTCCGCGGGATCGCGGAACGGCATCGGGACCGACTCCGGCAACTCCTCCGCCATGCGCACTTTGCGGCGGCGGACGAGGTCGAGCGCGGCGTTCGCCATGATCCGGTAGAGCCACGCCCCGAATGGCTGGTCGGGGCGAAACCGGTCGAGCGCGCGATGCGCGTGGAGGAAGCCCTCCTGCACCGCGTCTTCCGCATCCTCATGCGACAGCACGATCGCGCGAACGATGGCGTACGCCCGCCGCTGGTGGATGCGGACGAGCGCCGAAAAGGCATCGTCCGATCCCCGCTGCGCCGCGATCACGATGGCGCGTTCGGTCGTCAGGCCTTCAGACGGCGAAGGCACGACGTATGACGACAGAGGCGTGGTGGTCGCGAGCATCGTTCCAGCGGTGGGGTGACGTCATCCCTTCTACGGATATCCGGGGTGGAGCGTTGGGCCCGCTGTCACGCGGTGGCGGGCACGCCGGCCAGCCCAAGTGCCTCTGCCGAGCGCTGCATGGCGGCGATCACGAACGCGATGTGCTCGTCGAGGTCCACGCCAAGCGCGGCCGCGCCCTCGGTCACGTCCTCGCGGCTCACGCCGCGCGCGAATGCCTTGTCCTTCATCTTCTTCCGCACGGAGCGCGCTTCCACCTCGTGCACGCTCTTCGACGGCCGCACCAGCGCCGTCGCGGTGATCAGCCCCGTGAGCTCGTCCACGGCGAACAGCGTCTTCGCCATGGGCGTCACGCGCGGCACGCCGGAGTACTGGGCGTGCCCCATGATCGCCTCGAGGATGTCCTCCGGCCAACCGCGCGCGCGCAGGATGCGCACGCCCTCGGCGGGATGTTCCTCGGTGGCGGAATGGGCGTCGTTCGGGAAGCGCTCGTAGTCGAAGTCGTGCATCAACCCCGCGAGTCCCCACCGCTCCACGTCCTCACCGTTCTTCTCGGCGTAGGCGCGCATCGCGGCCTCCACGGAGAGCATGTGCTTCCGCAGGGAATCGCTGGCGGTGTATTCGTGGACGAGGGCGAGCGCGTCGTCGCGGGAGGGAAGCATTCGGAAACGAGGTGGGGTGGGGGCGTTGCGTGACGAATGGCGCGGCGAGCAGGATTGGGACATGACGCCGCGGCGCACATCTACGAAGAATACCCCGGACGGGGCCGAAACGCTTGTTGGCGGGCCGGGGTTCCTCCGCGAGGTGAAGCGGGGGCCGGGCGGCGACGCCAGCCGCTTCCCCTTCTCGGTGCCCGTCGTCCGCGACCTCGGCGTCCTCGACCTCTCGGCGCGGGTCACCTTCTTCGTGGGGGAGAACGGCTCCGGGAAGTCCACGCTGCTCGAGGGGATCGCCCTGGCGGCGGGGCTGCCGGCGATTGGCTCCGACGACGCCGCGCTCGACGACACGCTCGCGCCCCAGCGCGAGCTGGCGCGTGCGCTCAAGCTCGTCTGGAACCGCCGCACGCGCCGCGGCTTCTTCCTCCGCGCCGAGGACTTCTTCGGGTTCACGAAGCGCCTGTCGTCGATGCGCCTGGAGTTCCAGCAGCGCCTGGTGGAGCTGGAGGCGGAGTACGCCGAGCGGTCAGCCTGGGCGAAGGGGCTGGCGATGGGGCCGGCGCGGGCGTCGATCGCGGCGCTGGAGCGGCGCTACGGCGTGGACCTGGATGCGAACTCGCACGGGCAGAGCTTCCTCAAGCTCTTCCAGTCGCGGTTCGTGCCTGGCGGCCTGTACCTGCTGGACGAGCCGGAAGCGCCGCTGAGCCCGCAGAGCCAGCTCGCGCTGATGGTGATGATGGGGGAGATGCTGGCGCAGGGCGCGCAGTTCGTGATCGCGACGCACTCGCCGATCCTGCTGGCGTATCCGGGCGCGCGGATCTGGTCGTTCGATCGCTCGCCGGCGGGCGAGGTGCCGTACGAGGAGCTGGAGCACGTTCGCCTGACGCGGGACTTCCTGAATGCCCCCGGGCGATACCTGCGAGCGCTGGAGCCAGAGCGACCGACAGCCTGACAGCCTGACAGTCCGACAGTCGGGTGAAGGACTGTCAGACTGTCCGACTGACTGACTACTTGTGAGCCTCGACCGCGCTCTTCTCCCCGTTGTAGTGCGCATTCGTCAGCCGGACGATGCCGAACACCAGCACGAAGATGGCGATGGAGCCGAGGATGAGGCCCGTGAAGCCGGCCGACTTGTCCGTGTTCTGCGCGCTCACGAGACCCGCACCTTGGTCATCACGTCGTTCTTCTTGATCTGCTTCATCGCGTCCAGGCCTCCGTTGATCTTGCCGAACACCGTGTGCACGCCGTTCAGGTGGCGCGTATTGTCCTCGGAGAGCACCATGAAGAACTGGCTGCCACCGGTGTCCTTGCCGGCGTGCGCCATGGAGAGCGAGCCCACCTCGTGCTTGCGCGTGTTGCCCGCGGTCTCGCACTTGATCTTCCAGCCCGGGCCGCCCGTGCCGATGCTGGGATCGTTCTCGGGCTTGTCACGCGACAACGGATCGCCGCCCTGCACGACGAAGTCCGCGATGACGCGATGGAACTTCACGCCATCGTAGAAGCCGGAGTTGGCGAGCTTCTCGAAGTTCTCGACGGTCTTCGGGGCATCGGTGTCGTAGAGCTCCGCGGTGATGGTCCCGCGATTCGTCTCGAAAGTTGCTGTCTTCAACGGCGTCTCCGAACGGGTTAAGCGCGTAAGATAAGCCGTCCGCCGCGCGTTGACATTCCCCCCGCCCGGTCGGACGTTTGGAGGTGTTTCAACCCCCCTCTCCCCGGGGCGCCGGCCGACGTCTGGCCTTCGCCCTCGCCGCCGCCCTCCTGCTCGCCTGCGGCGGATCCGATTCGCCAGGCCCGGGCACCAATCCCGGCGGCGGCGTGGCCAGCATCCAGGTCAGCGGCGGCGGCACGGTGAGCGTCGGCAGGTCGACGACGCTATCCGCCACCGCGCGCGACCGGAACGGCGCCGCGCTCACGGGGATCAGCGTGAGCTGGAGCTCGTCGGCCGCGGCGGTCGCGACGGTTTCGTCCACGGGCGACGTCACCGGCGTCGGTGTGGGCACGGCGACGATCACCGCGACGTCGTCCGGCGTCTCGGGCTCCGCGACGGTCACCGTCACCCCGGACGACACGCCGGCGAGCATCGCGCTCAGCCTCGCGGGCCCTGTCACGCTCGCGGCGGGCGGCACGGCGTCGCTGGGCGCCACGGTGCGCGCCGCCGACGGACACGTCGTAGCGTCCGCGCCGCTGACGTATGCGTCGACCGACGCGAACGTGGCCGCGGTGACGAACGGCGTCGTGACCGCGGGACGCAGCGGCACCGCGACCATCACGGCCGCGAGCGGGGCCGCGAGCGCGTCGGTCGTCGTCACGGTCGTCGTCGGACCACCCGCGCTGCTCTTCCTCCGCAACTCACCCGCGGGAATCGCGGGCGGCGTGCTCGCGCCGCAGCCGGTCATCGAGGTGCGCGACAAGGGCGGCAACATCGTCACGACGGCGACGAACACCGTGACCGTCACGATGACGGGTGGCGGGTCACTCACGGGAACGACGGTCGCGAACGCCGTCGCCGGCGTCGCGACGTTCACCGATCTCGCGGTCGCTGGAGGCGCGGGCGCGCACGTGTTGACGTTCACGACGGCCGGCCTCACCGGCACCAGCACGATCGACTTCGTGCTCACGGCGGCGACGACCCCCGTCATCGCGATGGATACGACGTCGCTCGCGCTCACCGCCATCTCGGGCACGACGCAGTCGTTCGCCCTCGGCATCCGGAACGGTGGCCCGAACACACTCGGTGGACTCGCCGTCACCGCGCCGGTGGACGCCGGCGGATCGCCGGCCGGCTGGTTGAGCGCGTCGATCGTGACCACGACCACCGCGCCGACGACCCTCATACTCCTGGTGAATGCCGTGCCGCTCCTCCCGGGCAACTATCGCGCGACGGTGAAGGTGACCTCTCCCGTGGCGTCCAACTCGCCGGTGACGGTGAGCGTGTCGGTCACGGTGGTGAACGGCACCTTCCTCACGTTCGGCACGCCGGCGGAGAAGCTGCGCATCCTCGACGTCGCGTCGTCGTTCGCGCCGGCACTGTCCGCGCGCGACGGGCAGGGCGTGCCCACGGCGACGGGTGCCGTGTCGTACGGCAGCCGCGCGACGAGCGTCGCCACGGTGAATGCGCAGGGCGCGATCACCGCGGTGGGCGAGGGAGCGACGTGGGTGGTCGTCACCGGAACGACGAGCGCCGACTCGGTGTTCGTCGTCGTGCCGGTGAGCGCGACAGGGCCCGTGCTGCGCTCCGACCTCACGACCACGACGTGGAAGGTGGGTGATGCCGTGACCGCGAACGTCTACCTCGACACGCGCACCACACCGGTCGGCGCCGTCACCATCGCGCTCGGCTACTCGAACAACACGTCCACGGTGTTCAGCGGTGTGGCGTTCACCGTTGCGGCGGGCGCCGTGGGAGCAACCGTGAACCCCGGGGTGATCCGCGTGACCGCGGCGTCGGCGACGCAGCTCACGGGGCAGGTGCCGCTCATCCAGTTCCGCTTCAGCACGCCGCGCGCAAACAGCAGCGGCGTCATCACGCTCACGGTGACGGAAATCGTCGCGCCCGACGGCAGCAACCTGCTCGCGCGCACGACCTCCACGCGCATTCCGGTGATCGTCCCATGAAGAACCTCCGCTCCATGCTCGTGCTGGCGAGTGCAGCCGCGCTCGCACTCGCGTGTACCGAGCGCGCGACGACCAACTCGCCGGTGACCCCGCCGCCGTCGCGCGCGCGGCTCGCACTCTCCGATTCCTCCGCAGCGGTGGGCGCGAGCGTGGACGTGTTCGCGCAGAGCGGACTCGAGGCGCCGGCGGTGGTGGGCAGCTTCACGGCGCGCATCAGCTATGACACGTCGTCGCTCCGCCTCGATCGGGAATTGCCCATCGACGACGGATTCATGCGCGTGTCGAACGCCGGGCCGGGGCTCATCCGCATTGCGGGCGCGGCGACGAACGGCTTCACTGCCGGACAACTCGCAGCCTATCGTTTCATCGTCCTACGCGCGAACGGCACCGCGGCGCTCCAGGTGGTGGTGGACGAGATGCACACGGTGGATCGCGCGACGGTGCAGCCGTGAGACGCGCACTCGCCGCGCTGTTCATGTTCGCATCCGCATGCGCGCCACAGCGCCGCGCGGACGACGGCGCGCCCGTGCTCGCAGGCATGTCGCCGGACTCCGTGCAGCTCGTGCCCGGCGCCGTGGTCGAGGTGACGCTCACCGGCTCGGCATTCCACGCCGGTGACGCTGCCGAGAACATCGTGCACTTCGGGCACGGCGCGATGCGTCACGTACGCGCGAACGACGCCGGCACGCGCATCGTGTTCACGATCCCCGACGTGATCGACTCCGGGGGAGAGGCGCCGCCCATGCCACTCGCGACGGGCGACTATGCCGTGCGCGTGGAGACGCCGGGTGGACGGAGCAATGCCCTGGTGATGCGGGTGTTCCGGTGAGGGCGCTGCATCGCATCGTCGTCGCCGCGGCGCTGGTCGCCTGCCTGCCGGCGCTGGCGCACGCGCAGGAGCGGCGCGGCGAGCCCGGTGAGGATCTCGAGGCGCGCGACGATTACTTCTGGGCGCAGCGCAGCTATCCGTCGCGCACGCGGCCGTACGAGGCGATGCTCCGCGCGCGGCTCGCGGCATCGCAGTCGTTCGCCGGCCTGCGCAGCATGTCCGGCATGTCGTCGCTGGCTGGTGGCTGGCGGTCACTCGGGCCCAACGGCTTCTTCGGCGCCGACAACGGCTTCTTCAACTCCGGCCCGCAGGTGGACGCGGGGCGCGTCACGGGCGTCGCGCCGAGTGCGAGTGGCGGGCCGCTGGTGATCGCGACGGCGTCGGGCGGCGTGTGGAAGTCCACGTTCGGCGTGTGGTCGCCGCTCACGGACGCGCAGTGTGCGCTCACGACCGGCGCGGTGAGCCGCGACCCGCAGGACGAGAACGTCATCTACGCCGGCACGGGCGAGTACAACGCCGGCAGCAGCGGCTGCGGCATGCTCCGCTCCACCGACGGCGGCGCGAGCTGGACCACGCTCGGCGCCAGTGCGTTCCGTTTCTCGACCGGCGGCTCCGTCGCCTTCGCGCGCATCCTCGTCCAGCGCGCGGCGGGCACGCAGCAGGGCGCGACGGTGCTCGTCGCGGCGACGAACACCGCCGTGTTCCGCTCCGGCGATGCGGGCGCGACGTGGAGCATCGTCCTCACGGGCACCACGGCCAGCGTCGTCGCGCATCCCACCCGGTCGGGTGTGATGTTCGCCGGCAACAGCGACGCCAGCAATGCCGCGCGTCGCGGCGTGTACCGCTCGGCGAATGCCGGCGTGTCGTGGACGCCGCTGCCCATCTTTCCCGGCACGGACCCGACGCAGGTGGGGCGCATCGAGCTCGCCGCGAGTGCGGCGGCGCCGGATCGCATCTACGCGCTCGTCGCGAATCGCAGCAACTCGCGCCTCCTCGGACTCTTCGTGTGGGATGACGCGTCGTCGTCGTGGACGACCGTGGCCGCGAGCGGCGTGTACACGGGTGACTCGCGAGGCGACTTCGGCGGGCAGGGCAGCTACGACCTCGCCATCGCGGTGGATCCGCGCGACGCGAATAAGGTGTTCCTTGCGGGGATTCGTGCCTACCGGTCCACCGATGGCGGCGTGAGCTTCCGCCCCATGGCCATGGAGATCCACTGCGACTGGCACAGCATCGTGTTCGACCTGCGGAATCCCGACGTGATGTACGCCGGGACCGACGGTGGCGTGTTCGTGTCCACCGATGCGGGCGACACCTGGACGAGCCGCAATGCGGGGCTCTCCATCACGCAGTACTACCCCGGCATCGCCGCCGCGCCCGATGGCTCGAAGGTGATGGGCGGCTCGCAGGACAACGGTACGCACATCTTCTCCGGCTCGCCGGTGTGGAACGGCTTCACGGGAGGCGACGGCGGATACACCATCGTCAACTACGCCAATCCGTCCATCGTGTACGGTGAAGCGCAGTGGAGCTCGGCGGGCGCGTACATCGTCCGGAAGGATGCGACGTCGTCCACGTTCCGCGTCACGGGCATCGATCACACCGACCGGGGCGCGTTCATCCCGCCGTTCATCATGGATCCCGTCACGCCCACCACGCTCTACTTCGCCACGCACCGCCTCTACCGGTCCGTGAACGAGGGCAGCACGTGGACGGCACTGACGTCGGACCTCACCAAGGCGACCGGCACCGTGCGCACCGTCGCGGTGGCGAAGTCGGATCCCCTCACGATCTACACCGGCGCGAGCGACGGCATGGTGCAGGTGAGCCGCGACGGCGGCCTGTCGTTCACGGCGGTCATCACCGGCCTGCCCAATCGCACCGTGACGCGCGTGGTCGTGGACCCCTCGGACGCCACCCACGCCCTCGTCACCTTCTCGGGCTTCGGCACCGGCCACGTGTTCGAGACGACCACCGGCGGCACCGCCTGGCGGGACATCAGCGGCGGGTTGATCGACGCCCCGGCGAACGCGGCCGTCTTCATCCCGGGCCTCGGATACATGGTGGGGACGGACGTGGGTGTCTACCAGACGACGGACGATGGCATCACCTGGCAGCCGGGCCCCGCCGGCCTGCCGAACGTCATCGTCCAGGACCTGATCTACCTCCCGGGTATCAAGCAGGTGATCGCCGGTACATACGGACGCGGGATCCATGCGTATACAGTGGGCGTTGAGGCAGGAGTCCTTCGTGGTGACGTGAATCAGGACGGGAAGGTCGATGCTTTCGACGCGCTGCTCATCCAGCAGGCGATCGTCGGGTCGCTTCCCACCGGCACCGTCGCGTATCCGCGCGGCGACGCCAACTGCAATGGCTCCATCGACGCAGGCGACGTGATCCTCACGCTGCGCGCGGCGGTCGGCCTTGCGACGCCGAACGCATGCGTGAACACCGTACGTTGAGCAGTCACCCCGACAACCCCCCGGTCATGCCGTCTCGCTCGCTGCCCATCTCGCTCGCGTTCGTCGTCGCGCTCGTCGCATGCGGGGGTGGCGAAGGCACCAAGCCTCCTCCGGTGGACAACTCGCCAGTCGTCACCACGATCGCCGTGACGCCGAGCGCCACGCAGGTGGAGCTGGGCGCCACGACGACGCTCAGCGCACAGGTGAAGGACCAGAACGGCGTGGTCATGTCGTCCAAGGTCGTCACCTGGAGCTCCGCGACGCCGAGCATCGTGACGGTCGACGCGAGCAGCGGTGTCGCGCGGGGCGTCGCTGTCGGGACGGCGAACATCAGCGCAAGTGTGGATGGCAAGAGCGGCGTCGCGTTCGTGAACGTGCAGCCGCTGGCGGTCACCAGCGTGGCCATCGCTGCGCCGTCCGCCGCGGTCGTCGCGGGCACGCCACTCGTGCTCACGGCCGCCCTCAAGGACAGGAACGGCGGCGACCTCGCGGGTCGCTTCGTGGGATGGACGTCGAGCAACACACGCGTCGCGACCATCACGAATGCCGGCACGCTCACGCCGCTCTCCCCCGGCTCGACGACCATCACGGCATCGAGTGAGGGCATCACGAACACGATTGCGCTGGTCGTCGCGGCGCCCGCCGGCGCGGCGGCGCCCTCGATCACCGCTGTGGGCCCTGCCACACTCGTTCCCGGCGCGCCGGCGACCATCACCGGCACCGGCTTCCTCACCACGCCCTCACAGAACAACGTGTTCGTCGCGGGCATCGCGGCCACGGTCACCGCCGCGACGGCGACGCAGCTCACCGTCAACGTGCCCACGAGCGTCCCCTGCCAGAGCACGAAGCCCGTGGACGTGGAGATCACCACCGTCGGCGGCGCGTCCAGCCAGAAGCAGGTGCTGCGCGTGGCGACCACGCGCACGCTCGCCGTGGGCGCGAGCTACATGGAGCTCGCCAACTCCGGCGCCGTGGGCTGCAACGAGCTCGCGGCCAACGGCACGTACATCGTCAGCGTCTTCAACGCGGGTCGCACGCTCAACGCGAACGCGAGCTTCCAGCTCAATGGCGATGCGGGCACCGGCGCGCTCGCGTCGCGCTTCCCCGTGCCCGAGGCCGTGCGCACCGTGATCCCCGCGCCCACGCCGGTGCGCGTGCCCATCGACGCGGCGGTCGCGCAGGAGGCGCACGACCACCTCGAGCACCTCGAGGAGGGCTTCGACCTCATCAAGCGCCTCGGCGCGCCGAAGCGTCCGCGCTCGGCGCTGCGCGCCGCGAGCATCCCCGTGCCCACGACGGTGGGCGCCACGGCGACGATCAACTTCCACTTCAACGCGTGCACCGTCGCCGCCTCGACACCGGTCACGGCGCGCGTCGTCTACGTCGGCCCCAAGGCCATCGTGCTCGAGGACCAGGCGAGCGCGCTCGCCGGAAAGATCGACGCGGACATGATCGCGCTCGCGCGCGAGTTCGAGGACGTGTCGTTCCCGCTGCTCCAGAGCTTCGGCGACCCGCTGGCGTTCGATGCCCAGACGGACAAGAACGGCCGCATCATCATGCTCTTCACCCCGCAGGTGAACGCCCTCGGCGCCAACCTGCTCGGCTTCGTGCACTCGTGCGACCTCTACCTGCCCACGGACGATCCCTCGGTGAACGGCACGAACACCGCGGAAATTTATGCGCGCGCGGTCACCGACACCACCGCGTCGAGCACGTCGCTCAACGGCCGGCCGCAGTGGAGGCGGCAGATGCCGAGCACGATCATCCACGAGTCGAAGCACATCGTCGCGTTCGCCGAGCGCGCCGCGACGCCCGTGCTGGTGACATCGAACGAGGCAGTGTGGCTCGAGGAGGCCACCGCGCAGCAGGCGAGTGAGCTCTACGGCCGCGCGATCCACGGCAACTCATGGCGGAGCAATGCGGACTACGACGGCTCGCTCCGCTGCGAGGTACGGCCCGGCGTGTCGGGGTGCGGCCAGGGCAACATCGTCATGGCGAACCACTTCCTCTTTCTCGCAGACTTCCTACAGAACATCGAGCAGAAGACCATCCTCAGCGGCGCCGACGACAACGACATCTACGGAAGCTCGTGGCTGTTCACGCGCTGGCTCACGGACACCTATGGCGGTGGCAGCGAGGCCACGTTCCTCCAGTCCATCGTGAAGAACTACAACGTGCTCGGCGTCGACAACGTGACGGCGGTGTCCGGCAAGACGTGGCCCGAGCTCCTCTCGCAGTTCACGCTCGCGCTTGCGGCGGACGACATGCCCGGCATCGCCGCGCCGTACACCATCCCGAGCTGGAACCTGCCCGCGGTGTACCTCGGCTATCGCGAGCTCGTGTCGCCGCCGCCGGCGGAGCCGCTTGCGCTGCGCAAGACGAACTTCGCGTCGTCCTTCTCGCTGAGCGTGAGCCCGCTGCGAGGCGGCGGCGCGATGCTCCTCAAGATCAGCGGCAGCGGCGCGGCGGGCACGCAGCTGCTGAACCTGCGCGCATCCGGTGGTGGCACACTCAATCCGTCATCCACCATCGGCATCGCGGTGCTGCGGGTGCAGTAGCGTCAGGTCTTCGCCGCAGCGGGTGGCTTGCCGGACGTCAGCACGCCGAGCCACACGCGCGGCACCTTGCATCCGGCGAGCTGCGCGGGCTCGAACGTCCACTTCGCGATGGACGACTTGAACTTCGTCGCGAGCCACGGGTGCGTGGTCTTCACCACCGTGAACGTGGACATGTTCGGCTTGCCGAGCGTATCGATGATCACCGAGACGCGTACGTCATTGTACTTCGAGCGTCGCACCGCGGCCGGCATTGCGCGGTCCTGGAGCGCGGTACCGAGATTCGCCTTGGGCGAGGCGAGGCGGTCCACCTCGATGTCCGGCTTCGCGGTGGCGCGACGTACGGCCTCCGGGCAGTCGCCCGGCGCGAGGGCGCCGACCGGAGGCGCGACGCGCACCGGAATCTCGGGGATGAGCTCCGGCTCCGGATCGGGGTTGGCGGCGCAGGCCGTGACGAGCGAGATCGTCGCGAGGAGCGCGAACGCAAGACGTGCAGTGCGGATCATTTGGTCGTGTGTGAGCTGGAGAGGCGATAAGAGCTAGACGAGCGCCGACGGGCAGACGTCAGCGAGGAGGCAATCGCCGCAGCGCGGCGAACGCGC
>JBDSTA010000001.1:0-11506 GCA_039928475.1 Gemmatimonadaceae bacterium | reverse complement strand
CGATGGTCCGCCCGACTGGCCGCCGGCGGCCAACCTGACGCCGGCCGGCGCGATCAAGGACTGGTCGGAGCAGGACTTCGCGCGCGTGCTGCGCGAGGGGAAGCGGCCGAGCGGTGTGCCGGTGAACGACGCGATGCCGTGGCGCGTGCTCAAGAACATGAGCGACGACGAGATCGGTGCGCTCTACATGTACCTGCGGTCGCTGCCCGCGACGCAGACGCCCGGCCTGCAGACGGCGTCGCGCTGACCACGCGTCACTTCACGTGGTCGATGGCCCAGGTCCAGTAGATCGCGTCCTCGGGTGACATGCCGCCGCGCGGTGCCAGCCGCGCGTCGGCAAATCCGTACTGCCCGATGTCGAGCAGGTACTGCCCCCGACTCACGAGCGTGCCGCGACACACGCGGTCCTGCCACGGCGACGCACGCAGCTCCGCATGACGACGTGCGAGCTCGTCGAGCACACCGGCGGGCAATGATGCCACCTCGCTGGGATACGCGAAGGTGAAGAACACCAGGTACGAGTAGAGCAGAGGCCAGTTGTCGCCGTAGCGCGCAAGGACGCGCGGCCAATCGAGCGCTCCCGCACGCGTGCGCAGGATGTGCGCGATGTCCGCGCCGTCGAAGCGCTCGCGCTCCATCACGAAGCTCTTCTGCCACAGCAGCTCCTCGCACGGCACGATCTTCACCGGCATGCCGAGCACCTGCGTCTCCACCGCGTGCTCGAACCATCCATCGTCCACGTGGCAGATGCCGTTGCCCGAGCTGAAGACGAGGTCGACGAAGTCGTCATGCTGCCACGCCTTGCCGAGCCAGTGCGGGAACGTGAGCTCGGTGCGATAGCCCGCTGCGCCGAGCGCTTCGATGGCGCGATCGAAGTCCGCGCGCCGCAGGAAGAGGTCGAAGTCCTTCGTGTTGCGGACGATCCCCGTGTACTCGAGGAAGGCATGCGAGCCACCCACGAGAAAGGGCACGCCGGCATCGCTCAACACGTGAAGTGTGCGGCGATAGAAGGTGTTGGTGTCCTGCGCGGACGCATCGAGCGTGGATTGGCCAGCCATGGCGGGGGCGGTTTGCAAGAGTGGGGCTAGCTCATTCGCCTCTCACGTGCCCGTGGCCCGAAACCTTCAGTAAGGCCCGCATGGCCTCAGACATCGTACGCATCGCCGCCGTGAGCGACGTCCACTACTCGAAGACGTCGCAGGGACTGCTCCAGCCGCTCTTCGCGCAGATCACCGAGAGTGCGGACATCCTCGTCATTCCCGGCGACCTCACCGACTACGGGCTTGCCGAGGAAGCGCGCGTGCTCGCGCGCGACCTCACCACTGCGGTGAAGATCCCCGTCGTTGCCGTGCTCGGCAATCACGACTACGAGGGTGACCAGGTGGACGACGTGCGCGACATCCTCACCACCGCCGGCGTCCACCTGCTCGACGGCGACGCGGTCGAGGTGCTCGGCATCGGGTTCGCGGGCGTGAAGGGCTTCGCGGGTGGATTCGGCCGCGGCGCGCTCGGGCCGTGGGGCGAGCCGTCGATCAAGCTGTTCGTGCAGGAGGCCGTGCAGGAAGCGCTGAAGCTCGAGTCGGCGCTCGCTCGGCTCACGACACCCTGCCGCATCGCACTGCTGCACTACGCGCCGATCCGCGAGACCGTGGAGGGGGAGCCTGTCGAGATATTCCCGTGGCTCGGGTCGAGCCGGCTCGAGGAGCCGTTGACGCGGTTCGAGGTGGACGCGGTGTTTCACGGCCACGCGCACAAGGGCGCGCCCGAGGGGCGTTCCAGCACGGGCATCCCGGTCTACAACGTGTGCCTTCAGGTGCTCAAGGATTCGTATCCCGACAGGCCGCCGTTCAGGTTGTTCGAGGCGAGCCGCACCAAGGCAGGTCAGGCGAGCGGCGACGAGGCTGAAGAGCGTCGTCGCGAGGGACGTCGCGCGACCGACCGCGCTGTCGCGCCCTGAGCATCACTTCGTGGCGAAGTAATCCCGGATCTCGCGCTCGATCTGGTTCCCGCGCTTTGGACGCGCGAGCGCCGCGAGCGCATCGGCGAAATTCCCTCCAGCGACGCCGTAATCGATCTGCACCTTCACGCAGGTAGCGCCCTCCTCCGGATGGAAGCGCAGCAGCCCCGTCATCTTCACGGGCGAACGCGCGTCGCTGCGCCATCCGATGACGCTGTTGGTGACGAACTTCGTCGTCACCGCATCCCACTCGACGGTTCTGCCCGCGGGCGTGCTGGCGCACCAGTGCGAGCGTCCGTCGCCGGAGTCGCGCACTTCGCGGAGTGAGCTCATGAAGCGCGGGAAGTTCTCGAAGTCGGCGCAGAACGCGAACACCTGCTCGACCGGCTGCTCGACGACGAATGAGAACCGTATCGCCCCCGCGCGTCGCTTGGTGCCGGCGCGCTGAAGCGCGCGTGCGACCGGTCCGTGCGCCGCGACGCCGAGCAACGCGAGCCCGACGACGGTCGAGAGCGAGCGAGTCGCGGAGGGTTCCGACGACCGTGTGCCGAGCAGGAGCCCACCGCCGAGTGCGGCAAGGAGCGCGATGGGCGCGTCGGGTGATGCGTCCGATGGGGAAACGGCCAGTTCTGTTGCCATGACGTCAGCTCGTCGCAAGGGAGGTGCCCGATAGATAGCCCGACGCGCTCAAAGTCGCGCGAACGCCGCCTGTGCTCGCTCCAGCGCTTCCGCGATCGTCGAGCCGACGGCGCCGATGTGCCCCATCTTCCGGCCCGCGCGTGGACCACTCTTCCCGTACAGGAACAGGCGCGTGCCGGGAATTTCCAGCGCACTGTCGAACGCCGGCGTGCGGCCATCGAGCCAGCTGTCCCCGAAGATGTTCACGATGGCCGATGGCCGGACCGGTTCGACCGCGCCGAGCGGAAGGTCGCACACGGCGCGGACGAGCTGCTCGAACTGGCTCGTCGGGCAGCCGAGCTCCGACGCGTGATACGAGTTGTGCGGACGCGGCGCGAGCTCGTTCACGAGCAGCCGCCCGTCCGTGAGGAGAAACATCTCGACGGCGAGGATGCCCTCGAGCTCCAGCGCTTCGGCGATGCTCACCGCGATCTCGCGCGCGCGTGCGGCGACAGCGGGATCGAGCTCGCCGGGAAGCACGCTCCACGCGAGGATCTGCCGCTCGTGATGATTCACGGCGGGCGGATACACGACTGTTTCGCCGGAGGGGCGGCGGGCGACGAGCACACTCAGCTCGAACGCGAGATCGAGAGCCTCCTCGGCGACGGCGCGCCGGCGGCCGAGCGACTCGAACGCCGACGCGGCGTCGTCGCCCGCGGCGAAGCGCAGCTGGCTCCGGCCGTCGTAGCCGCCCTCGCAGCTCTTCACGAAGAGCGATGCGCGGTGCGTGCGCAGCGCGTCGTCGAGGTCCGTGTGCTGCTCGACCAGCGAATACGCGCCGATGGGCACACCGATGGACGCGAGCCACGCCTTCTGCCGTGCGCGATCGCGCACGATGGACAGCACCGCGGGCGACGGCCGCACCGGCGCATGTCGCAGCGCCGCGTCCAGCGCGTCGGGGCCGATCTGCTCGATCTCGAGCGTGATGACCGAGCACTCGCGAGCGAGTGACGCGGCGCCCTCGGCGTCGGTGAACGCGGCGGTGACGACACGATCCGCGACGGGCTTCGCCGCACAGTCCGCGCTGGGGTCGAGCACCTGCACGCCGTAGCCCATCGATCGCGCCGCCAGCGCCGTCATCCGTCCGAGCTGGCCGCCGCCGAGGATGCCGATGGTGGCGGGGGGAAGGATGGCCATCAGGTGGACGTCACGTCGCGATCCGCGAGCACGGCGGCAGTGCGCTCGTCGCGCCAGGCGCGCAGGCGTTCGCGCAGCGCCGGGCGGCTCGTCGCCAGGATGGCGATCGCGAGGAGCGCGGCGTTGGCTGCGCCAGGCTCGCCGATGGCCAGCGTGCCGACGGGAATGCCCTTCGGCATCTGCACGATGGAGAGCAGGGCATCCACGCCGTTGAGCTGGGTGGCCGGCATGGGGACGCCGAGCACGGGGAGGATGGTGTTCGCCGCCACCATGCCCGGGAGGTGCGCGGCGCCACCGGCAGCGGCAATGATCACCTCGAGTCCGCGCGATTCCGCGGCGCGCGCGTACTCGAACATCAACTCCGGGGTCCGGTGTGCCGAGACTATCTGTACTTCGTGTGCGATGCCGAACGAGGTGAGCAACTCGGCGGCAACCGACATGATGCGCAGGTCGCTGCGGCTGCCCATGATGACGCCGATGAGTGGCGTCGGTCCGGATGTATCGTCTTTACCTGGCATGCACGATCGTGTCGGGGGCGTGTGGCGGCGGGCGAAAGATAGTCGCGTCGCAGAGGCGAAAGCCACCGTTGCACGATCGCGTACCCCGTTGCGCCCACAGGCGCGAATGCCATACTGTTCTCGGGCGACGAAGCCCCCGCCTTCCGCTCTTCAGACCGTCGCAATGCACGTCATTTCTTCCCGCGTCCAGCGGTTGGCCGCCACGTTCGCGCTGCTCGTCTCCACCGTTGGCCTCGCGTCCTGCTCGCGAGGCGCATCCGGCGGGAGCGTAATTGGTATCGGTGTCGCGCTCGACCCGAAGCGTGCGGGGATGCAGACCATCTACAACGGCGTCCAGCTCGCGGTCGAGCAGCTGAATGCGCAGCGCAACGGCGGTCCGCCTTTCCAGGTGATCAAGGGTTCACCCGACATCAGCGATCCAATCCGGATCGCCGATACGCTGCGCAGTAATCCGTCGGTGGTGGGCGTCGTCGGTCACCCGGAGAGCGGCACGACGCTCGACGCCATCGGCGAGTACGCGGACACGAAGAATGGCGGACGTGATGCCGTCGTGGCCATCTCGCCCACCGGCACGAGCCCCGCGCTCTCCGGCGCGAGCCGCTGGCTCTTTCGCGTGTGCCCGAGCGACGTGCAGACCAGCCGTGTCCTCGCGCGCTATGCACTCGACTCACTGAAGGCGGCGCGGGCGAGCGTGATCTATCGCAACGATGCGTATGGCAAGGACTGGTCGAAATCGTTCGGAGAGGCGTACCGCGAGGGACGCGGCGTCATCGTGGAGCGCGATCCCTACGTGGCCGGGGTCACGCCCTGGGATGCGTATGCGGCCTACATCAAGCAGCTCAAGCCGGACGTCATCCTCTTCCCCGGCAGCACGGAGGACGCGGTGCTCGCCCTGCGCGCGCTGCGCGCGGTTGGCGTGACGATCCCGCTCCTTGGCGGCGATGCGACGTCGGGACTCGAGGCCAATGCGGCCGAGTTCCCGAATGCGCGCTACGCGGCGTTCTTCCTCGCGCGCAGTGCGACCACGACGGAGGCGAAGGCCTTCATCACGGCGTATCGCGCGGCCTTCCATGGCGAAGAGCCGGACCAGCGCGCAGCGCTCGCCTATGACGCCGCAATGTTGATCGGGCGTGCTGCACTCAAGGTCGGACCAGACCGCGCGAAGATCCGCGACTATCTCGAATCCATCGGCAACGGCGAGCCTGCGTATGCGGGCGTTGCCGGGCCCATTTCGTTCGACAAGAATCATGACGCGGTGAACAAGCCGGTGGTCGTCGCGCAGGTGGCACGATGACCCTGCTGCGCACGATTCGCGGCCGGCTCCGCGCCGGATTCGGCATCACGCTCGCGCTCATCCTCGCGGCGGGACTGCTGGCGGGCTACGGCCTCATGCGCGCGGGCGCGCGCAACGAGGCGCTCGTCGGCGACATGCGGCTCCAGCAGGAGACCATGCAGCAGGTGGCATTCCGCATCCTGCGTGAGACGGCCGCGGGCATGCGCTACCTCAACACGAACAGCCAGGCTGACGAGGCGCGCTACTCGGCACTCGCCGACGAGGCGGACAAGCTGCGCCGCGACGCCATCAAGCTCGACGCCTTGTCGCCCGTGGAGCGCCAGAAGCTCAAGGATCTCGGCACCCTCCAGGCGACGGTCGAGGCAGGCATCGGTGCTGCGCACGCCTACAATGTCGTGGGCCGCCCCGCCGATGCCGCCGCGATCCTCGGCAAGACGGCGAGCGCGCTGGAGGAAGTGGACAAGACGCTCGAGGCGCTGCGGCAGGAAGGCGCGAAGCGCCTGGGCGAGCGGCAGCAGGAGGCCTCGGACACGATGCGGAACAACATCGCGTTGCTCGCGTTCGTGATCCTCGCGGCGCTCGTGGTGGGCGTGATGTCCGCGGTGACTACCTCCCGTGCCGTCACGCGCCCGCTCGATGCGCTCACGCGCGACCTGCTCGCCCTCGGCCGGGGCGACCTCCGGCGCAGCGACCTGCAGCGTGAGACGCTCGGGGCGGAGGAGTACGAGGCGCTCGCCACGGCGTTCGACCAGGCACGTGAGCGGCTGCGCGGACTCCTGGCCGAGATGAAGCGGCAGTCCGATGAAGTCGCCTCGGCGGCTGCGGAGCTCACGGCCGCGGCCGGTGGCGCGTCGGACAGCACACAGCACGTGGCCACGGCCGTCACGGAGATGGCCCACGGCGCGGGACTCCAGCTCGACGTGCTCACGGGTGCAGGGAGCGCGGTGGCGCAGCTCGCGGCGTCGGGCAAGACGATCGACGAGGCGGTGCGCGAGAGCCAGCAGCGCGGCCACGAGATCCGCATGTCCGCCACGGGTACGGCGCAGGAGATCGGCCGCGCGGTCGATACGCTGCTCGCGGCACGCGAGGTGTTCGACCGCAGCGCCACGGAGATCAACGGGCTGCGGGACTCGCTCGGCGTCGTGGACGACTTTGCGACGACGATCTCCGAGATCGCATCGCAGACGAACCTGCTCGCGCTGAACGCGGCCATCGAGGCAGCGCGCGCCGGCGATGCAGGCCGCGGATTCGCGGTCGTCGCCGACGAGGTGCGCAAGCTCGCGGAGCAGAGCTCACGCGCGGCGCACGAGGTGACGGCGAACGTGAACCGCATTCGCGAAGGTGTGCTCGGGACGTCGCGCGCGGTGGAGAGCGGCACGATGCAGATGAAGGACGTCACGAAGGTCGCCGACGCCGCACGACAGGCGCTCGCGCAGATCCAGGTGGCGGTCGAGCGCGTGGAAGATGCCTCGTCGCGTGTATCGGAGGCGGTGTCGGGGAATGCCGCCGCGATCCAGCTCGTCGAGGAGGCGATCAACAAGGCGGGCGACACGGCGCAGAGCCACGCGGCCTCGGCGCAGGAAGTCGCGGCGGCGACGGAAGAGACGTCGGCGTCCGTGGAGGAGCTCGAGGCGACGAGTCACATGCTCAACGACTCCGCGCGCCGCGTCCGTGAGCGAGTGAGCGAGTTCGTGGTCGAGTAGCGTGCGGTGACCGTCCCCCCGTCGCGGGCGAAGTTGATGGCGGCCCTCGCGGGAATCTGGGAGCGCTCGCGCGATGCGATCCTCGAGCGCGTCACGGTCGTCGAGGACGCGGCGATGGCGCTCGTTGCGGGCACGCTATCCACGGACGCGCGCCGGCATGCGGAGCAGGAAGCCCACAAGCTCGCAGGCACGGCCGGCACCTTCGGCTATCACGAGGCCACCGACCTCGCGCGCGAGGCCGAACAACTGCTCGCCGGCGACCGTGAACTCGGCCGCGCCGAGATGTTGCGGCTATCGCAGATCGCTGTGCGGTTGCGCGACCTGCTCGAACAGCCGATGGAGCTCGCTCCGCAACGCGAGGCGAACGCCCCAGGGCAACCCGCCGAGGTGGCCGTCGTCGTCTGGAGTACTGACGAGGGCGCAGTCAAGCAACTGGTCGCAGCGCTTGGCGCGCGGAATTGTCATGCGGTGGTGGTGGACAGCGAAGCGGCGGCACAGGCGATCCTCACGCCGCGCACGGCATTCATGGTGGACCTCACGGACGACGCGCCCGCGCGGTGGGATGCGCTCGAGCGCGTTCACGCGCGCGAGCCCGAGCGCGTGCTCCTCGCATGCGCCGGTGCGGAAGAGTTCACGAACCGCATTCGCGCCGCGCGCGCGGGCGTGAAGCTCTTCCTGGAGGCAAGCAGCGATCCCGCCGTGATGGCCGCAGAGATCGCCGATGCGCTCGAGCGGGCGCCCGAGGTGCAGCGCACCGTGATCGTCGTGGACGACGACCCGTACCAGCTCGCGGCGCTCGAGTCGATGCTCAATGCCGATCATTTCGCGGTGACCGCGCTGTCAGATCCGCTCGCGTTATGGCCGGCGCTCACGCGAGTGCGGCCTGACCTCGTGGTGCTCGACATCGACATGCCCGGCGCGACGGGGCTCGAGCTGTGCCGAGCGATCCGTGCGTCGTCCGAGTGGTCGGGTCTCGTCGTGATCGTGGTGTCCGCGCGCGCGGGCAACGACGTGGGCGCGCTCGCGTTCGCCGCGGGCGCCGACGACTTCATTCCGAAGCCCTTCTCGCCGCAGGAACTGCTCGCGCGCATCGGGCGGCAGGAGTGGGCGCGGCGGTCCACGCGTGATGCATCGAAGGTCCCGGCGCCAACCGAGGTGCGCGTGAGCGCGACCGAGGAGTACGACGTCGTCATCGTGGACGACGACGCCGTGCTGGTCGAGCTCCTCATGCATTCCCTCGCGAGCCGCGGCTATCGCACGCTCAGCATCGGTGACGGCGCTGCCGCGACGAAGCAGCTGGGCGGGTCAGTGCCGTCTGTGCGGGCGAAGGTCATCGTGCTGGACGTCGGCCTTCCCGGACAGGACGGCTTTACCGTGCTGCGCCTCCTCAACCGCGATGGCGTCACGCGCACCTCGCGTGTCATCATGCTGACGTTGCGCTCCACCGAGCGCGAGGTGGTGGAGGCGCTGGAGCTGGGTGCCGTGGACCACGTCGCCAAGCCGTTCAGCATCCCGGTGCTCATGCAGCGCATTCGACGCGCGGTGGAGCAGGAGCGGCCGCAAGGGTGACCGTTGCCGGCGCCGTGCTCGTGCTGCTGCCGGCCATCGGGGTCCTGACGCTCGCCGCGATACTCGTCATCTTCGTGCACGCCGTGGCACTGCGCGTCGCGGTCGAGCGCCGGGAACGCGCGCTCGAGCCGGCCCGCCGCGCGCTCGTCACGTCGCTCGCGCAACAGAACGTGGGTGCCGAGGTGATCGCGCAGCTGACACACCTCTCGCGGCGACGACAGACGCGGCTCTTCGTCGAGCTCGCGCGCATGCTGTCGGGCGAGGATCGCGCGTTGCTGACGGGCGTTGCGCGCGAACTTGGCCTCATCGACACCGCGCGCGAGCTCATTGCCAGCCCGCGATGGTGGAAGCGCCTCGAGGGCGCGCGCCTCCTCAACCTCTGCGACATCTCGGCGCAGGATGCGCCCGTGCTCCTGCGCGACGCGCATCCGCTCGTTCGCGCCGCGGGCGCGGAGATCATCGCCATTCACGGCGCTCCGGCGGACCTCGAGCTCGTGGTGCCGCTGCTGCGCGACGATGCCGAAGTGTGCCGCTTCGCCGCGAGGGACACGCTGATGCGTGGTGGGCGCGCCGCCGAGGACGTCGTCGCTGCGCATCTCGCGACGGACGACGCCGTCACGGCAGAGGCGCTGCTGCAGGTCGCATCGTCCCTTGGTGGGCACCGCTTCCTCGACGTCGCGCTGACGCGCTCAACCGACGCGAGCCCGCGCGTGCGCGTGCTCGCGGCGACCCTCCTCGGCGCCATCGGCAATCCGCGCGCGACCGAGCGGCTGGGCCTGATGCTAGGCGATGTCGCCCCGGACGTGCGTTGGACCGCGGCGGACGCGCTGGCGTCGCTCGAATACTGGCCGGCGGGGCCGATGATCTCGGCGCTGCTCGACGACCCGGAGTGGGAAGTCCGTCGTCGCGCGGCCATCGCACTCTGGAAGCTCGGCGCGCCCGGCGTGCTGCTGCTGCGCCGCGCCCTGCGATCGGGAACGGACGTGTCGCAGCGCGCCGCGCGCTACACGCTCGACTTCGCGCTCGCGAGCGAGGCGGCACGCACGTGAGCGTGACCAACGTCATCCTCGCAGGGCTGCGCGACCTCGAGTGGGTCGTCCTGGTGTATTTCGTCGCCGTCAACAGCTTCTACCTGCTGCTGCTGTCGTCCGCGGCGCGCGAGATGTGGGAACATGCGCTCAGCGTGCGCGGCGAGTCGCGCTCGCGACTCCTGGGCTCACCGGCGGTGCCGCGCATCGGCATCCTGGCGCCGGCATACAACGAGAGTGCGACCATCGAGGACAGCGTGCGCGGGTTCCTGGCGCTGCTCTACCCGAATCTCGAGGTCGTCGTGGTGAATGACGGCTCGCCCGACGAAACCATGGACGTGCTCAAGCGCCGCTTCGAGCTCGCGCCCGTGCACACGGTGTACGACCAGCAGATTCCCACGAAGCCCGTTCGCCAGCTCTACCGGTCCACGCTGCATCCGAACCTGCTCGTGGTGGACAAGGAGAATGGCGGCAAGGCGGACGCGCTCAACGTCGCGCTGAACTTCTCCACCGCCGACCTGGTGTGCTCGATCGACGCCGATACGCTGATCGAGCAGGACTCGCTCCAGCGCATGCTGCGCCCGTTCCTGCAGAGCCGCCGCATCGTGGCCGCGGGCGGGACGATCCGCGTCGCGAATGGCGCGACCATTCGGGGCGGGCGCATCCTCGAGCTCAACGCGCCAACCACGCCACTCGCGGGATTCCAGGTCATCGAGTACCTGCGCGCGTTCCTCTTCGGCCGGCTCGGATGGAACAGGCTCGGGGGAAACCTGATCATCTCCGGTGCCTTCGGGCTGTTTCGTCGCGATGCCGTGCTGCGAATTGGCGGATACCTGCACGACACGGTTGGCGAAGACATGGAGCTCGTGCTGCGCCTCCGACGCTACGGGTATGACAACGATGTGGAGCGGGACGTGTCGTTCATGCCCGATCCCGTCGCGTGGACGGAGGTGCCCGAGTCGGCGCGCGTGCTCGGCCGCCAGCGCGATCGCTGGCACCGAGGCCTGTCGGACGTGCTGTGGCGTCACCGCGCGGTGCTGTTCAATCCACGATACGGCGCGATGGGGATGGTCGCGTTTCCGTATTTCGTCTTCGTCGAGCTCCTCGCGCCGGTGATCGAGGCCGTGGGTCTGATCGGCTGCGTGGTCGGGCTGCTGGTGGGCGCGGTGAACTGGCAGTTCGCGATCCTGTTCCTCACGCTGGCGCACGGCTTCGGGCTGCTGCTCAGCCTCCTCACGCTGGTGCTCGAGGAGCTCACGTACCACCGCTACAGCGGCCTGCGGGACCGGGCGCTGCTGGTGATGTGGGCGGCGCTGGAGAACTTGGGGTACCGGCAGCTCACGGTGGTCTGGCGGCTGCGGGGCATCCTCAAGTACCTCCAGGGGCGGAAGGACTGGGGCGCGATGGAGCGGCGGGGGCTCGATCGCGGTCCCTGAAACGACAAACGGCCCGCCGTGGAGGCGGGCCGCTCTTTTCATCGTCGTACTTCTAAAGCTCCCCAGGTAGGACTTGAACCTACGACCCTTCGATTAACAGTCGAATGCTCTAACCAACTGAGCTACTGGGGAATGGTCTGGTACAGACACATAAATTTAGCAGGACGCGAAGCGAAGTCAATCGGC